>NZ_JBFMVT010000002.1:4330749-4640089 GCF_040786275.1 Buttiauxella gaviniae
TGCTGATAAACCGCTTCGATGAGTGCTCGCCCTACGCCTTTTCCGCGTGATTCTGGCGCGGTGAACAGATCCTCAAGATAACAATGATCTTCCGCAGACCAGGTGCCACGATGGTAAACCATGTGCACAATACCCAACATTTTCCCCTGCTCATCAAACGCGCCGAGAGCAAACATGGGTTCGCGGGCATCAAGCATACGAGCCCATGTCAGTTGCGTAATCTCATCGCGAAGTTGTGCATTATAAAATGTCAGATAACCTTGCCAAAGCACGGCCCACTGGGCGTAATCGCGAGCTTCAAGCGCTCTGACTTGCGCCATGTTGCGTGAAACGCCAGAACGGTTGTTCACCAGACTCTCACGAATCTGCACTAGCCCCTGTTTTTGCACACCGTCAGGCATATTTTCAACGGAGAGCCAGGTTTCAAAAGCTTGCCCGATGAGCGGCCATTCGCTATCGAGAATAGAAAACCACGCGGTGTCACGGGTGCGCTGTTTATACACCACAGCCTGGCGGAACAGACCTTCGTAACGGAAACCAAGGCGAATCGCGGCATGGCGTGACGGCCCATTCAGGCTGTCGCATTTCCACTCATAACGACGATAACCCAAACCAAACGCATACTTCATCAGGAGATAATGGGCTTCGGTAGCCTGAACGGTACGCTGTAGTCGCGGGGAATACATCACGAATCCAACTTCCACCGCGCCGTTAGCCGGGTCGATACGCATCAGTGAAAGCGTGCCCAGCGCATTTCCGCTTTGCACATCCACCACCGCGTAATGCAGCGGGTCGCGGCTTTGGGCAGCGCTATCAATAAAAGCGGAAAATTGGTGTGAATCAGCAAACGGCCCGACGCTCAAATACGTCCAGCCGCGACTGTCCTGAGCGGAACGCCACGCCGACCATAACGCTGCGGTATGGTGGGTTGCCAGCGGCTCCAGACGGCAAAAACGCCCTTCCAGAACCACGCGCTGCGGGCGCGGGCATGGCTGCCAATCCGGTAGCGCATTGCCAATGGGTTGTTGAAATTCGTTACTTGAGTCAGTCAAGGTAAACCGCCGGGTAAATGAGGATCACAGGGCAGTTACTTTTACATAATCATCCTCGTTTGAAAACCGTGCCGGTTGGCACGGCTTATAAGCTCAGAGAACGTTACAGATTTTGAGGGAAATCAGCGGGCAGTTGGCTGGCAGGACAGTTGATCACCGAATCATTATTTTCACCGCAATCCCGAACAAAGGTAATCGTTGCAAATTCATCAATAACTTCTGTTGGGTAAGCCGGGCCCGCATCACGATAGGCTTCCATCTCAGCAATATGTTCGTTTTGAAAACACACTGTTTTTTCCGGATTATTGATAACCCAACGCGGGAAAAATATCGTCCCGTGGAAAATTTTATCTTCCAGATTCACCATAAGGCTGACATCGGTTCCTGTGGGTTCGGTCCAGGAAATTTTATACACCGCTTTGGCAACGCGAACGATATAAGCATTTTGATCTTTTACCCAGCGATTACCCACAATCCCGCTGTGAATACGGTAGTCCAGAGTCGTGGCATTTTTGACGTAGATTTCATAATTCCAACCGTTGTCATACGTGTAGACAAGGTGTTTTCCTACAAAACCGCTCAAATCGTGTTTATCAAAGTTGCTCATGATTTATCTCCTTTTCATTTGATGAATCGAGTATAGCCATGTGCTCATTCGATAAATAACGCTATTATTGGTACAAATACATTTAAAAATTCGATGGGTTTATGGCCATGAAAACCACACTTGAGCAATGGCAGTTGCTCCAGGCCGTTGTCAATTATGGAAGCTTTGCGCGGGCGGCGCAGGAGTTTAACCGGAGCCAATCCTCTCTGAGTTATCAGCTTACATTGATGCAAGAGCGGTTGGGCGTATCGTTGCTAACCATTGTCGGGCGCAAGGCTGAACTTACGCCAGAAGGACAACAACTTTTAGCCCAGGCACAGCCTTTGCTCCAGAGTTTTCATGCGCTAGAAAATCGTGCGTCGGCATTAAAGCGTGGAGACCGTGCGCGTCTGGATTTAGTCGTAGACAGTATTTTCCCCAAAGCCTTCTTATTCAGTGCATTGCGCCATTTTCAGCAAACTTACCCGATGACGCAGGTTCATCTCACGGAAGTCCTGCGTAGCGAACGTTTGTCAGACTTAAAAAAGCGCGAAGCGGATGTGTACTTAGTGACTCAGACGGAAGATGTCGCCATGCGAGGAAAAGCGCTGATGGGCGTCACCTTTGTTGCTGTTGCTCATAAAGAGCATCCCTTGTGGCAGCTCCCTGCCCCCTTTAGTCGCGATGATTTAGCCCGCTATCCATTAATTGAAATTGTCGATCGTGTTCAGCAACAACTTCATAGCCGCCAGTTTGCCGCAGCAGAAAACTGGACTTTCACGGCTATTGAAGCCGCAATTGAAGCCGTAGCCCATTGCGTAGGCTACGGTTGGCTGCCAGAGGAACACATCCAGCCATTACTTGCCTCAGGTGAATTATTGCCGTTGCCACTAGTCCAGGGTGCCCGTCGAACCACACAGCTTTATCTCATGGTCAATGAAGAGAGGAATGTGGTGGACCAAGAGATTGCGTTGTTAGTGGACTTGTTAAGTGGCGACAAGGAGCGTTAAATCGCCACCAGGCCCCGAACCCCGTCGCTTTCCATATTTCCCCCTGCGCCACGTTGAATAATCGAACCGCGTGACATCACTAAATAGTGGTCAGCGAGTTCTGCGGCAAAATCATAAAACTGCTCCACCAGCAAAATAGCCATATCACCTTTGGCGGCAAGCATTCGTATAACCTGACCGATCTCCTTAATCACCGAGGGCTGAATACCTTCGGTGGGTTCATCGAGAATTAATAGCTGTGGTTTGCAGGCCAGAGCCCGACCAATCGCCAGTTGCTGCTGTTGCCCGCCGGATAAATCACCGCCACGGCGATGTTTCATCTCTTTCAAGACCGGGAAAAGCTGATAAATATCTTCCGGGACATTTTTCGCATCACGCCCGGCAAAACGCGAAAGCCCCATCAGCAGATTTTCTTCTACCGTCAGGCGCGGGAAAATCTCACGCCCCTGCGGAACATAAGCAATACCCGCCTGCACGCGTTGGTGTGGCTTACGCTGCGTGATGTTATTTTGCTGCCAGTTTACCGCGCCGGACTTCGCCGGAATCAGCCCCATCAGGCATTTCAGCAACGTGCTTTTTCCCACGCCATTGCGCCCCAACAGGCAGGTGACTTCCCCTATTTTTGCTTCAAAGGAGACGCCGCGCAGAATATGACTCCCGCCGTAGTATTGGTTTAGATCGTTGACTTGCAGCATAGTGATTCCTCTTTTATGTCGGATGACGCTTCGCTTATCCGACCTACAAATGCCTTGCATGGGTGGCATCCAAAAATTAACGCCCCAAATAAACCTCAATCACCTGCTCGTTGGCCTGCACCTCACGCAGCGATCCTTCCGCCAGCACCTGCCCCTGATGCAGCACCGTGACATGGTCGGCGATGGTTTCCACAAACCCCATATCGTGCTCCACCACCATCAGCGAATGCTTGCCCGCAAGCCCGCGAAACAGCTCGGCGGTGTATTCGGTTTCCGCATCCGTCATACCCGCCGCAGGTTCGTCGAGTAGCAGCAAATGCGGCTCCTGCACCAGCAACATGCCGATCTCCAGAAACTGTTTCTGGCCATGAGAAAGTAACCCGGCTTTGCGGTGGCGTTCCGCCCCGAGCCGCAGCGTCGTGAGCATTTCGTCGATGCGGTCGCGCTGCTCGGCGTTGAGTTTTGCCCGCAGGCTCGCCCAGACGGATTTATCGGCTTTCTGGGCAATTTCCAGATTTTCAAAAACCGTCAGCGCCTCAAAAACCGTAGGCTTCTGGAATTTTCGCCCTATGCCGCAGCGGGCAATATCTGCCGGTTCTAAACGCATTAAATCGGTGGACTGATCGTAAAACGCCCTGCCGCTTTGCGGTTTGGTTTTGCCGGTAATCACATCCATCAGCGTGGTTTTCCCCGCGCCGTTTGGGCCGATTACGCAGCGCAACTCCCCCACGCCTATGTTCAGGGATAAATCCGTAAGCGCTTTAAAACCGTCAAAACTCACATTGATATTTTCCAGCATCAGCACCGGATCGGTTTGATCCCGATAGCGGTCAGCCTCGTGCTGGCGGGTAAAAAGCGGCTCGCCTGGTTGCATTATTTTTCTCCTTTACGCAGTAGCCCGATGACGCCGCGCGGTAAAAATAGCGTCACAACGATAAAAATCAGGCCGAGAAAGAGCTGCCAGTATTCCGGCACCGCCATGGTGAAATAGCTTTTGGCTCCGTTGACTAAACCCGCTCCGAGGATCGGGCCGATCAACGTCCCGCGCCCGCCAAGCGCCACCCAGATAGCCGCTTCGATAGAGTTAGTCGGCGACATTTCGCCAGGGTTGATAATCCCCACCTGCGGCACATATAGCGCGCCCGCCAGGCCGCAGAGCACGGCGGATAACGTCCACACCAGCAGTTTGAAACCGCGCGGATCATAGCCGCAGAATACCAGGCGATTTTCGGCGTCACGCACCGCCGTTAGCACACGGCCAAATTTACTGCGGGCCAGCGCAAAGCCGATGCCGAGGCTTGCAATCAGCAACAGTACGGTGGCGATAAACAGCCCGATACGCGTGCCCGTGGCGGTAATCGGCACCCCTAACAGAGTGGTAAACCCGGTAAAACCGTTGTTACCGCCAAAACCCGTTTCATTACGGAAAAACAGCAGCATGCCCGCGTAGGTCAATGCCTGGGTCATAATCGAAAAATAGACGCCTTTGATTTTTGAGCGAAACGCAAAGAAGCCGAACACCAGCGCCAGCAGCCCCGGAACCAGAACAATCAGCGCCATCGCCCAGGCAAAATGCTGCGTACCCCACCAGAACCACGGCAGTTGATCCCAGGAAAGGAATGACATAAACGCCGGAAGCCCGTCGCCTGCGGCCTGGCGCATCAGGTACATTCCCATCGCGTATCCGCCGAGAGCGAAGAAAATCCCGTGCCCCAGCGAGAGTAGACCGGCATAGCCCCACACTAAATCGAGCGCCACCGCCACCGTCGCGTAGCAGAGTATTTTGCCTACCAGGGTTAGCGTGTAGGTAGACAAACTCAGCGGATGGCTGGCGGGTAAGAGCGTTAAGAACGGTAGTGTCAGCATCAACGCGACGACAATCGTGCCCAGCACCATGCTCAGACGCGGTGCCTTCCGGGTTAAAGTTAACGTTAGCGGCTGGGTCATCAGTCAATCACCCTCCCTTTCAGGGCGAACAGGCCTTGCGGACGTTTCTGAATAAACAGAATAATCAGCACAAGGATGAGGATTTTGCCGAGCACCGCACCGATCTGCGGCTCGAGAATTTTGTTAAAGATGCCCAGGCCAAACGCCGCCGCAACGGTGCCCGCCAGTTGCCCGACGCCGCCAAGCACCACCACGAGGAAGGAGTCGATAATGTAGCCTTGCCCCAGTTCGGGCCCAACGTTACCGAGCTGCGAAAGCGCCACGCCGCCTAACCCTGCAATGCCCGATCCCAGGCCAAATGCCAGCATATCAACGCGACCGGTGGGCACGCCGCAGCAGGCTGCCATGGCGCGGTTTTGCGTAACCGCTCGCACGTTCATGCCCAAACGCGTTTTATTGAGCAGCAGCCAGGTAAACAGCAGCACCAGCATCACAAAGCCAATCACCACCAGGCGATTCCACGGCAGGATAAGATTGGGCAATACCTGAATCCCCCCGGAGAGCCACGCCGGGTTCGCCACTTCCATGTTTTGCGCGCCAAACACCATGCGTACAATTTGGATGAGCATCAGGCTAATGCCCCAGGTCGCCAGCAGGGTTTCCAGCGGGCGGCCATACAGATGGCGAATCACCGTGCGCTCAAGCGCCATACCGATTCCGGCGGTAATCCCAAAGGCTATCGGCAGCGCGACAATCGGGTAAAACGTCAGCCACGCCGGGGCATAATGTTGAAATACGCTCTGCACAAGCCACGCGGAATAAGCACCTAACATCAGCATTTCGCCGTGCGCCATATTAATAACGCCCAACAAACCGTAGGTGATCGCAAGCCCGAGAGCCGCGAGCAGCAAAATCGAGCCAAGAGAAAGCCCCATAAAAGCCTGGCCGAGGATGTCGCCGAGCCGTAAACGTTGCTGGATTTTTTGCAGCCCCTGGGCGGCGGCCTCACGCACCTGCGCATCGGGCTCGGTTTGTGCGTCAGTGAGCGGTTTTAACAGCGCCTGAGTGTCAGGGTCGGCCGAAGAGCTTAACAACGCCACGGCATTCAGACGCACTTTCGCATCAGCGCTGGCGAGCTGGAGCCGGGCGATAGCCCCCTCAAGCGCGGTACGTACATCCTCGTTTTTTTCGGCTTTAAGCCGTTGTTGTAACAGCGATAATAAATCAGGCTGCGCATCTCGCTGAAGTGCCTGTGCCGCCTGCAATCGCAGAGTGACGTTGTCACTTACTAGCTGATGACTTGCCAGTGCGCTACCTGCCAGAATGCGTAGACGGTTCGTGAGACGGACTTTCTTAACGTCTCCCACCGGCGTTTTTACTTCACCCAAGGGGGCAATCGCCGCGCCATTTTGCGTAAAGGCATGATGCTGTTCGTCGATAACCAGGCTTTCTTGAGAAAGCGCGCTCAGCAATGGAAGGCGTTTTGCATCCGGTGCTGCCGCCCAGGTTTGCAACAGCTTCACCTGCTGGTTGCGGTTCGCTGCTGCAAAATCTTCGGCATCTCCGGCGCGGGCCAGAAGCGGAAGGCAGCAAAGCAGGAATAGCAGTGGTCTGAAGTGCGATAACAATTTCATAGAGGATTTCCTGTTGTCTGACCCCCTCCCAGCCTCCCCCTTACCAGGGGGAGGAGCAAATACCCTCGCCCTGGCAAGTTGGTACCGTTCAGCTCCCTCCGTGGCAAGGGGAGGAGCAAATACCCCTCGCCCTGGCAAGTTGGTACCGTTCAGCTCCCTCCGTGGCAAGGGGAGGAGCAAATACCCCTCGCCCTGGCAAGTTGGTGCCGTTCAGCTCCCTCCCCTGGCAAGGGGAGGGTTGGGGTGGGGTCCGCCGAAATAATCAGTTACTCGCCATCTTCACCGGCTCGTCCGACTTCTTATCGTTACCGGCAATAAACGGGCTCCACGGCTGAGCGCGCACCGCCTCATCGGTCTGCCACACCACGTTAAACTGGCCGTTACCTTCGATTTCACCAATCATCACCGGCTTATGCAGATGGTGATTGGTGGCATCCATGGTCAGCGTAAAGCCGGACGGGGCTTTGAATGTCTGCCCGGCCATCGCCGCGCGCACTTTATCCACATCCGTCGTCCCCGCTTTTTCTACCGCCTGGGCCCACATATGAATGCCAACATAGGTCGCTTCCATCGGATCGTTGGTTACCACGGTGTCTGCATTCGGCAACTTGTGCGCTTTTGCGTAGGCTTTCCACTGGGCAACAAATGCTTTGTTGGTCGGATTATCGACCGACTCAAAGTAGTTCCACGCCGCCAGGTTACCCACCAACGGTTTGGTGTCGATACCGCGCAACTCCTCTTCACCCACTGAGAACGCAACCACCGGCACATCGGTCGCTTTCAGCCCCTGGTTTGCCAACTCTTTGTAGAACGGCACGTTGGAATCCCCGTTAATCGTGGAAACCACCGCCGTTTTTCCGCCTGCGGAGAACTTCTTAATATTGGAAACGATGGTCTGGTAATCGCTATAACCAAACGGGGTGTAAACCTCTTCGATGTCTTTATCCTGCACACCTTTGGAATGCAGGAACGCACGCAGAATTTTGTTGGTGGTGCGCGGATAGACGTAATCCGTGCCGAGCAGGAAGAAGCGTTTTGCCGCCCCGCCGTCCTCGCTCATCAGGTATTCCACCGCCGGGATCGCCTGCTGGTTAGGCGCAGCCCCCGTATAGAAAACGTTTGGAGACATCTCTTCGCCTTCGTACTGCACCGGGTAGAACAGCAGGCCGTTCAGCTCTTCAAACACCGGCAATACCGATTTGCGCGAAACCGACGTCCAGCAGCCAAACACCACCGCCGCTTTGTCCTGGCTTAATAGCTGACGGGCTTTTTCAGCGAACAGAGGCCAGTTGGAAGCCGGGTCAACCACCACCGGTTCGAGCTGTTTACCCAGCACGCCGCCTTTGGCGTTAATGTCGGCGATGGTCATCAACGCCACGTCTTTTAGCGGCGTTTCAGAAATCGCCATGGTGCCGGAGAGCGAATGCATAATGCCCACTTTGATGGTGTCGGCGGCCTGTGCGCTAAAAGCCAACCCCATGCTGATGACGGACGCCGAGAGTGCGAAAGCTTTAATAAAGGTGCGACGCTGCATATGTGTGTACTCCAGAATTAGCTGTGTATTAACGCCTGGCTCCCTGCTGCGCAACGTGCAGCATATGGAGAGTAATTTGACGAACCTCTTTCTGACTTGCGGCTATGTGGTCGTGTAAGTGGGTTTGTGCCTCCTGACGTTGGCGGTTCAAAATAGCGAGCAAGATTTGCCCGTGTTCGAAATAAGTGGCGCTGACGCGCGGACGCTGGGTGAAATCCAGACGCCGCACAATACGAATTTTTTCGGTAATTTCGCGGTGGACCCGCGCCATTTCCGGATTGCCCGCCGCTTCCACCAGCGTCATATGGAACGCTTCGTCGTGGCAGGCTACGTCTGCACCGTCCGGCAGTTGCGGCGCATCGATCCAAAACTGCTTGAGCGCCTGAAGCGGCAGCAGCCTTATCTCCTCAGGGAATGCGCATAGCCGCTTAACCGCTTCGAGTTCCAGCACAATGCGCAGATCGTAAAGTGATTCCAGATTGTCGAAGTCGATGGCTTTGATCTGCCAGCCGCTGCGCGGTTGCACATCGACATACCCTTCCTGCTCCAGGGCGTACAGCGCCTGGCGCACCGGCGTGCGGCTGGCATTCATACGCAGCGCGATGTCGCTTTCGCTAAAGCGATCGCCGGGCAGGAGCTGAAAATCGAAGATTTCCTGCTTCAACTGGCGGTAGATGCGCTCGGCGATGCCGGTGGTTTTTTTCATCGGCATAGAATCGCCCTCATCCCAACCAAAGCAGCGCATCCCCAGGCCCCACCGGGCGGCCCTGCTGGCAATTAATGCGAATCACCGTTCCATCGCGCGGGGCGGCGACCATCAGCTCCATCTTCATCGCCTCCACCACGATCAGCGGCTCGCCCTGCTTCACCGTCTGGCCCGCTTCGACGAGGATCTTCCAGATATTGCCGTTAAGATCCGCACTCACCAGTTGGCCTTCCTGCTCTTCACAAACGTCCAGCGCATCGGTCATCGCGCTCTCAACGGCGGCATTATCCTGCTCTTTCCAGTTCGCCACTTCGCGTTCAAACGCCGTTTTCTGGCGGCTGCGGAAATCGGAAATATCATCGGCGTTATCAGCCAGGAAATGGGTGTACCCGGCGAAATCAAACTCCACCTCTTCTACGCGAACCTGCGCTCGCCCCTCACGGAAGTCTGCGCGGAAAGCCGTCAACTCCTCTTCTGTCACCGGATAGAAACGCACCTGATCGAAGAATTTCAGCAGCCAGGGTTCATTGCCAAACTGGTCGTTCTTCAGGAATTTGTTCCAGATAGGCACTGTGCGCCCCACCAGTTGGTATCCACCCGGTGAATCCATGCCGTAGATACACATATACATACCGCCAATGCCCACGGTGCCTTCCGCAGTCCAGGTGCGAGCGGGGTTATATTTCGAACTAAGCAAGCGGTGGCGCGGGTCAAGAGGAACCGCGCAAGGTGCGCCGAGATAGACATCCCCGAGGCCAAGAATGAGATAGCTGGCATCAAAGAGGATCTTTTTCACCTCATCACGATGGGCCAGGCCATTGGTGCGCTGAATGAAATCAACGTTATTGGGCAGCCAGGGCGCATCGGCCCGCACCGTCTCTTGATAGCGCTCTACCGCCGCCAGCGTGGCGCTGTCCTCAAATGCCATCGGCAGATGCACAATGCGTGACGGGATTTTCAGCCGGGTCACATCCCCAAGCTGTTTTTCCAGGCTCAGCAGCATCGTCAGCAGTTGCGACTGAGAAATATGCTGGCTGTCGTAGCGCACCTGGAGTGAACGCACGCCAGGGGAAAGCTCCTCAATACCGGAAATATCAGCCTGCCTGATGGCTTTCATCAGCAGATAAATTCGCAGACGCAGGGCCAGATCCAGCACGTTGTCGCCGTATTCAATCAGCAGGTAATTATCCCCCGCCTGGCGATACACAACGGCAGGTAAACCGCTCTGCGCCTCTAGTTCTGCCAGAATCGCAGCGCTTGAGGTGGTGGTTGGCGTAATCGGCGGATGCAAATCCGGCAGCGTCTGAACATGCAACAGATTAGTGACCGCCACCTCCTGGGCTATCTCCAGAGATTGCGCATGTTCAAAGGTAATGGCGTGGAAGCGAATACGGTCTCCGGGTTTCACCTGCCCAACTTTCCACAATTCCGCTTTGGCAATCGTTACGGGGCAGACAAACCCGCCGAGACTCGGGCCATCACGCGTCAGGATCACCGGGAAATCGCCGGTGAAATTCACCGCGCCAATCGCATATTCGCAATCATGAACGTTAGAGGGATGAAGCCCCGCCTCGCCGCCGTCGGCTCGCGTCCATTCCGGTTTCGGGCCAACAAGGCGCACACCCAGTCGGTTGGAGTTGTAGTGCACCTGCCATTCGGCATCAAAGAACGTCTGCATCGATTCAGGCGTAAAGAAATCCGGCGCACCGTGCGGGCCATACAGCACGCCAATTTCCCAGACATCGCCGTACTGCGGAATCACAGAGGGTTCCGGCGTTTGCGGGAGCGAAATCGGTGCGGGCGTGGTACACGCGGGTAAACACGGCTGGGAGATCGCCAGCACATCTGCTACGCGCAGCGTACGCCCGGCATGGCCGCCGAACTGCCCAAGTGCGAACGTCGAACGGCTGCCGAGATAGACCGGAACATCAAAGCCGTTGCGCACCGCAAGGTAGGTACGGCAGCCGGAGGTGGCGCGCCCCAGTTTCAGGGTTTGCCCCGCTTTGACAATCAGCGGCTGCCAGTACGGCACGGCTTCGCCATCAAGGGTTGCCGGGCAATCGGCTCCGGTTAATGCGATGGTCGCATCGCAGTGAAAACGAAGCGTCGGCCCCTGCAATGTAAACTCAAGCCCGGCGGCAGACGGATGGTTACCGACAATGCGGTTTGCCAGACGAAACGCAAAATCATCCATCGGGCCGGACGGCGGGACGCCAATATCCCAGTAACCCAGGCGGCCTGGGGAGTCCTGCACGCTGCTCCAGGTTCCGGGCTCCAGCACTTCCACGGCATGCGCCCGGTAAACCACGCTATCGAGCAGGCGTGTCCACATCATTCCGGCTTTAAATTCTGCCAGTTGGACGATTTGGCGCAGGTAATCCAGGTTTGTGGCGATACCGTGTAAACGCGTAGCGGCAAGGGCGGAGTTCAGTTTACTTAACGCCTGCTGACGATCTTCCCCGTGAACGATCACTTTGGCGATCATCGGATCGTAAAAAGCACTGACTTCGCTTCCTGTGCTGACCCAACCGTCGACGCGAACATCGCTCGGGAATTCAACATCGGTTAGTACGCCAGGGGATGGCAGAAAGTTTTTCAGCGCGTCTTCAGCATAAATTCGCACTTCAATGGCTGCCCCTTTCGGCGGCTGCGCCATACGCGCCAAGTCGAGCGTGACGCCTGCGGCGATGTTTATCATGCACTCGATGAGATCCAGCCCGGTGACCATTTCCGTTACCGGATGCTCAACCTGCAAACGGGTATTTACTTCAAGGAAGTAAAACGCATCCCGGGCGGCATCATAGATAAACTCTACGGTGCCCGCGCTGCGGTAATTCACCGACTCGCCCAGAGCCACCGCCGCGGCATGAATCGCTTCGCGTGTGGCCTGCGGCAGATTGGGGGCTGGCGTTTCTTCAACGACTTTTTGATTGCGGCGCTGCAAAGAGCAGTCGCGCTCGCCTAAGGCAACCACGGTGCCATTCCCGTCGCCAAAAATTTGTACTTCAAGGTGACGGGCGCGATCGACAAAACGTTCAATAAACACGCCGTCGTCGCTGAAAAACTGCTGCCCCATGCGCTTGACGCTCGCCCAGGCTTCAATCAAACCGGCTTCATCTTCGCAGCGCGTGAGCCCTATCCCCCCGCCGCCTGCGGTGGTTTTCAGCATCACCGGATAACCAATTTCAGCCGCTGCCAGTTGCGCCTCTTTGAGCGTCACCAGCAGGCCGGTTCCCGGCGTCATCGGTACATTAGCTTTAAATGCCAGTTCGCGAGCCCGATGTTTCAGGCCAAAATCACGGATTTGGCTGGCGGTCGGGCCGATAAAAACCAGATCCGCATCTGCGCAGGCTTGCGCAAACTCCGCGCGCTCGGACAAAAAACCGTAGCCGGGAAAAATCGCCTGCGCACCGCTGGCTTTCGCTGCCGCAATAATTTTCCCCATATCGAGATAACTGTCTGCGGCTTTTTCTCCCCCGAGCGCAATAGACATATCGGCGTCTACCACATGCTGCGCGTTAGCGTCGGGCTCGGAGTAAACCGCAACACTCGTAATGCCCATTTTTTTCAGCGTTTTAATGGCACGAACGGCTATTTCACCGCGGTTTGCTACTAATACAGAGCGAAACATAATCCCTCCTCAGGCGCTATGGTGACGGGCAAGCCAGGCTTTCCAGCCGCCCCATGCGGTGATGTCCGTGGCGTCGCTTAATGCGGCGGGTTCGCAAATAAAGCCCTTCACGCTCTCCCCGTTTTCAAGCGTCAAAGTGCCAATGCCGAGAGGCGCAGGAATCTCCGCAACGAACTCACCAAAACGCGCCAGGGGAATGTCCCAAAGTTCAACCGCAATCGGCTGCCCTTCATGGCTTCGGGCCAGCCCTGGTTTTGGCGGTTGGGTGTTGGCTAAGGCGTAAAGTCGGTAATGGGCGGCGGTGCGCGATTCTTCGATAAACACCGCATTTCGCGTGGTGAGCTGGTGGTTCAGCGGCATTCCCCGCAGATGCGCACCGACAACGGCCACGCGAACGTGATTGACGGAAGGTTTTGCGGCAGCGCTCGCAGGAAGCGTTTTATTCGTTGCGCCCAACGGTAAATTCAGCGCCTGCTGCCAGGCGATTCCAAAGTGGCTTAACGCGTTGTCGTGCCATGCGGGAGCAATCAGCGTGATGCCCGCCGGTAAGCCGTCTGCGCGGAAATCCCCCGGCAGCGCAAGAGCACACAGATCGGCCAGATTGGTGAAGTTGGTGTAGGTGCCAAACTGCGAGTTAAAGCGCACCGGCTCCTGCGCCATCTCAGCAATTGTGCGGATAGTGGGCGATGTGGGCACCACCAGTGCGTCATATTCGCTTAACTGTGCGTTAATTTTCCGGGCCAGTTCGGCGCGGGTGTATTCCGCCTGCCAGGCATCGCACGCGCTGTAATTCAGGCCGTTCGCTACGATGCCACGCACGGTGGGGTCCATCGCATCTGGCTGGGTATTAAATATCGCCCCTACCGCCATGGTGCGCTCCGCAACCCATGCGGCCTGGTAAAGCTGTTCGGCAAGTTGGCTAAACGCGCTGAAATCTATCGGTACGAGTTCCGCGCCTGACAGCTCTAAACGTGCAAGCGTTCTGGCAAAAGCTGCTTCGCTACAGGCGTCACCAAAAAATTCCAGTTTGTCGGGAATGGCAAAGCGCAATTTTTCACGAAAACGAGCCGGGGCCGTTTGCGGATTCGCGCGAGAGTACGGATCTTGCGGATCGTAGCCACCGGCAATGGCGGCCACGGTTTGGGCGTCTTCAACGGTCAGGGCGAAAATCGACACGCAGTCGTTGAGACGGCAAGCGGGCACCACGCCTGCGGTAGAAAGCCAGCCTTTGGTCGGTTTCAGGCCCACAATATTATTAAAACCGGCAGGCACGCGCCCGGAGCCTGCGGTATCTGTCCCCAGCGAAAAACAGACCAGCCCACGCGCCACGACCGATGCCGAACCTGAACTTGATCCGCCGCTAACATATTCCGGATTAAAGCTGTTTTTGACCGCGCCAAATGGGGAGCGCGTGCCCACAAGCCCAGTGGCAAACTGGTCGAGGTTAGTTTTGCCCACCACAATCGCCCCAGCGGCTTTCAGGCGAGCAATAACCGTGGCATCTTTTTCAGGTGTATAAGTAAAAGCCGGGCAACCGGCACTGGTCGGCATTCCTGCGACATCAATATTATCTTTGACGGCAAAAGGCACGCCTAATAAAGCAAAGTCAGCAGCTTGTTTTTCACCAGAATTAATTGTGTGAAAAATTGTGGTTAATTGAGCATAGATTTCATCCTGCGTTGCAATATATATCCACGCATTATCATCGTGGGATAAATCCCCATGAATTTGCTGATATGCCGCCGCAAGCTGCTGCGGGTGCTGGCGGTAACTCGCGACCCATTCAGACAAAGTGGCTACTGACATAAACTGGAATCCCATCTGGTATACAAGATGAGAGGAATAAAGCAGTTATCGTGCCATGTTTAAATTTTGTTTTATTTTCAAGGGGTAATAATAAGAATAGTTTTTACTTATATTTATTTCGCACCATTGCAGCGCGTTATTTCTCATTATTTGTGGGATAGTGGTGCAATTATTAATGGGCTTCCCGCCATAAAGGCGGGAAACAGGGATGAATTAAATAATCGTCCCGCCTTTAGTTAACTCTTCGCGGCGCTGTTCCGCCTCCGCTCTCTGGTGATGGCCTTTTTGCGCGATCGCCGTGCGTAAACGCTGCTGCTGGGTATAACGATCTTCGCGAGTCAATTCTGTATCGTCGCTTAGCTCAATCAGCAACACGTTCATGTGCTCGATAACATTCTCAGCAATCGTCGCGTCTACGCGAGCCGTTACGTCTTCAAGATGGGCCATAATTTTCTCCTTATTTGCAAAATGATTCTAAAACTTTGGCTAACGCTGATGGGTTTTCCCATGACATGGAATGCCCACAATCAGGTAAAACTTCAGTCGTAATGTTCATGATTTTAATCTGCTCGAAGTCACTATCAGGTAGCGATTTTTCGCCAAATATCAGCGCTTTCGGCTTGGTTAAATCAGCAAACATGTTTATCCATTTATTGCCTTTTATCAGGCTATCAGCCCCTCGCCAGACAGCCCAGGGCGCCGCAACTGACAAACTTCCGGCCCACGGACCACTTTCATCGCTAACCATTGAATGATGGATCGTTGAGACATAACCCGCTTCGCTGGTGCTGCAAATTTGTTGGCTAAAGAATCCGCCGCCTGGGTGAAAATTGGGTTCCGACACCACCAGCCCGCACAAACTCTCGCCCAGCAATTGCGCCGCCTCGATACTGATACTTCCCCCCATGCTGTGGCCGTAGAGAAAGAACTTCTCTAATTTCAGATGAGAGATAAGCTCGGCAACCACCTGCGCCTGTTCGGTTATCGAATAGCTATAATCCTTTGGTTTTTCACTGTATCCGTAACCTGGAAGGTCGATAAGTATGGATCTTCTTCCGGCAAAATTCTTATCAGCGACGACTCGTGGATATTCGTAGGACGACGCGCAACCAAGTCCATGCACAAAGACTAAAGGCGTGCCGGTCCCGGGCAAATCCAGCCAGCGGACTCGGCAGTTTGCTACAGCGGAGAAAAACGAATCCATTTCATTAATCCTTAGATATTGAACCAGGTTCAGACCCCACCCCAACCCTCCCCTTGCCAGGAGAGGGAGCTTAAACACCTCCTCCTTGTCAGGGAAGGGAGCAGTTAGCTCCTCCCCCTGGCAAGGGGGAGGCTGGGTGGGGGTCAATTAATTCAATTTCGCTTTCGAGAAATCACTGCCGTTCAGGCTGACGCTATAACCCGTTACATTGCTGCGCGTGGCGTAGAAAGTTTTCCCGTTAGCAAGCGCAATCCACGGGGCTTGCTCGTAGAACACCTCTTGCGCCTGTTGGTAAAGTTTCGCGCGCGCCGCAGGGTCGCTGGTCAGTTTGGCTTTTTGGGTCAGCGCATCGTATTGCTTATCGCACCAGCGTGCCGCGTTAGAACCGCTTTTGATACTGCCGCAACCGAGCAGCGTGTCCGCGAAGTTATCCGGGTCACCGTTGTCGCTCATCCAGCCATACAGGGCCGATGAATGCTCGCCTTTGCGGATGCCGGAAAGGTACTCACCCCACTCGAAGGTGACAATTTTCGCCTTCACGCCCACTTTCGCCCAGTCCTGCTGAATCATCTCAGCGATGCGGCGTGAATTAGGGTTGTACGGGCGCTGAACCGGCATAGACCACAAATCCGTTTCAAAACCCTTCTCGAGGCCTGCCTGTTTGAGCAACGCTTTGGCTTTTTCAGGATCGTAGGCGCGGTCTTTCAGGTCTTTATCAAAGCCCATCATATTTGGCGGAATCGGAGATTTAGCCACCGTGCCGGACCCCATAAACACCGCATTAATAATCGCCTGTTTATCCACGGCGTAGTTCAGCGCCTGGCGAACCAGGGCGTTATCAAACGGTTTTTTGGTGGTGTTAAACGCCAGATAGCCGACGTTCAGCCCATCAATGCTGTGTAACGCCAGGTCTTTATTGGCTTTGATGGCATCAAACTGCACCGGTGCCGGAGCCGGGATTATCTGGCATTCGTTCTTCTGCAATTTCGCCATACGCGTCTGCACATTTGGCGTAATCGAGAAGATAAGGTGTTTGGTCGGCACTTCGCCGTTCCAGTAATTTGGGTTCGCCACATAGCGAATCAGGGAGTCGATTTTATACTCCTGCAACGCATACGGGCCGGTGCCGATCGGTGCGGTATCCACCTTCTCCGGCGTGCCTGCTTTTAGCATGGCATCGGCGTATTCAGCCGAAAGAATCGAGGCGAAATCCATTCCCCAGTCAGCGAGGAATGCGGCGTTCGGTTCGCTCAGCGTGAACTGGACATGGTAGTCATCAATTTTTTTAACGTCGGTAATCAGCTTATCCAGGCCCACGTCATTGAAATATTCGTAATTGGCCTGCGACACGTTGTGGTAAGGGTGTTTCGGGTCTTTCTGGCGCATGACCGAGAAAACAACGTCGTCGGCATTGAAATCGCGCGTCGGTTTAAACTCTTTATTGCTGTTGAATTTCACCCCTTTACGCAGCGTAAAGGTATAGGTTTTGCCATCCGGGCTGATTTTCCACTCGGTGGCCAGGGATGGCACCGGCAGGTTATCGCTTGGGCGGAACTCCACCAGGCGGTTATAAAGCGTTTGTGAGCTGGCAACAAACGTTGGCCCGGAGCTGGCAATTTGCGGGTTGAATGATTCAGGTGAGGCTTCGGAGCAGTAAACCAGCGTGTTATTTGCCGCAGCTAATGCGGCGCTGGCAGGTAATAAGCTGCTAAGCAGCAGAGCGAGAAGCGTTTTCCCTGTCGACATGATTTTACCTTCTATGTGCTTGCCAAATGAAAAATGAACTTATTTTTTTAAGTATCAATAACACCATAGCCTGCCGTCTGTGACAAATAACAAAAGGCTCTCAGGTTATTCAATAACAGCGAGATTTGTGCAGTTTTACGCCATTACCAGCACAATATCCCGCCGCCACCGTTCACAATAACGCAACAAACCGTTGAAGAATGGAACGTGCCTCCGGCGTATCTTCATTTCGCGCCAACAGGGCATCGAGATTTTTACCTTTCAAGGCGGCTCTTTCGCTGCGGCTGTTGATCATGGTGTTCATCACCGTGGTGCTAAATTCCGGATGGAACTGCACCGAAAATGCGGTCGGGGAATAGCGCACAATTTGATGCGGATCGTGGCTGGATGCGGCTAGCACCACACCACCCGCAGGCAAGGTGAGTACGCTTTGTTCATGGCTAAGATTGGTATAAAACATTTCCGGCAGGCCGCTGAGTAACGCATCTTCTTTACCCGCCGTATTGAGCGTGACGGCAATTTGCCCAAACTCACTGCCTTGCGGATGGTAATCCACCACGCCGCCCAGGGCATGCGCCATCAACTGGTGCCCGTAACAGACGCCCAAAACCGGAACACCCGCCTGGATAATTTCACGCAGCCACTCGGCGGTGCGCTCGCTCCACGCTTCTCGATCGGTGACCATCGCCCATGACCCGGTGACGATCGCCCCGCTAAACGTCCCTTTAACGGGCAGCGGCTCGCCCTCAAAAGGAGACACCACCCAAACCGGGCCAACATCCCCTATGGCTTCGTTAAACCACTGCGGCTGCTCACCCACGGCGTTGCGAATATCCGCAGGGGGATGGCCCATTTGAACCAGTAATAACGGCAATTTTTCTGTCATTTATTGAACATCCTTCGCGCTTCAGAGATGAATAATCAGTAGCACAAAAGCGGGCCTCCCCCCAATGACTTAACCGCAATCGCCCGATAATTCGAAAAAAGTGCCGCCTCTTCCGCCGTTTACCTGCGGATGGAATCCGTAAAATGGAAAGCGTGAAGATGGCTCATGCTGAGTCGTAAACAGCAGGATTGATGACGTGGCAAAAACATTATTGCGCAGCGGATGCCTTGATGACTTCCTTTCGCTTGGCGAAAACGGGCAGACGGTGTTCGACTCAGCGCTACAAATTCGCGAAACGTTGCGGTTACGCAAACAGCAGGCGGTGGTCGATAGCCTTGCGATTCCCCAGCCAAACGACGATGGCGATAGAGTCGACTGGTACGCGCCCGTAGAAGGCACGGTGGTCAGTTGGGCGGCGGCAAACGATGAGCAACGTAAAAAAGCGCTGCGTTATCTCGATAACTGCCAGGCTAACGTTGCCTCATTAATTCAGCGCTGCCAGCAGGCAGAAAAAACCGCCATTCAACTTTTCGGGTCGTTACTCGCCAACGCATTGCAGTTTCCGGGCAGCCAACATGTTTATCTGGTTGACGGCAAACCGGTGCTGACCTTTTGGGGCTTTGTGAACCTTAATAGCTGCGCCCGCGCCGATGTGCTGGATTGCCTGCGCATCACCGAAGAGCACGAGCCGGTGATTGAATTTCTTCCCGAACCGCCGCCTGCAGTACCGCCTGTCGTGGTGCTCAGTGAGCCGGACGAACCGCTTTATACGGTAGCGACGCCCGTCGTTGCCGCGCCGCAAACAGAGGCTCCGCTCCCGGAGATTGCACCCGAAGCGGTACCGGCTAAGAAACCTAAGCGCTGGTTACTCCCGGCTGCAGCCGCGGTTATCGCCTGCATCGCCGCCCCGCTCTCTTATTATCTGGTATCGGCTCCCCACGCCGAACCGTTAGCCCAGCCGGTAGCCGCTGTAAAACCGCAGCCGATTGCGCAGGCGGCCCTTCAGGCAGAGCCGGTGGTGCATGTTTCCACGCTGCCCGTAAGCCAGGTGGCGGTGGTTGAACCGCCCGCCCCACAGCCAGAACCTGCGGCTGTCATCACCCCACCACCGCCTGCGGATATACCGAAAGGCACACTGATTTTACCGGCTGATTCGCTAAAAATCGGCTCGACCAAATTCCTCAACGGCACCTGGCGCGTTGCCATCAACGTTAAAGATTCCATCACCGGCAAGCCGCCTACGCTGCGCTACCAGATAGCCAATAACAAAGGGAGCGTGCGTCTGGTGCATGGCGACAGCATCGTCTGTAAAGCGGAAGTTTTCTCAGGGCTGATGCAGTCCGGCACGCTGATGGTTAAAACTCGCGGCAATGCGCGGTGTAGCGACGGTTCGCGTTATCCGCTGCCGGAGATTTCATGCAAGCCCGGCGAGAACGATGTGGCCGAATGCAGTGGTAAATACGCGAGTGACACCGTGGTTCCCGTGACGTTTAAAAAAGTGAGTGATTAAGCCATGTTTGCCACCCTGTACCCTTACAAACCGAGCGTGACGCTCATTAAAGACAGCGGCATTCAGTTTCTGGATTTCGGCCTTGCTCCGCAGCCCAACGCCCCGCATACCGGGCGCTTCGTGCGTAAAACGGCGAACGGCCCACTATTGCGCCTTGATTACGATGTGGTACCGGGCAAATTTACCCTGCCGGGCACTCAGGGCTCGGCTCCCGAAGTGGTTAAACCGGAAAGCACCATTACGCTTGGCCATTCCCTGAAAGTGCTGGATAAAACCTGGCTGCCGCTGCCGTTCCTGCGCTTTAACCCGCCGCGCACTTTCGTTGGCGGCCCGGATAACTGGGCTCGCGTGCAGATCCGCTGCCTTGAAACGCCTGATTCCGCCGGGAACACCGTGCGAGTTACCCTCGCACTGGATACGAAAATCCTGGCCGATGACAATCCTGCGGCGCATCTCGCCCCCACGCAGAACGACGTACGCAACGGGGCACGTTTTGCCCTCGCCTGGCAAAACGAGGAAATTAACGATTTTATCGATCAGACCTGGGTTGATGGCTGGCTGCGCGAAGTCTTTACACAATTTGCCACCCGCCATGAATCCCGCAGCGAACGCGAAATCAGCAATGCGCTGAAAACCTTCGAGTATCAGGCGCACTATCTCAATATTATCGAAATGCTCGGCGCACAGCTTGCGGTACCGGAAGTAAAAATTGTTACCGCCACGCTGCAAGCCCCGGCGATCCCCGTCGATCTGGTGCTTGATGTGGGCAACACCCACACCTGCGGCGTGTTGATTGAAGATCACGGTGAAGCCAACGACGGTCTGCGCCAGACCGCCGAGCTGCAAATTCGCTCACTCAGCGAACCGCAAACCATCAACGAGGCGATGTTTACCAGCCGCCTCGAGTTTTCCGAAGCCAAATTCGGCAAGCAGCATTTCTCGGTAGAAAGCGGGCGTGATGACGCGTTTGTCTGGCCGTCCATCGCTCGCGTGGGTGATGAAGCCCGCCGCATGGCCTCCGCGCGTTTAGGCACCGACGGGGCGAGCGGTATTTCCAGCCCACGCCGTTATCTGTGGGATGAAACGCCTGCCAGCCAGGACTGGCGTTTTAGCCAGATGGGGCTGAAAACCCAGCGCGAACCGCTGGCGACCGCATTCCCACTGATGAACCTGATGAACGACGACGGGCAGCCGCTCTATTCGCTCCCCCTGGAAGACCGGCTGCCGGTGTTTTCCCCGCAGTACAGCCGCAGCGCGTTAATGACCTTAATGCTGTGCGAATTACTGGCCCAGGCGCTGATGCAAATCAACAGCGTAGGGTCGCGCCAGAGCATGGGGCATCTCAACGCCCCTCGTCAGCTCCGCCATCTGATCCTCACCCTGCCTTCTGCCATGCCAAAACAGGAGCGCGAAATTTTCCGCCAGCGCATGCAGGAGGCGGTGGGTCTGGTGTGGAAAGCAATGGAATGGCACCCCACCGATGAAGGCTTTACCAACGAACGCGATTTCCAGAAAAGCGTGGTGCCGGTGCCCGATGTGCAGATGGAATGGGACGAAGCAACGTGCGGGCAACTGGTGTGGCTGTATAACGAAGCGCTGGTTAATTACGCCGGGCAAAGCGGCAATTTCTTCCAGAGCCTCGCCCGCCCGGATCGCCAACTCACCGCCGACGAACCGCCGGGGAAAACGCTGCGCGTCGCGTCGATTGACATCGGTGGCGGCACCACCGATATGGCGATCACGCAATATCAGCTCGACGATGGGGTCGGCAGCAATGTGAAAATTGCCCCGCGCCTGCTGTTCCGCGAAGGTTTTAAAGTCGCGGGGGATGACATTTTGCTGGATGTTATCCAGCGATGCGTGCTCCCCGCGCTTCAGGCGCAAATTCACCAGGCGGGCGTGGTGGATACCGCAGGGCTGATGACCACGCTGTTTGGCGAGTCCGGGCGCATGGATACTCGCGGCACGCTGCGCCAGCAAACTGCCCTGCAACTGTTTATCCCCCTCGGCCACGCGGTACTGTCGTGCTGGGAAAATAGCGATCCTGACGATCGCCACGCGTCACTCGACGCAACGTTTGGGGAACTGTTAACGCAGCGCCCTACGGATAACGTCATCAATTATGTTCAACAAGCGGTGCAGCATGCCCTTCCCGCCGATGCCCCCGCGTTTGATCTATTCAGCGTGCCGCTGCAGGTGGAAATGCGCGCATTGCAGGACGCGATGCTCGCCGGGCAATTTACGCTGACCGCCCCGCTTCAGGCGCTGTGCGAAGTGATCGGCCATTATTGCTGCGATGTGCTGCTGGTTACCGGACGCCCGGCCTGCCTGCCCGGCGTGCAGGCGATGCTTCGTTACCAGCAGCCGGTGCCGGTGAACCGCATCGTCTGGCTGGATAACTATCAGACGCATGAATGGTACCCGTTCAGCCAGCAGGGGCGCATCGGCAACCCAAAATCAACGGCCGCCGTTGGCGCGATGCTGTGCAGCCTGGCGATGGATTTGCGTCTGCCTGGGTTTAACTTCAAAGCCTCGGATATTCAGGCTTATTCCACGGTGCGCTATCTGGGCATGCTCGACGGGAATAATACCCTTACCGAGAAAAACGTCTGGTATCGGGAGATCGATCTCGACGATCCCAAATCGACGCTCGACACGCGTCTGCATTTTCCGCTGCGTGGCAACGCGTGCCTCGGATTCCGCCAGCTTGATGACGCCCGCTGGCCCGCCACGCCGCTCTACACGCTGGCGATTAACTCCCCGCAGTTAGCCAAAGAGATTGCCGGAGAAGGCGTCCTGAACGTGCGGCTGCAACAAACCCGCGACGCCGACGCCTTTGTGCTGGCGGAAGCCTGGCTACAGGACGGCAGCAAAGTGCCGCTCAGCCAGCTCAGTTTTAAATTAAACACCCTGGCAGGAAGCTATAGCGGTGCCAGCCATTACTGGATTGACAGCGGGAGCGTATACCAAAAATGAATCCAATAACCTCAACGCCGCACCCTCTGGTGGAGTGGGTTCAACAGACCCGATTGACGGCCCCGCTGGTTGAAAATGAAGCCGATAGCCTGCTGCAAAAATTAGCCGCTTTCCAACAGCGCCAGCATTTTATTGACTTACAGGCGGAGCAACCACTAACACTTGGCTTGTATGGGCACTCCGTGGCGGGTAAACATCATCTGCTCACCACACTGCTTGGGGATCACCACGAACGCATTGACGTCTCCCTTGGCGGAAAAGTTCTGGATTATCTGACGCACATTAATCCAGGCCAGGCGCCCGCCGTTGCGGTGCGTTTTACGCGTCGTGAACTGCCGATGGCAGAACATTATCCGCTGCTGATTACGCTCTGGAGTGCTGCAACGCTCGCCCAGCGTATGATCCGCCAGTATCACGCCACGGCGACTCCCCGTCTGGCGCAACCGGAAGTCATTAGCGCAAAACTTAAAGAGCTTCAGGCGAGACGCCAGGCGCAACCGACGCCGGGAATGGAACCTGGGCCGCTTTCAGAAATCGCGCAGACTTACCACCAGGTGGTGCGTCGCCAGCATCATCTGGATAACGCCCTCTGGCAGCAAATAACCCATCTGCTGCCGTGGCTCAGTTGCGCCGATCAAGCCGCGTTGCTGGCCCCGTTATGGGGCGATAATTCGGCCTTTACCGCGCGCTGGCAACATCTTGCCGAAACGCTGAACCATCTGGGGCATGCAACGCAGGTATTAGCCCCTTCCAGCCTGCTGGTGGATACGTTCCTGCTCCCGGTTGAAGGTTTTTTAATTGCGACCACGCCAGACGAACCCGAAATCAACGCCGATGTGATGGTTTGCCCGCTCGCCGGGCAGCAGACCGGCAGCCAGGTGAGCCTGGCGCAAACGGATTTACAGCAACTGAGCGCTGAAATCACCCTTTCGCTTAACCATCAGCCGCGACTGGCGCAGGTAGACGTGGTGGATATTCCGCTCGATGGGCTCGATGATTACGCCCAGTCTCTACAACCGGATAAATTGCTGGTCTGCAATGCCGCAGCCGGGCGCCAGAGCGTGAATGCCGCAGGGAAAATGCTCGCCCGTTGGGTGGATAAAACCCAGGCCAGCAACGCCACCACGCCGGGGCTGATTTGGGCCATTACCCCACGGGATGCCCGATTTAGCGGGATTAATCTCGATGAAGGCGTGCAGCGCATTATCGGCCTGCCGGGAAAACGCTGGGGCACGCTGCAAGCCCTCGACAGTCGTAATATGCACCGTTTGCTGGAATGGATGGCTGATGCCCTGGTTCCGGCGCAACGGGCGCTGCGCATCGGGATGCTGCAAAAGGCGTTACACAGTGAGATCCGCGCCCTATTCAGCGCCATTCTGGACGGTGAAAACCTGACGCCAGAACGCGCCCGCTCGCAGGCGGAAGAGCTGGTGCGGGCTTTGCAATCTCACGCCACGCTTCACGGCGAACTGCTCGCAAGCCTTCTGCCTGAGCGCCACGCCTTGCAGCACTGTTGGGTAAACCATCAGCAATTGCATAACCAACAGCCTGCGGGTTTCAGCCTGGATATTGACCTGTTCGCGGAAGAAAGTCGCGATACGTCGCCAGGGCCTGGGGAGAATAACTTCGCCAGCGCCGTGCATCTGCTGTGGGTTAACCATCTGCGCCAGTTGGCAACGCGCCGTGAAATGGCGCATCTTTCAGGCCTGGATAACACGCAGCGCCAGGCGCTTTGTCAGTTGCTGATTATCACCAGTTACCGCCTGAAATTACCTGAGCAACTGGCGTCTGCTTTGCGCAATGGCGACGGCAGCATGGCGCAAGAGATCACCTGCGTGAGCGCGGTGTTAGGCGATTTTATAAGCTGGTTAGGGTACGCGCAGAGTGAGCCGTCGCAACGCCCGGCAAGCCGCGTGAATAAAGGCTCACCAGTCTTCGCCCCCCTTAAACAGGCCACCGCCGACAAACGCCTGGTGCGTTTAGGTGAGCAGCCCGTTCGCGGGAATACGCTGTATGTCTACGACTGGCTGGTTGCGCTCTACACCCGCGCGGTGGAAAACATCGGCTATCGCCATCCGCAGGATGTGACAGATGTACAGCGTGCGCGGCTGCGGGGGATCGTGGAATAACGGAGGCTCTCAGCCCTACGGCTGAGAGGCTAATCCCGCCGATTGCTGGAAAACTCGCCAATCCTCACTACACTCGTTGGCACCTTGATATTAATAATTTCTTTAAATAAAAGAGGTGCCCTATGCAGAACCCATCCCCTGTCTCTATTTCTATGTTAATCAATGGACTGTCCGTTGACGCTCAAAACCATGCGATCTTTGAGCGCCGCAATCCGCTCGACGAGCACGTTGCCACGATTGCCCCAGCGGCAAGCGTTAATGACGCCCGCTCAGCGGTTGAAGCCGCAGGCAAAGCATTTGTAAGTTGGTCACAAACCGGGCCAAATCAGCGCCGTGATTTGCTTCTCAAAGCCGCTCACGCCCTGGAAGCCAGACAGGCCAAATTTGTGGCAGCAATGGCCGCAGAAACCGGCGCGTCGGCGCAGTGGGCAGAATTTAATGTTCATTTGGGAGCCGGAATATTACGTGAAGCCGCAGCCCTCACCTCACAAATTAACGGTGAAGTGATCCCTTCTGATGTACCGGGTAATCTGGCAATGGCTGTTCGCCAGCCCGCAGGCGTAGTGCTGGGAATGGCGCCGTGGAATGCGCCGGTGATACTGGGTGTACGAGCTATCGCAACGCCTCTGGCATGCGGAAACTGTGTGGTGTTAAAAGGATCGGAGATCTCACCTGCCACCCATGGCCTGATTATTGATGCCCTGTGCGAAGCTGGTTTCCCCGCGGGCGTAGTCAATTTCATCACCAACGCCCCGCAAGATGCTCCGGCCGTGGTGGAGGCCATGATTGCCCATCCGGCGGTGCGCCGCGTGAATTTTACCGGTTCAACGCATGTCGGGCGAATCATCGCGCAAACCTGTGCCCGTTACCTCAAACCGGTGGTGCTGGAGCTGGGCGGCAAAGCGCCGCTGCTGGTTCTGCATGACGCAGATATTGAGCTGGCTGTGAATTGTGCCGCGTTCGGGGCTTTTGCTAACTCAGGGCAAATTTGCATGTCTACCGAGCGCATTGTGGTCGATAAAACTATTGCCGATGAATTTGCCGCAAAATTTGCCGCAAAAGCGGCCAGTTTGCCCTGCCGCGACCCACGTCTTGGCCCAACCGTTTTGGGAGCCGTGATTGATGTGCAGACGGTTTCCCGCTGCAATGATTTGATTGATGACGCGCTGGCTAAAGGAGCAAAAATTATTGCCGGTGGCAAAGCGGATTCAACCCTGATGCCCGCCACTGTGCTGGATTTTGTCACCAGGGAAATGCGTATTTATCATGAAGAATCTTTTGGGCCGGTGAAAAGTATTATCCGCGCACAAAACGACGATCACGCGGTCGCTATCGCCAATGACAATGAACTGGGGTTATCTGCCGCCGTGTTTAGCCGCGATGTCGCTCGCGCATGGAATATCGCCAGCCGCATTCAAAGCGGGATCTGCCATATCAACAGCCCGACAGTGCATGATGAAGCACAAATGCCCTTTGGCGGCGTCAAAGATTCAGGTTACGGCCGTTTTGGCGGACTTGCGGGCGTCCATGAATTTACCGAGTTACGCTGGATAACCCTGCAAACGCAGCCGCGCCCTTTACCTTTCTGATATTGATTAATGTACGCAGCCACGGCTAGCGTACATTTTTCGGCAAACACCCATAATGCTGGCGAAAGCGGGCGGTAAATCGCGAGCTTGAAAGATACCCGCTGCGCGCGGCAATCTCGCCGATGGGCAAGGCCGTGGTTTGTAACTGAGATAATGCGTAGGACATACGCACCTCTTCAATAATTTGCCGATAGCTCTGGGACTCCTGTTGCAGCCGCCTGCGAAGCGTCGAAGTACCCAGTGAGAGATGCCCGGCAATCTCTTGCGCCGTCCACACTTTTGCCGGTGACATCATTATTATCTGGCGCACTTGCTCCGTCAGAGTGTACCGCCGTTCAATCAGAAGCGGCCCTGCCAGGCCGTCATGATACAGCGCGAGTAATAAGCCTAAAGCCTGATGCTCTTGCAATTTCGCGGGTAATTTTTGACGGACGGCGTCGAGCAAATTATCCCACATAAACGCCATCCCCCGGCTCATTGGGGCACATAACGAAGTGAGCCGCGCGGCGGGATAATCCTGAATATAATGCGTTTTAAATACCGTTAATAATTCAGGGGAGAGCAGCAATAAGTCTGATCGAAATAAACCCTGCGCAGGTTGGTTAACAATCTCTAATTCGGTATTGGCCGGAATAATAATCAGCTCCTCGGGCGTGGCGACCAGCCGGTTTTCACTCTGGATAACGATTTTGCTGCCCTGGGTAATATGGCAGATGGCGGGCGAAAAAAGCTTAACACGATGCAAACGGTGCTTCTGGCTGGAGTAAACTTCCGCCGTGGTCAAATGGTTATGCTGAAAATGTAAATCCTGCACCGTGTTAGCCGCCTTTTATCGTCCGTATGTTGCTGTTAATTGTGTTTTGGCAATCACATTGCTGTTCAGCATAAAGCCGACCAACGCCCCGCTCGCATTCATGTCTATTGGCAGTTTATCGGCACTCAGCGCCCAAACGGTAAACTGATAGCGATGCGCTTTAGCGCCCGCCGGAGGGCATGCGCCGCCGAATCCAGCATACCCAAAATCATTGCGCCCCTGAACCGCGCCAGCAGGCAATTTAGGTTTTGCTGCATCACCCGCTCCGGCAGGAATGGTACGGGTTTCAGCCGGGATATTCACCACCGTCCAGTGCCACCAGCCGCTGCCGCTTGGCGCATCCGGATCATAAACCGTGACCGCAAAACTTTTTGTACCTGCCGGGGGATTCTTCCAGGCCAGTTGCGGCGAAATATTGCTCCCGCTACAGCCAAAGCCCTGGAAAACCTGAGTCTCGGTTAAGGGTTTATCCTGCGAAATATCACTGCTGCTGACGGTGAAAGCTGACGCCGCCGAAACGCTAAAACTCAATGTAGCCAAAATACTAGCAGACAAGATTGCGACTCTTTTCATTGTTTTTCCTCGATTTGGGTAAGAGTCACCAATGTAAAGTGCGCCGCAATCGCATGTTGTGCCTGTATGATTTTATTTTGTGCCGAAACGCTCAGGGAAGAAATCGGTAGCTGGAATTTAGTGATCTTTTCTGCCAGGATTTCCGCACCTATAAACTAACTGAATATAAGGAGGATCCCATGCTGTTTTGTGAAATGTTGTTTATTTCGCAGACTTTTGGCGATCGTCATAGCTCAAGCGTTATCGATATCGCCCTGCGATAATCCGGCTTGAGCGAAGCAAACCACTAAATCCCTTCCCTCGGGCTTACCGGGTTATCGTCAGCCATATTTGACGAGGCGTTTTAACGCCTGTAACTCTTGAGTAAGCAACAATGAGCACATTATTAACCGCACAATCTCTTAGCCTTGATACCGCATTCGGCCCTCTGCTGGCAGACATTACCTTTACCCTGAAAAAAGGCGATCGCCTGGGTTTAATCGGCCACAACGGCTGTGGGAAAAGTACCCTCCTGAAATTGCTTGATGGCACGCTTTCGCCCAATAGTGGCAACGTGACGCGGGCGCATCACTGCCTTCTCGCGCGTGTCGAACAGCATCTCCCTGAAGATTTGCATTCACTGACCCTGCTTGACGCGGTGATGGCAAAATTAAGCGTGGCACAACAGCATACCGATGGCTGGCGAGCGCAGGCGCTTCTTGCCAGCATGGGTTTTGATGAATCCGCATGCCAGCTCACCGCCGGAACGTTAAGCGGCGGGCAGCACACGCGATTATTACTGGCGCGCGCGTTGATTACCGAACCCGATCTTCTGCTATTAGACGAGCCGAGTAACCACCTCGATTTGCCGACTTTGCTGTGGCTTGAGCAGTTTTTACGTAACTGGAACGGCAGCTTTGTGCTGGTTTCCCACGATCAACATCTGTTGGATAACGTCACCAACGGAACGTGGATTTTACGCGACCGCGGGCTAAGTTTCTTCCAGTTGCCCTGCTCTGCGGCACGCGCTGCGTTAGTTGAACGTGACCGAACGGATGCCCATCGCCACCAGGCGGAGCAAAAGGAAATTGACCGCATTGCCGCCAGCGCCAAACGGCTGGCGATTTGGGGCCGCGTTTACGATAACGAAGACCTCGCCCGCAAAGCCAAGCAGATGGAAAAGCGCGTAGACAAGTTAAAAGACAGCCAAACCGAGCTGAGTGCTGCAAATCAGTGGCAACTGATTCTGAAAGGTGAAGCGTTACCCGCAGACAGATTGCTGGAGATGGAAAACCTTGCCGTCAGGCCTGCACCAGATTGCCCGCCGCTGTTTACCTTACCGCTGAACCGCGTGAAAAGTGGCGATCGGGTGGCGATCATTGGGCGTAACGGGTGTGGAAAATCGTCTCTGCTACGTTTGCTGTGGCAGCACTATCGGCAGCCGCAGGATGAAAAGGCGATTCGCCTGCATGGACGCGTCAATATGGGGTATTACGACCAGACGCTACACCAGTTACGCGATGGCGACACGCTGCTCGAAGCGCTCGAACCTTTCGCCGCGTTGACCGAGCGTGACCGCAAAATGGCGTTAATCAGCGCCGGATTTGCATGGCTGCGTCACGGGCAAAAGGTGAGTACGTTAAGCGGCGGCGAGCGCTCCAGGCTGCTTTTCGTTGGGCTGACGCTTGCCCGTTATTCTCTGTTATTGCTGGATGAGCCGACCAACCATCTGGATATGGAAGGCAAAGAGGCGCTGGCGGAAACGCTGCAAAGTTACGAAGGCGGCGTGTTATTGGTGACGCATGACCGAACGTTAATCGCGAAAAGCTGCAACCGCTTCTGGCTGATTGATAACGGCGAGCTGAGCGAATGGCACTCTCTGGAGGGCCTTTATGCGCGGCTGATTACGGATAACACAGGCGATGCGTTACCGCCTTCGCAACAGACTCAAGCCATTGCGCAATCAACCACGCATAGCGAAATGGAGACCTGGCTGGAACGGCTGGTGGATCTTGAGGAAAAACTTGCCCAGGATTTAGCCCGTAAACAAAGCCACCAAAAACCCGCTTTACAGCAGCAGTGGCGTGAAGAGATTGAGATGCTGAATCTGCGGCTGGAAGAGGAGTAAAACCTCACCCGTTACACTGTTAACGTTACAGTGTAACGGGTGTATTTAAACTCAGAACGTCGCGCTGAGCCCCACGTTATAGCTGGTTTGGTTGCCGTCACTCAGACCGCCGGTTTGCGCGACGGCGGCAAAAGCAGACACGGTACTGGAAAGCGGCATATCAGCCCCGACGGCGAAATCTACCCAGTTTTTATCCTGCGTTTCTCCCGCACGACTGAAGGTAAGCGCCGTCGATTTCAGGCCGCCATTGGCGCCGTAAACATCATCCCCAAATTGATGGCGATAATTCACCTGCACCCACGGATTGACGATGCCCAGATTGGTATCCAATCGCCAGCCTGCGCTGCCAATTTGTGAATGACCATTCTGATCGCCAAAACGCATGGCGGTTGTGCTGTTGCCCGTTTCGCTATAACCATCAACATGGCTGTAATCCCAGGCGTATTGCAGCATTGGCCCGGTGGTCAGCCAGTTGGTCACCGGGAAATCGTAGCCTACGGTCATGCGAGCGCCCCACAATTTACCGTTTGTATCCCCCTCTTCGGTGCGCGTTAGCTGCCCGAGCGTGATTTTGCGCTGAATGTTATCAAAATCGGCCGTCAGGTAATGAACGTCGCTATCCAGCCATGCCTGCCCGAATCGCAAATGGCTGAATAAAGCGGCCTGGAAACCTTTCGCATCATAGCGATAATTATCATCCGGGCGCTGTTTATCGAGCGAGCCCGCAATCAGCCCGCCCACCAGAAGGTAGTCATTTAGCTGATAATCCACACCAAGCGCCAGATTATTGGTATTCCCGTTGCCATCCCCCGAAGTGTGATTGCCATCAAAACGCTGATACCCGCCGCTATAGCCGCCAAAAACGCCTGTTGAACCGACCGCGTTATCGCCGTGGCGAAGCTGCTGATAGCGGCCATCAAGCGTGGCGCGACTTCCGCGAATCATCGCCTGGGTCCCCTGATTCAGGTACGACACCTGCACAGGGGCGTTAACGATCGCTTCAATATATTGCGCGATGATGGTATGCACCTGCGGGCCAGGATGGAGATGGTCGGCAAAGAGATATTCCTGGGCGGAGCTGAAACCTGGCGTTGAGGAAGAACATTCATTCGCCCCCACGCCCGGCGGGCAAGCCATACCCACGGTGTTGGTCAGGCCGTACGCCTGCGGATTTGCCAGAATGTCCTGGAAGATACCGTTGATGTCCGCCCGCGCAATATTCCCGCCATGCTGCAGGAGCGCACTCTCTTCCGTATTGTTGTAGTACGTTGTGAGTGCGGAGGCCTGCTGCGCGGCGGTATCGTAGGCGGCTATCAGTTGAGCGGCGATGCCCTGCTGAATCAACGGATTACTGCTGACCACCGATGCGGCGGCGGTTAACGCCTGATGAATCGCCTGTTGGCGGCGGGCGAGATCCGTTGGCTGCGCTGCATTAAGCGACGCGAAAGCCGCCTGTATCGCCGGCGTCGCGGCAGCGCCAAGCCCTACCGTCAGCACGGATTCCAGCAGCAAAGGTGTTGCGCTGATGTCTGGCACATTCGGCACCACAACCAGCCCCGCCCCCGCATCCAGGAGTCTACCCACCTGCGCACCGGCATTGGTGGCGCTGTTAGCGGCAATGGACTGCGCAAGCGCTGGCTGAATCGCGGCGGCGGCAAGATCGTTACCCCCAATCCAGTGGATATACAGACCATTTGCATCGGCTTTACCGCCTGTCTGGCTGAACCATTGCGCGAGCTGATCTTGCGTATTATCAGCCGGATTAAGAAGCGGCACGGCTGTTGCGCCCCCTGCGGCATAATTGCTGCCGCCCGCCCGGGAAGGCGTTAGCTGCAATCCGTAACGGTCAGCAAGTTGCTCATCGTAGAGTTTGTTTTGCGCGCTGTTCCACGTCCAGCGCCCGTTATTTCCGGTATCGCTCAGGCTGTCGCCAAATACCGTCAATGAATCGAATGCGCAAACCGGCGCGGCTAACCCTACAGCCACGGCCAGAGAGCTTAATTTGAGTAACGTGTGTTTGCAGGTCATTACATTTTCCTTGTAAATACCCTTCATACTTCACGTTGCTGATGCGTTGGCTACGCTAGTTCGCATTCCCGCAACTCGAATTATTGTGGGTATCAGTTATTTTTATGGGTCCACAAAAAGCGTAGCCAATACAACAGGAAAATGGCGAGTAAAAAGCCATACTTAGAACGAAGCCCAACTCGTGTCCTCGTCTAAAGCAACGCGGGTTTTCTTAGGTACCACCGCTTTTTTCACGGCACTGTGTTGCGGCTGGTTTAAACGGAAAATACCCACAGCCGCAGTTAGCCGCGCCGCCTGCTCTTCTAGCGATGTCGCCGCCGCTGAGGCTTCCTCAACGAGGGAGGCGTTTTGTTGCGTGACGTTATCCATCTCGTTTATCGCAAGCCCTACCTGCTGAATGCCACGGCTTTGCTCGTCTGAAGCCGCTGCAATCTCCTGCATAATATCGGTCACGCGCCTTACTGCGCCGACGATATCTGTCATGGTATCCCCGGCGTGCGCCACCTCTTTAGAGCCGTTATCAATCAGCGATACGGACTCGCTGATAAGCCCTTCGATCTCTTTTGCCGCCTGGGCGCTGCGTTGTGCAAGCGTGCGGACTTCGCTGGCTACCACCGCAAAACCACGGCCTTGCTCCCCCGCCCGCGCCGCCTCTACCGCCGCATTGAGCGCCAGAATATTCGTCTGGAAAGCAATGCTATTGATGACCGCCGTGATCTCAGAGATTTTCTTCGAACTTGCCGAAATATCATTCATGGTGCTCACCACACCGGAGACAATGCGCCCGCCGTCGCTGGCTTTATGCGAGGCTTCTTGTGCAAGTTTGGTGGCGTGATGGGCGTTATCGGCATTCTGTTTCACCGTCGCGGTTAGCTGTTCCATGCTGGCGGCGGTTTGCTCGATAGCCGCCGCTTGCTGCTCGGTGCGCGATGATAGATCGGTATTTCCGGCGGAGATCTCACTGGTTCCCTGATAAATCGCCTCCGCGCCCTGGCGTACTTCCCCGACGGTATTCACCAGCGACGCCTGCATATCCTGCAAGTTCTGGTTCAGTCTGCCGATCTCACTGTTGCCGAAAACGTCCGGTGCAAGGGTGAGATCCCCCTGGGCGATATGTTCGATGCGCGTGGCGGCCTGTCGTAGCGGGTGGATCACCACGCGGCGCAGCACGATAAAGGTAAACAGCGTCAGGAGCAGTGCCACGGCAAAAGCCCCCGCCATGACCATCACGCTTACATGCGTTCGCGCCTGAGCCTGCTCTTTTAAGGCAATCGCACGGTCGCTGCGTATCTGCGCCGCCTGAATTAACACTTTGCTGTACTCGGCATCCAGCTTGCGTGCTTCTTCATTTTCATGATTGATGATCGCTTCAAACATGCCGTTTTTGGCATATTTCATCATCGGCGCCATGCCTTTTTCCAGGTACTCGGTGAAGCGAGCGCGCAACTGGGTATCCAGCGCGTCCCCTTCAGCCACTTTATCTGCTCGCGCCATATAAATATCGAAGCTGGTCTGGGCCTGCTTAATGAGCCTGTCGGCTTCGGCGATATTAAATTTCATATCATCCATGTCCGCCACGCGGCCTGCCGCCCCGGCATGAATAATGTTCAGACGGGCACTGCGCAGGTTGGTTGAGCTTTCCGACAGCCCGATACGCACCTGAATTTCATTGGTGACGTTTTGCAGCGCTTTGTCGCTCTGGATTAAAAAATAGCCCGCCAGACCAACGCATAAAGCAAACAGAACTAAGATCCCAACCAAAATGGAAGTAAACAGCGGCACCAGCCGAATGTGGTGCCAGAAACGTATAGCCCCTTGCGGGGAATTTTTTGCAGTAGCCATGTCCTTGGATTCTCTTTATGTGTAGGGATATTGCCGTAGGTTTTTCATCGGCCTGGAGAGATAAAAGGTTGAGTGGCGCTTTGCGGTTTTGTGGCTTGGGTAACAAATTATTGGTGAAGAGTTATACAGATCACATTTATCCATATAATCACTAAGGCTTACATCAATGTTAAACAGGAGTAAACTTACTGTAATGACACATGGCGTAACCGCGTGCGGTCGCCTCTAAGGACACGACTTCTGTTTATGAAATTTAAATCTGCCATCAAACCCTATCACGCTGCGGCTGGCGGCTGGGGTTCTCTTGAAGCCACAACCCGTTTTGTTATCGACAGTAAACATGCCCTCAAAAACCTGCGTAATTTAATGCGCATGAATAAAGCCAAAGGGTTTGACTGCCCAGGCTGCGCATGGGGCGATGACAATAAAAGTACCTTTAGTTTCTGCGAAAACGGCGCAAAAGCGGTGACGTGGGAAGCCACGCGCCGCTTTATCGATCGCGAATTTTTTGCTCAACACAGCGTGAGCCAACTCTACCAGCAAAGCGATTATTTCCTTGAATATCAAGGGCGACTAGTAGAGCCGCTGAGCTATAACCCGCAGACAGACCATTACGAAGCGATAAGCTGGGACGATGCGCTAACGTTGGTCGCCCAACACATTCAGGCGATGGATAATCCAGACCAGATGGAGCTGTATACCTCGGGTCGCGCCAGCAACGAAGCCTCTTATCTGTATCAACTTTTTGGCCGCATGGTCGGGACGAACAACTTCCCTGATTGCTCGAATATGTGCCACGAAGCCAGCGGCAGCGGCCTCAAGCGCAGCATTGGCGTCGGGAAAGGCACCATTCACCTGAATGATTTTGAGAAAGCCGACGCCATTTTGTGTTTGGCCAGAACCCCGGCACCAATCACCCGCGTATGCTGCATAGCCTGCGCCACGCCGCAGAAAACGGCGCGCAAATCGTCACCTTCAATACTTTGCGCGAGCGCGGCCTTGAGCGTTTTGCCGATCCGCAAAAACCGCTCGAAGTCGTCACTCCGCTGGCGGGCACCATCAGCACCTGTTATTACCAGCCGAATTTGGGCGGCGATATGGCCGCTATCCGCGGGATGGCTAAAGCGCTGCTTGAAACGCATCGCAAGCGACAAGCCCTTGGCGAAAAAGGCATTTTTGATGAACAGTTTATCGCCGGGCATACCCACGGCGTGGATGCGTGGTTTGCCGAAATCGACACCACCACCTGGGCGCACATTACGCATCAGTCGGGTTTAAGCGAACAGCAATTACGTGATGCCGCCGCCATTTGGCAGCAGGCCGAACGTGTGATTTGCACCTGGGCAATGGGCATTACGCAGCATAAGCATTCGCTCAATACGGTGCGCGAGATCGTCAACCTGCAATTGTTGGGCGGCCATCTCGGCAAACCCGGCGCGGGGCTGTGCCCGGTTCGCGGGCACAGTAATGTGCAGGGCAACCGCACCATGGGTATCGATGAAAAACCCACGGCGGCGTTACTGGATAGCCTCGCGGCGCATTTCGATTTTGAACCGCCTCGCACGCGTGGGCATAACACCGTTGAAGCCCTCGCGGCCATGCGGCGCGATGAAGTTAAGGTGTTGATTGCACTCGGTGGAAACCTTGCGGCGGCGGCACCGGACACCCCACGCACCGAAGAAGCCCTGCAACGTTGCGGCCTGACGGTGCATATCAGCACCAAACTTAACCGCAGCCACCTGGTGCCGGGTAAAGCCGCGCTCATTCTGCCAACCCTACGCACCGAAGAGGATTTGCAGGCCAGCGGACGGCAGTTTATCACCGTGGAAGACTCGTTCAGCATGGTGCACGCCTCGGAAGGCGTCGGCAAACCGATTGCTAAGACGCAGCGTTCGGAAACGGCCATTGTTGCCGGGATTGCCCATGCGGTACTGGGCAGTGAAAAGCTGGATTGGCTGGCGCTCGCCGATGATTACAACCTGATCCGCGACCATATTGCCGCCACGGTGCCAGGCTTTGCTGATTTTAATCAGCAGTGTGAAAAACCCGGCGGATTTTATCTGGGAAATGCGGCGGCGCAACTGCGGTTTAACACGCCAAGTGGCAAAGCCGAGTTCAGTTCAGCCCCGCTCCCTGCCTCTCTTTTTGGGGATCTGGATGCGCCGTTTACCCTGCAAACGTTGCGCTCTCATGACCAATATAACACCACAATTTATGGCCTGGATGACCGCTATCGCGGGGTTTACGGGCAGCGTGAAGTGCTGTTTATTAATCCAGACGATCTGGCGGCGTTGGCCCTTCAAGACGGCGATTTAGTCGATATTGAAACCGTCTGGAATGATGGCATTACGCGCAAAGTCAGCGGCTTTAAAGTCGTTTCTTATCACATTCCACGGGGTAATCTCGCGGCTTATTACCCGGAAACGAACCCATTGGTTCCTCTGGCGAGTGTCGGAGATGGAACGGGCACGCCGACGTCCAAATCCGTTCCAGTGAAGGTTAGCCGTAGTATGGCTCCCGATAACAAACGCATCGCCTAGATACACCGCTATTCAACCAGCCCTTGTCGGGTAGCAGACGCTTACCCGACCTCCCTCCGCGTCTCTGTTACTCATTTGCAATAAATGCGAGATTTCTCATTAACAACTTTGCAATACCATAACTGAAGATTATGATAAGCCCATTATTAACCATTTGGTTCGTTATCGGGTTTTATCATAAAGAAGTAAAGGAACACGCTTCGACAGGAGAAAGTTATGGCAAGTTACACACCCCCACGCGGCCTGGCATTAGGGCTGCTGTGGGTTCTCGGCGGACTAATGGCACTGATTGGCCTCGCAATAGGTATTGGCGGGGCCTATTTAGTCGCGCTCGGCGGCTCAGGTTATTTCCTGGTGATGGGCATTGTGATGCTTATCAGCGCGGTTTTGATTTTGAAAAAGAGCACGGCGGGGCTGGTGCTTTATGGTCTGGCATTCATCGGTTCAATAATTTGGGCGATCAGCGATGCCGGTTGGGATTTCTGGCCGCTCTTCTCGCGCCTGTTTACCTTCGCCGTGCTGGCGTTTCTCGCCGCTATTGCCTGGCCTGTTTTACGTGCCACGAAGCGTTCAGCGCCGGTAAACAAAGCGCCAGCATATGGCATTGCCGCCCTGCTCGCAGTCTGCATGCTGGTGAGCACAGGCTGGATGTTTGTGCCGCAGGTTCAGGTCACCGCCAGCGAAGAGGTGCCGGTAAAACCTGTCGCACCGGGTGACGCGCAAAAAGACTGGAAGCACTGGGGAAATACCACCCACGGCGACCGTTTTGCGGCCCTGGATCAAATCAACAAAGGCAATGTGTCTGACCTTAAAGTTGCCTGGGTGGCGCATACCGGTGATATTCCCCAGAGCAACGGCTCCGGCGCGGAAGATCAGAACACGCCGTTACAAGTTGGCGACACCTTATTCGTCTGCACGCCGTATAGCAAAGTGCTGGCGCTGGACGTGGATTCCGGTAAAGAGAAATGGCGCTTTGATAGCCACGCAACCGCGCCAAACTGGCAGCGCTGCCGCGGCTTAGGCTATTTCGAAGAGACGACTCAACAGGCCGCTGCCTCCCTTGCCGCACCGGCTCAGCCGATGGCTTGCCCTCGCCGCCTGTTCCTGCCCACTACTGATGCGCGCCTGCTGGCGATTAACGCCGATAACGGCAAGCTGTGCGAAGACTTTGGCGATCGCGGTACGGTCGATCTCAAAGCGGGTATGGGCGAAGTGAAACCGGGTTATTACCAGCAAACGTCTACTCCGCTGATCGCCGGTAATGTGGTTGTAGTGGGTGGCCGCGTGGCGGATAACTTCTCCACCGGCGAGCCTCCGGGCGTGGTTCGCGCCTACGATGTGCACACCGGTAAACTGGCATGGGCGTGGGATCCGGGTAACCCGGCGATTACCGGCTTGCCGCCTGAAGGCCAGACTTACACACGCGGTACGCCTAACGTTTGGTCAGCCATGTCTTATGACGCTAAACTGGGGCTGATTTACCTGCCAACCGGCAACGCCACGCCAGATTTCTTCGGCGGAACACGTACTGCGCAAGACGATAAATACAGCTCTTCTATTGTGGCTGTAGACGCGGCAACCGGCCAGGTTCGCTGGCATTTCCAGACCACTCACCACGATCTCTGGGACTTCGATCTACCGTCGCAGCCGCTGCTGTACGATTTGCCCGATGGCAAAGGCACCACCACGCCGGTCATCGTGCAGACCTCCAAGCAGGGCATGATTTTCATGCTCAACCGCGAAACGGGCGAGCCCGTGGCGAAAGTGGAGGAACGCCCTGTTCCGCAAGGCAATGTTGAAGGCGAACGCTATTCGAAAACCCAGCCGTACTCTGTCGGTATGCCAATGATTGGCAACGAAACGCTTAAAGAGTCGGATATGTGGGGCGCAACGCCAATCGACCTGCTGATTTGCCGCATCGAGTTTAAAGGAATGCGCCACGAAGGTGTTTATACGCCACCGGGCCTCGATCGCTCGTTGCAGTATCCTGGCTCGCTCGGCGGCATGAACTGGGGCAGCGTTTCCGTTGACCCGAATAACAGCCTGATGTTTGTTAACGATATGCGTCTGGGGCTTGCGAACTACATGGTGCCTCGCGCCAATGTGGCGAAAAATGCCAGCGGTATCGAGATGGGTATTGTTCCGATGGACGGCACGCCGTATGGCGCGATGCGCGAGCGTTTCCTATCGCCGCTCGGCATTCCGTGCCAGAAACCACCGTTTGGCACCATGTCGGCGATTGACCTGAAATCAGGGAAAGTTGTCTGGCAGGTACCGGTTGGTACAGTGCAAGACACCGGCCCGCTGGGTATTCGTATGCATCTGCCGATCCCTATCGGGATGCCTACGCTCGGTGCGTCGCTGTCTACGCAATCCGGCCTGCTGTTCTTCGCCGGTACCCAGGATTTTTATCTGCGCGCGTTTGATACCGCCAACGGTAAAGAAATCTGGAAATCCCGTCTGCCGGTGGGCAGCCAGTCCGGCCCAATGACCTATGTGTCACCGAAAACAGGCAAACAGTATATTGTGATCAATGCCGGGGGCGCACGTCAGTCTCCTGACCGCGGCGATTACATTATTGCGTACGCATTGCCAGACGCGAAATAAGCCAAAAAAAACGGGTGCTAAGTGGCACCCGTTTCATATTAACGTCGGGTGGCGCTCACGCTTACCCGACCTACGGCCCTCACATTCAGTTACTTCACATCTACCTGATAGAAAATGTGCTTACCAAACGGATCGACTTCATAGCCGGTCACCTCTTTACGCACCGGTTCGAAAATCGTCGAATGCGCGATCATCACCGCAGGCATTTGGTCATGCATCATTTGCTGCGCTTCTTTATACAGCGCCACACGTTTTTCATGATCGCTTGAGGTGCGTGCCTCCAGAATCAGCTTATCAAACGGCTGATAACACCATTTTGCCGAGTTGGAACCGCCATCTGCTGAACGGCAGGTGAACAGCGGGCCGAAGAAGTTATCCGGATCGCCCGTTGCGGTGGTCCAGCCCATCAGCGCCGCCTGGTGTTCCCCGCTTTTTACGCGTTTTAAATATTCGCCCCATTCGTAAGTGACGACTTTTGCCGTCACGCCAATTTTCGCCCAGTCGGCCTGAATCATCTCAGCCATGCGTTTGGCGTTCGGATTGTACGGGCGCTGAACCGGCATGGCCCAGAGATCGATTGTCAGGCCATCCGCAAAACCCGCCTCTTTTAGCAGCGCTTTGGCTTTCTCCGGGTCGTATTCGTAATCTTTTAGCGTATCGTCGGCGCTCCATACGCCCGGCGGGAGCAGGTTTTTCGCCGCTGTACCGGTGCCGCGGAATACCGCTTCAATAATCGCCGGTTTATTAATCGCCATCGCCAGCGCCTGGCGTACTTTCACATTATCTGTCGGGGCTTTTTGGGTATTAAACGCCAGGAACCCGGTGTTGAGCCCCGCTTTTTGCATCAGCGTAATATCGGCGTTTTCCTTCATACGCGGCAGATCCGCCGGATTGGGGAAAGGCATTACCTGACACTCGTTTTTCTCAAGTTTTGCGAAGCGAACTGACGCATCAGGGGTAATGGAGAAGACCAGTTTGTCGATTTTGGCTTTGCCCTGCCAGTATTCCGGGAACGCGGTAAACAGAATGCGCGAATCTTTTTGGTATTGCGCAAGGCGGAACGGCCCGGTACCAATCGGGTCCATATCGACGCGCTCTGGCGTGCCCGCTTTGAGCATGGCATCCGCATATTCAGCGGAAAGAATCGAAGCGAAATACCATCCCAAATCGGCAATAAAGGGGGCTTCTGGGTGAGTTAAGGTAAAGCGAACCGTATTATCGTCCACTTTATCAATCGCGGTAATTAATTTGCCAAATTCGAGACTTTCAAAATTGGAATAGTTTCCGTTGGAAACATTATGGTAAGGATGTTTCGGATCTTTCTGTCGCATAAACGAAAAAATCACATCGTCAGCGTTAAAATCACGGGTTGGCTTAAAATATTTATTGCTCTGGAATTTCACCCCTTTGCGCAGATGAAAAGTATACGTTTTACCATCGTCGCTTACGTCCCAGCTTTCTGCGAGGCTTGGCTGTAACTCAGTGGTGCCCACTTTGAAATCCACCAGACGGTTATAAACCGGCACGGCGCTGGCATCTACGCTTGTGCCTGAAGTATATAACTGCGGGTTAAAGTTTTCCGGCGAACCTTCGGAACAATAAACCAGAGTTTTTGCCGCGACAGTGGAACTGACTGTCAGCGCGGCTATTATCAATGCGAGCTTTGTGGTTTTCGTTGTGATGGAAGTTTTCATGCCTGCCCTTTTATTTATAATTTTCACCCAGAATAATGCTTGTATAACGCAGCTTAATAAATAACATTAAATGTCGATTACAAACAAACGAATATATCCAGCCAAGGGGTAATAATGTCATCGCAACTTGCAAGCCAATTAACGCAGCGCTTCTTCCGTTATCTGGCCATCACTAGCCAAAGCCAGGCTGGAGCCACCACATTGCCAAGTACCCCCGGCCAGCATGAAATGGCGCAACTACTGGCACAAGAGTTGCGCGAGCTGGGGCTGGATGATGTGGTGATTGACGACCACGCCACCGTCACCGCGGTCAAAAAAGGCAATGTCGTCGGTGCGCCACGCGTTGGGTTTATCACGCATATTGATACCGTCGATGTCGGCCTTTCGCCGGATATTTACCCGCAGGTGCTGCGCTTTAACGGCGAGGATGTGTGCCTTAATCAGGAAAAAGACATTTGGCTGCGCACCGCCGAACATCCGGAAATTCTCGCTTATCCGAACGAGGATATTATTTTTAGCGACGGTACCAGCGTGCTGGGCGCAGATAATAAAGCGGCAGTGACCGTGGTAATGACGCTGCTGGAAAACCTGACGCCTGACATGAAGCATGGCGATATTGTTGTGGCGTTTGTGCCGGACGAAGAAATTGGTTTGTGTGGCGCAAAAGCGCTCGACCTTGCACGGTTTGATGTCGATTTCGCCTGGACTATCGACTGTTGCGAATTAGGCGAAGTGGTCTACGAAAACTTTAATGCCGCTCATGCAGAAATTCGTTTTACAGGCGTAACGGCGCACCCAATGTCTGCCAAAGGTGTATTAGTTAATCCGTTATTAATGGCGCACGATTTCATCAGCCATTTCGACAGAAACCAAACGCCGGAAAACACCGAAGGCCGCGAAGGTTATATCTGGTTTAACGGGATGCATACCACGCAAAATGAAGCGATATTAAAAGCTAATATCCGTGATTTTGATTCGCAGATGTTTGAGCAGCGTAAACAACACATTCGCGATGTCGCGGCTAAAATTGCTTCACAGCATCCTACCGCGAAAGTCGATATTTTCATCAGCGACACTTACAGCAATATCAGTAATGCGATCAAAGATGACCGCCGGGCTATTGATTTAATTTTTGACGCGATGAAAGAGTTGAATATTGAACCTAAGATCATCCCTATGCGCGGCGGCACTGACGGGGCAGCATTATCAGCAAAAGGGTTATTAACCCCGAACTTCTTCACCGGTGCGCATAATTTCCATTCTAAGTTTGAATTTTTACCGCTGCGGGCGTTTGAAGCCTCTTATAATGTGGCGTTAAAACTGTGTCTGTTGGCAGCTAAATAGAAAACTTGAGGCGGGTGGCAATCGCACTTACCCGCCCAGGACTCACTTCACAGGGAAACGGGCTATGCTCCGTTAATTGAAACGCCGCCATCGACCAAAGAGGCGGTGCCGGTCACAAACGAGGCTTCATCCGAGGCCAGCCACAATACTGCGTAAGCGATCTCTTCAGGCCTGGCAACACGTTTAAGGGCATGCAGCCCGGCCATATACACCTGTGCTTCCTCGCTGGCATTTTTATCGCGATACATATCGGTATCCACCGCCCCCGGCAATACGGAATTGACGCGGATATTCTGCGGGCCGTATTCGGAGGCTAACGCTTGCGTGAGGCCGATTAATCCGGCTTTGCTGGCAGCGTAGGAGGCGACCTGCGGAAAAGCGAAGGTGTAGCCGACAAAAGTTGAGGTAAAGATAACCGACCCGCCGCCGTGCTTGAGCATTTCGGCTATCTGGTGCTTCGCACCGAGAAATGCGCCGGTCAGGTTGATAGCCAGCGCATCGGCAAACCCTTCTGCGGAAACGTCGGTGCTCGGGCCGTTTTCGCCTAGCGTACCGGCGTTGTTAAACGCAATATCCAGACGCCCCCATGTTTCCACCGCTTTCGCCACCAGCGCTCGGGCATAGGTTTCTTCGCGCACATCACCGGTAACCGCGACGGCGTCGCCTCCGGCAGCCTTAATTTCCTCAACCAATTGTGCAAGTTCGGTTTCGCGCCTTGCACCCACGACCACTTTCGCCCCTTCCGAAGCGAAGAGTTTGGCGGTGACATACCCGATGCCTGAGCTGGCTCCGGTGACAATGGCAACTTTATTAGCTAGTCGTTTCATGAGAACACCTCAGTGAAGCGGTCAGAAATTGACCGCTCAAGGAGTATGGTATTCGGTGAGGATTAAGGAAAGTTGAAGGGGCAACGTCGGGTGGCGCTTACGCTTACCCGATCGACAAAACCGTTAATGACCGGGAATTTGTAGGGCGGATAAACGTAGTGCCATCCGCCGGAAATGACGGATGGCACGTAATAGCGTTAAGCGGTGATCGCCTCCATCGCCTGCAAAATACGCTTGTCAGAAATCGGATACGGCGTCCCGAGTTGTTGAGCGAAGAAGCTGACGCGCAGCTCTTCAATCATCCAGCGAATCTCTTGCACGTCGTCGTCAACGCGGCGCGCTGGCGGCAGTTTATTCAGCCACTGCTGCCAGGTTTGCTGAACATGCTCCACTTTCAGCATTTGCACACGGTCGCGATGGGGATCGACCGCCATTTTCTCGAGGCGTTTCTCAATGGCTTGCAGGTAACGCAGCGTATCACCCAGGCGTTTGTGACCATTGCCGGTCACAAACCCGCGATAAACCAGCCCGCTCATTTGCGCTTTTACATCCGACAATCCCAGCGCCATGGTCATATCCACGCGCCCTTTCAGCCGCTTGTTGATATTGAACACGGCGGTGAGGATTTGTTCGACCTGCTTCGCAATTTCCACCACGGTATCGTTAAGTTCAGCGCGGACTTTTTCATGCAGGGCTGCGAAGCCCTCCTCGCTCCACACCGGGCCGCCAGCCTGGGCAATCAGCTTATCTACGCCGCATGAGATGCAGTCGTCGATCAAATCCAGCACTTTGCCGTACGGGTTAAAGTACAGACCGAGCTTGGCTTTGTTCGGCAGTTTTTCATGCAGGTATTTAATCGGCGAGGGAATATTCAGCAGCAGTAATCGGCGCAAACCGCGCCACATCGCCTGTTGCTGCTCCAGCGGGTTATCAAACAGTTTGATAGCCACGCTCTCTTTTTCATCCACCAGCGCCGGGAAGGCCTTCATGCGGTAGTTACCGCGTTTTTGTTCGTAGCTTTCCGGCAGCGAGCCGAAGCTCCAGATATGCAGACCGCTTTGTTCGATACCATCGTCCGCCACCGCCGAGAGCGTTTGCTGGACTTTATCTTTCAGGCCGCCTTTCAACTCGGTGAGGTCTTTGCCCTCTTTGAGTTTTTTGTTGTGCTCATCGACAATGCGGAAAGTCATTTTCAGGTGATCGGGCACCTGATCCCAGTGCCAGTCTTCGCGGTCAATGGTGATGCCCGACATGCGGCGGAACTCACGTTCCAGACTTTCCAGCAGCGGCAGTTCAAGCGGCGTGGCGCGGCCCAGGAATGCTTCTGCGTAGTTGGGTGCCGGCACAAAGTTACGACGCACCGGTTTAGGCAATGACTTAATCAGCGCGATCACCAGTTCACGGCGCACGCCGGGAATCTGCCATTCAAAACCGGCCTCTTCGACCTGGTTTAACAGCGGCAGCGGAATGTGCACCGTTACGCCATCGGCGTCTGCGCCCGGTTCAAACTGATAGGTCAGGCGCAGCTTGAGATTGCCCTGATGCCAGAAGTTCGGATAGTCGAGTTTGCTGACCTGTTCCGCGCCCTCTTTTATCAGCATGCTCTTTTCGAAATTGAGCAGATCCGGCGTCTCTTTGCTGGCCTTTTTCCACCAGTTATCAAAGTGACGGGTAGAAATGACGTCGTGAGCGATGCGTTGGTCGTAAAACTCAAACAGCGTGTCGTCGTCCACCAGAATGTCGCGGCGGCGGGACTTATGCTCAAGCTCTTCAATTTCATTGCGCAGTTTGAGGTTGTCGCGGAAGAACGCGTGGCGCGTCTGCCAGTCGCCTTCCACCAGCGCGTGACGGATGAACAGCTCGCGGCATAGCGCCGGGTCAATCTGGCTGTAGTTAACGCTGCGGGCAGCCACAATCGGCAAACCGTAGAGTGTGACTTTTTCTGTCGCCATCACCGCGCCCTGCGATTTCTCCCAGTGCGGTTCGCTGTACGAGCGTTTCAGCAAGTGTTGCGCCAGCGGTTCCACCCATTCCGGGTCGATACGCGCCGCAATGCGCCCCCACAGACGGCTGGTTTCCACCAGTTCGGCGACCATCGTCCATTTTGGCGGTTTCTTAAATAAGCCGGAGCCTGGGAAGATGGAGAAACGGGCATTACGCGCGCCGGTATACTCCTGTTTATCCGCATCTTTCTGGCCAATGTGAGAAAGCAAACCGGTCAGCAAGGCGCAATGCACCGAGCGGAAATCAGCCGGTTCACTGTTAATCGCAAGGCCGAGTTCTTTCACCACCTGACGCAGTTGGGTGTAAATATCCTGCCATTCACGCACCCGCAGGTAGTTCAGATAGTCGAGTTTGCACTGGCGGCGGAACTGATTAGACGACAGCTCTTTTTGCTGCTCGCCGAGGTAGTTCCAGAGATTCACAAAGCTCAGGAAGTCAGATTCTTTATCGTGGAAGCGGCGATGTTTTTCGTCGGACGCCTGCTGTTTGTCCATCGGGCGTTCGCGCGGGTCCTGAATCGACAGGCCAGCGGTAATAATCATCACTTCACGCACACATCCAAATTTCTGCGCCTCCAGCACCATACGCGCCAGGCGCGGGTCGACCGGTAGCTGTGAAAGCTGGCGGCCAAGCTGCGTGAGTTTATAGACGCTAAGATCGGCTTCGCTGGTGATCGCCCCAAGCTCTTCAAGCAGGCGTACGCCGTCCTGAATATTGCGTTTGTCCGGCGCTTCAACAAACGGGAACGCGGCGATATCGCCCAGGCCGAGCGCCGTCATCTGCAAAATAACGGAGGCCAGGTTGGTGCGCAGAATTTCCGGATCGGTAAATTCCGGACGTGACAGGAAATCGTCTTCGGAATAGAGGCGAATACAGATCCCGTCAGAAACGCGGCCACAGCGGCCTTTACGCTGGTTGGCAGAGGCTTGCGAAACCGGTTCAATCGGCAGGCGCTGCACTTTGGTGCGATAACTGTAGCGACTGATACGCGCGGTACCGGGGTCGATAACGTATTTAATGCCCGGCACCGTCAGCGAGGTTTCAGCGACGTTGGTGGCCAGCACAATGCGACGCCCGACGTGTGACTGGAAGACGCGGTTTTGCTCGCTATTTGAAAGGCGCGCATACAGCGGCAGCACTTCGGTGTGCGGCAAATTCAGTTTGTTTAACGCATCAGCGGTATCGCGAATTTCGCGCTCGCCGCTCATGAAGATCAGGATGTCTCCGGCACTTTCATGCCCAAGCTCATCGACCGCATCAAAAATCGCCTGCAATTGGTCGCGGTCGGTATCGTCGGCATCTTCCACAATCGGGCGATAGCGCACTTCTACCGGATAAGTTCGGCCAGAAACTTCGATGATGGGCGCATTATTGAAATGGCGCGAGAAGCGTTCCGGGTCGATGGTCGCAGAAGTAATAATAATTTTCAGGTCAGGACGGCGCGGCAAAAGCTCACGCAGGTAACCGAGCAGGAAATCGATGTTCAGACTGCGTTCGTGCGCTTCATCAATGATGATGGTGTCATATTGCATCAGCAGACGGTCTTGCTGAATCTCAGCAAGCAAAATACCGTCTGTCATCAGTTTGACCATGGTGTTTTCGCTGACGTGGTCAGTAAAACGCACTTTATACCCGACGCAACCGCCCGGCTCCGTTTGCAGCTCTTCGGCAATTCGGTTGGCAACGGTTCGCGCGGCAAGACGGCGCGGCTGCGTGTGGCCAATCAGGCCTTTAATTCCGCGCCCTAACTCCATGCAGATTTTCGGCAACTGCGTGGTTTTCCCCGAGCCGGTTTCACCCGCGACGATAACCACCTGGTTGTCGCGAATAGCATCGAAAATGTCCTGTTTTTTCTGGCTGACAGGCAGGTTTTCAGGGTAGGTAATGTTCGGGCGAGACGCTTCACGAAGCAGGACCTTACCGGATGCCGCTTCGATCTCCTGAGACAGAGAATCAAACACGGCCTGCTGCGATTCAGGATTTTTCACCTTCTTTGCGCCGTGAATGCGACGGGAGAAGCGTTGCTTGTCGCGCAGCATTAGCCCATCTAACTGGGAGAATAATGAGGTGATTGAGGGTTTTGTATTTTGCATAGCGTCATCATCATGGCAGAGCACTGCCGGAAAAGTCTTTTTCGTGAATTGTTCGTAGATTACCACAACACACTCTTCGTCGCCTTGTTCAATAAAATCGAACATTGAGTTCGATATATTGCGCTATCTCTGTAAGCGGATTGTGAATAAAGTACTTCTCAGCGAACGGGCAATCTGTCCCGAATGAACACAACAAAGGAATCACCCATGAGCAAAGTATTAGTCCTGAAATCCAGCATCCTGGCAGGTTACTCTCAGTCAAATCAGCTTTCCGACTATTTTGTTGAACAATGGCGTGAAGAGCATAGCGCAGATGAGATCACCGTGCGCGATCTGGCTGCAAACCCAGTGCCGGTACTGGATGGCGAACTGGTTGGTGCGCTGCGCCCGAGTGATGCGCCACTGTCCCCGCGTCAGCAAGAAGCGCTGGCGCTGTCTGATGAACTGATTGCCGAGCTGAAAGCACACGACGTAATTGTTATTGCTGCGCCAATGTATAACTTCAACATTCCAACGCAGTTGAAGAACTATTTTGACCTGGTCGCCCGCGCCGGTGTCACCTTCCGTTACACCGAAAAAGGCCCAGAAGGCCTGGTGACCGGCAAACGTGCTGTTATTCTGACCAGCCGCGGCGGTATTCATAAAGACACCCCAACGGATTTGCTGGTGCCATATCTGAATATCTTCCTGGGCTTCATCGGTATTACCGATGTGAACTACGTGTTCGCGGAAGGTATCGCCTACGGCCCTGAAGTGGCAACGAAAGCGCAGAGTGATGCAAAAGCGGCAATTGACAGCATTGTAGCGGCATAATATTTCACGAATTAAATTTAAAAACGGCAAACTTAGGTTTGCCGTTTTTTATGTTACAAAAAAAGAAAGATTAATAAGAAAGAGGAAATTAAAAACGACAGCCCAAACCATTGGGTATAAAGCAGCGTAAAAGCCAAAAGACAATTCATTGCCCACCACGTAAATACCCGCCTGTGCAGCCTGTTCCAGTCATACTGTGGATAGCAATATTTCAGAATACAAATCGTTATCGTTGTGAGAATAATCATATCATTACATCCGTGAAACGCAGGCAGGGCTTAGGGTTGAACGGGATTCACGTTCAATATGCTTTAAGTTAATTTCACGCAATATTAACGATGGAAAAATTCTTTTGCAATTAGTGTGATTAAATAAAAATAAACACAATATATCAATAAGTTGCATTAGATAAATATCGAATTGATAATTCTGATGAATGTGAAATTAATTATGTATTGGGAGAGGTTATATTAAGCCAGAGGAAATAAAACGGGGGAAATAAAATGGGCGATATAATATCGCCCATTTTGTTATTAACTTAGTTTGCCAGTAACGGCTGCGCAGTCTTTTCAACCAACGCCAGCAGGACTTTAATATCCTCAAGCGTTACGGTTGGGTTTAACAACGTCAGCTTCAGGCACGTCACACCGTTATGCTCGGTGACACCGACGTTCGCACGACCAGAGTCCAGCAACGCATCACCAATTTTCTGGTTCAGCAAAGCAATAGCAGTGTCATTGCTGAAAGCCTGCAATTCAGGGCGGAAGCGGAACAGAACGCTCGCCAGTTGTGGCTTCATCACCAGCTCAAGAGACGGCTGCTCAGTGACATACTGCGCCACTTCTTGCGCAAGCGTAACCCCATGATCGATGATCGCGGCATATTGCTTCTGACCCAACGCTTCCAGGCCCATCCACAGTTTCAGTGCATCGAAACGGCGCGTGGTCTGCAAAGATTTGGACACCAGATTTGGCACGCCCTGCGCTTCGTCGAACTCAGAGTTCAGGTAAGCCGCCTGGTAGCGCATCAGTTCATAGTGGCGCGCTTCTTTGAGCAAGAAGGCACCGCAACTGATGGTCTGGAAGTATTGCTTATGGAAGTCCAGAGTAATGGAATCCACTAATTCAATACCGTCCAAATAGTCGCGATATTTCTCGGACATCAGCAATGCACCACCCCACGCCGCATCGACATGCACCCAAATCTGGTGCTGCGCTGCAAGCGTTGCGATTTCACGCAGTGGGTCGATGGCACCTGCATCGGTCGTACCCGCCGTTGCAACAATCGCCAGGATCTGCTCACCGTTTGCCTGAGCCTGCGCCACTTTCTCACGCAGATCGTTAAGATCCATGCGTGCGAATTCGTCGGTTTTCACCAGCGTCACAGATTGGTAGCCGAGGCCCATCAAAGCCATGTTCTTTTGCACAGAGAAGTGCGCATTTTCAGAACAGAGTACTTTGATTTTTCTCAGATCGCCGACCAAACCATCCTGCTGAATAGAGTGGCCAAGACGCGCGAAGAACGCATCGCGCGCCAGCATCAGACCCATCAGGTTACTTTGGGTCCCGCCGCTAGTGAACACACCCGCGTCGCCTGCCTGATAACCCACTTGAGCACGCAGCCATTCAATCAGCTTCATCTCGATGATGGTCGCTGACGGGCTTTGGTCCCAGGAGTCCATGCTCTGGTTAGTGGCGTTGATCAACACTTCCGCCGCCTGGCTTATCACCAGACTTGGGCAGTGCAAATGCGCGACACACTGTGGGTGATGCACCGACAGGCTATCTTTTAAAAAGTATTCGACAGCACGTTCGATGGCAGCCTGGTTACCCAGGCCTTCACGGTTAAAATCCAGTTGAATGCGTTCGCGCAGTTCAGCTACGGATTTACCTTGATACATCTCCGGCTGTTGCAGCCACTGCACAACGGCTGCGCTCGTTTGTGCAATTGCCTGCTGATAGGCTTCAGTGCTTTCCGCTGAGCCTGCCAGAATCGGGTTTAATTCAGACATCGTGGTTATTCACTCCACTCAAACAGGCTTGATGCCAGCCGCTAACAGCGCCTGCTCAAACTTGTCGAGGAAAATAGCCAGCTCATCATTAGTGATAAGCAGAGATGGCAGCAGACGCAGTACCACGCCGTTACGGCCACCGCGCTCCAGAATCAGACCGGCTTTGAAGCAGTTTTTCTGCAGCAGTGCGGCCAACTCAGGGTCGGATGGGTAGCAACCCATGTGATCTTTGGCTTCGTTTGGTTTAACAATTTCAATACCGATCATTAAGCCCAGACCACGCACCTGACCGATAACCGGGTAACGTTTTTGCAGGTTAGCCAGTTGGCCTTTCAACCATTCGCCCTGAGCTGCCACTTTCTCAGCGATCTTGTTTTCAGTCAGATACTTGAGGGTGGTCAGGCCAGTTGCCATCGCCAATTGGTTACCACGGAAGGTACCGGTGTGGTGGCCTGGTGACCATGCATCGAATGCTTTCTTGATGCCCAGAACGGCCAACGGTAAGCCACCGCCAACGGCTTTAGACATCACGATGATGTCTGGCTCAATACCTGCGTGCTCGTAGGCGAACAGTTTACCGGTACGGCAGAAACCAGCCTGAACTTCATCGATGATCAGCAGAATGCCGTGTTCTTGGGTCACTTTACGGATGCGCTGCAACCACTCTTTCGGTGCCGGGTTAACGCCGCCTTCACCCTGAACCGCTTCCAGAATGACCGCCGCAGGTTTGCGCACGCCACTCTCAACGTCGTTGATCAGGTTTTCGAAGTAATAGGTTAATGCTTTAACGCCAGCTTCACCGCCAATACCCAGCGGGCAGCGGTACTGATGTGGGTAAGGCATAAACTGCACTTCAGGCATCATACCGTCGACGGCTTCTTTCGGAGACAGGTTACCTGTTACGGAAAGTGCGCCGTGGGTCATGCCGTGATAGCCGCCGGAGAAGCTGATAATGCCTGAACGACCGGTCACTTTCTTAGCCAGTTTCAGTGCAGCTTCAACCGCATCTGCACCGGATGGGCCGGTGAATTGCAGGCAATACTCTTTACCCTGTCCTGGCAATAAAGAGAGAAGATATTCAGAGAACTGATCTTTCAACGGAGTTGTAAGATCCAGTGTATGTAACGGCAAGCCGCTGGTAATGACATTTTGGATGCTTTGCAGCACGTCAGGGTGGTTATGCCCAAGAGCAAGCGTACCTGCACCAGCCAGGCAATCAAGATATTGATTATTCTCAACATCAGTGATCCAAACGCCGTTGGCCTGCGCAATTGCTAAAGGCAATTTACGTGGATAACTCCTAACATTCGATTCAAATTCAGCCTGTCTAGCCAAATAGGTTTCATTGTTACCATTTAATGAATTAGCACCTAAACTATCAATACGGACTTTATCCGTCATCATATCTCTCCCACAGCTGCCGGTTCGTTAATTAGGCAGTTGAATTAATGAATGTCGAAAAACTGACCACTATGTAAAAAACGCCGTCAATATAGGTTCTTTTGACGCGCTACTCAATATTTTATTTTGTTAACGTCTGTATGTTGTACGAATGTTTTTATCATGTGCTTATTATATGAAAATCAGTACGTTATATAACCAGCAGATTTTAATGCTGATAATGAATATTGAAATAGAGTTAAAAATTGACAAATTAAAGGTATGCAGCAGGATAATTCTTAGGCGGATAATCCCTTATAAATTTAAAGAGATATATTTTAAACAGCATAATAGCCTGTTTTGGGGATATTATTTACGCATCCATTGACCGTTAATTCCGCGCACATACTCACCCGGCTGCGCCCGCGCGACCAGTTTTTGCCCTGCCAGTTCAGCAACCTGATTTGCTGAGATATTATTGCTGTCGGCCAGTTTTTGATAATTTTCTGAACGCGCGTCATTAATACTTTTTACCAGCGCCAGCGTCTCTTTGTCTTGTTTGATGGGCGCAATATAGCCGCTTAACGTCTCCCCCACGCGCCCTTGCTGGCGGGCTTCATTCAGCGTTAGCGCCAGAACCTGCTGGCTGAACACCATGCTCGCCAGTAACACGCACTTAACGATATTTTTCATGGTGCTCACTCCTGACCGAACAGATCGCTGCGATTTTTAATCAGCGTTTCAACGTCTTTATCCACTTTAATATGAATTTCATGCTCAATTTTCACGTTCATATTAATGGTAATGGGATCTTTGGGTGCCGCGACTTCAATACGCGGCGTGCATCCTGTTAATGCCGGAATCCCTGTTAACAGGAGCATAGCGATGACAATTCTCATTGTGTTTCCTCACAAGTTTTATCGCGCGACTGACATTGCACACCCGGTAATTCGGTATGTTGCTCAAGCCAGGTTTGCAAATTATCCCCAAAACGCAGGCTGCGCCAAAGCGTAAAGAGGTTTTCCTGATGGCTGTAATTCAGCCGCACCGCATTCCTTTTCCCTTCGACCTGGCTTGTGCCCTGCACATTCGCCCGCAACGTTAACATGCCAAGATTATCTAAATTGATAGCGGTCCAGGAATGAGAAATTTCCATATACCTTAACCAGTTAACCGCCACGCCAGCCGCAATATTGTTCTTAACGATGGCATCGGCCATGTCTTTATCAAGTCGTAACGTCAGCGGCCCTGGGTTGGTGAGCCAGCCATCTTTAACAATCCATTGCGGGTGGTTAAGCCACAGAGGTAAAGCCCCGTTCACCCGCCCGGACAGGGTGAACTGCTTAGGATTGACCGCCGTAATCAATTCGCTCGCAGAGATATTTTCTAAGCGTAGCAAGGCTGCATCGCGTTGTGGCATGCGCAACTGTTGCATGCGCAGTTTGCCGCCGAGAATATCCACGTTGACGTTGCTTAGCATCAGCGGCTGCGATTCGCTCCACGGGTACCAGCCTTCTAAATCGGCAGTAATATTGCTTGAGGTGAACTGGTTTTTAACTTCCGCAATGCGCAACGTCACCGGGCCATCGGTGCCCAGGCGCCAGGTGCTATGGCTGAAACGGAACGGCAACACAAAATCTACGCCGTTAATTTGGTTATCCGGCAACCAGACGCTGCCGTTTTTTACGACGCCATGCCCACCGGCTTCAAATCCCTGCCCCACGGCGGCGGAAAAGGCGACTTGTGAATAGAGCGAGCCGCCTTTGAGATCCATTTTCCAGTCGGCTGGTATTAGCGGCTGGAATACTGTGAGCCCCTGTTGCGGCCACCAGGCGTTGCCGCGCAGACGAACGCCGTCCCAGCGGCCATTCACACGCACAGGGCCAATCTCCCCCGCGTGCAGCTCTCCTTTATACTGGAAGGATGACGGGTCTTCCCCCGTCACGTTGAACGTGAGCGTTGAAGGCGGAAGCGTGCTGCCCCCGCTAAAGGTGGTTTCCCCGGCGTTAAGGGCAAAGGCCCCCTCGAATGATGGCGCGATTTCCGAGCGCTGCCAGTGGAGCGGATGAGTCAAGTCGAGACGCGGGGTGGCGACTAACATCGAACCATATTCGAGTTTGTCAAAACCCGTAGAGAGTGAAGTGAGTTCAACCACGCTATCGCGCCACTCCCCACGCCCACGCGCATCCCACTTCGCCTGCATTGGTGTGAATGCCCCGTTACCCCAATACTTCCAGCGCCACAGGCCAGAATCCGGTAGAAAGTCATCCGCTTTGCCGTCGAGATGAAGGACAAAATTACCCATTTCATTTTCATGAGCGCGAACAATCGCCTGTAAACGCCCATCGACCCCACGCTGCGTCACGCTCACACCCGCCAGCGGCCAACGAATTTCATCGACATCCAGCGCGTCAATCACCCGCCCGCGCGAACGCAAAAGCGCTCCAGGGCGGAACAGTAACTGCGGGTCGGCAATGGCCCCGCTGATTTCGCCGGGCAGCACCGCATAAAACACCATGCCATCCTGTTTGGCTTCACCGGTTAATTGCACCGGCAAAGCGCTGTTGGTCATGCTGAGTTTACCGGGGCCGATATTGAGTACCGCATTGGCTTTCCCGGCACTTCCCTGCGTGACGACGTTCATCCGCCCGCTGATCAAGGCGTTTTCGAGCCCCTGTTTCCAGCCATCAACCCGCAGCGCTATGCCGCCACGCAGCGGGAAACCCGCATACGGCCAGAACCATTGCCCGCCGTTAACTTCAAAAATGGTATCGCTAATTGTCCAGGGCAGCGTGACCAGCGCTTCTGCCGCATTGGGTTTAGCCATGCGCAGCACGCCCTGCTCTGCATTCCAGTTCACCGCCACATCGACCAGCTCTGGCTCTTGTGGGATCCGCAGTTTAGTCGCGAGATGGCCCTCTTCTGGCAAACCATCAGCAAACGGCGGCAAGGTAATCGTCCCCGCCAGCTCCAGAGGATCCATACCTGCCAGAGCCTGAACTTTCAGTTTTTCCAGCGTTAGAATCTGGCCGTTGAGTTTCGCCTCAACGCTTAAAGAAGGGCCTTCATAATGCAGCGACTGTTGCTGCGGCGTGAGAGAAAGACGTAATTCCCCGGTGAATTGTTGAAACGGGGTTATATTGACCTTATCTATAGTAAGTAAGCTTTCAGGAAGTAATGATTGCCACTCAGCAAGTGAGCGCGGCGCGGCAGGCCCGGACTGGTCGAGGGGGATTTTACTGAGGCAGTCGACGTTAAGATTCAGCTCGTCAATATGTACACGCCAGCGCTGCGGGTGGCTAAGGGTCGCGTCTTTTAGGGTCGCGAGTTCGCAATCCCCTGCCAGATAGCGCAGGTCCGGCACCACGACTGCCCCTCGAGTAAATCGCGGGCTGGCTTCCATGGCGATGCGCGTCCCTTGCGGCAGCCAGATCCCTGCAAGCGTAGGCAGCCAATGGGCTATAGTCATCAAGAGCGTTAATGGCAGCAGAATGAGTATCAGCCCCAGCGCAATAATGGCTTTATATTTACCCTTCATGGGCGGTTAATATCCTGATTCAGCGACAGTTTAAGCCGGTGTATGCGATGATTCTTGCATGATTTGAACCGGGCGTGAAGGCGAAGCCTGGTATAAGCGTAGCTAACCCTGGGCGAGCGGCAGAATTTCATGCTTAAAAATAATTTTTAATCTTTGTAAGAAAATTTTAAGCATGGTAATTTTAATCTAATATCATTCTGGAGATAAGTCTCATGAAACTGGCAGTGTATAGCACAAAACAGTACGACAAAAAGTATCTGGAGCAGGTTAACAATGAATATGGCTTTGATCTTGAATTTTATGACTTCTTGTTGACTGAAAAAACCGCCAAAACCGCTAACGGCTGTGAAGGCGTGTGTATCTTCGTTAATGACGACGGCAGCCGCCCGGTTTTAGAAGAGCTTAAAAAACAGGGCGTGAAATTTATCGCCTTGCGCTGCGCAGGCTTTAACAACGTCGATCTGGACGCCGCGAAAGAATTAGGGTTGCCTGTGGTGCGCGTTCCGGCCTACTCCCCGGAAGCGGTGGCAGAGCATGCGGTAGGGATGATGATGTGCCTGAACCGTCGTATTCACCGCGCTTATCAACGCACCCGCGATGCAAACTTCTCTCTTGAAGGATTGACCGGTTTTACCATGTTCGGCAAAACGGCGGGCGTGATTGGCACCGGTAAAATTGGTATCGCGGCGCTCAGAATTCTGAAAGGCTTCGGTATGCGTTTGCTGGCGTTCGATCCGTACCCAAGTGCCGCAGCACTTGAGCTTGGCGTGGAATATGTCGATCTACCTACGCTGTTTGCGCAGTCGGATGTTATCTCCCTGCACTGCCCGCTTACGCCGGAAAACTACCATCTGCTCAACCGTTCCGCATTTGAACAAATGAAAGATGGCGTGATGATTATCAACACCAGCCGTGGGGGATTAATTGATTCACAGGCCGCCATTGATGCCCTGAAAAATCAAAAAATCGGTGCGTTAGGCATGGACGTGTATGAGAACGAACGCGACCTGTTCTTTGAAGATAAATCTAACGACGTGATTCAGGATGATGTATTCCGTCGCCTGTCAGCCTGCCATAACGTGCTGTTCACTGGCCACCAGGCGTTCCTGACGGCGGAAGCGTTGATCAGCATTTCTGAAACCACGCTTGAGAATTTGCGCCAGTTAGAAAACGGCGAGACTTGCGTGAATCAGGTGAGTTAGTTTTAGTTCGGACGATCCCCTCTCTCCAGGAGAGGGGCTCATCCAGTAGTAGGTCGGATTAGCGTAGCGACATCCGACATATAAATTTCAACTCTGGTTTTAGGATTATCCCTACAAAATCAACGCTCAACTTTGGTATAGTGTCACCGACTCATTGACGATATGAATAACTTAGGGAAAAGAGATGAAAAAGTTCGCTTCACTGGCGCTGGCCGCCATGGTACTTGCAGGCTGTGCACAATCTGGCGATAAATCCGCCGTCACCGTACAAGATCTGCAACATCACCGCTATGTTCTGCAAACCGTCGACGGCAAACCGCTCACCGGTATTCACCGGATGCCTGAACTGAGCTTTGGCGAAAACATGCATATTGCGGGCAGCATGTGTAACCGCTTTATGGGCCAGGCGACGCTGGAAGACGATACGTTGAAGGCAAAAGGTCTGGGAATGACTATGATGATGTGTGCAGAACCTGAGCTTAACCAGCTCGACCATATGATCAACGATATGCTAACTGCGGGTGCAAAAGTTGCTTTAGCGCCGCAACAGTTAACGTTGAAAACCAGCCAGCACACCTTAGTTTATAAACTGGCCGATCTGGTTAACTAATTCGACTAGTACGCTCCACACGTTCCGGCGGCAAGCGCGTTTTCACTACAGCGTTTGCCGTTCGGCATCGCGCACATGCCGATTGCCGATCCATCCAGTTGACGCGCCACACTCAGCGTTCCGCCCACCATCGCACAACTTGCCTGCCCCTGATTAGACATTGCCGCACGCATACCCGGCGGTACGTGAGCCGCAGTGGCTTGTTGAGGTGGTTCATTACTACTGCATGCCGATAGCAGTGTTGTTGATAACAACAGCGCGGCACAACCCGCTAAAAACGCAGTGCGCATTACTCTTCTCCCCCTGAACGTTGCAAAACCTAAGAATCATAAGCGCAGGCGTCGTGTTACGTCGAGGCCGTAACGTCATAAAAAGTGTGTGATTTTGCAAGGCAGATCACTTTCTTGCACAAAATATCGCCAATCGCTTTTTTCACGACCTCAATCAAAGCTCAACGCAGGACACAAAAGCGAAAATCACCTTTTGCGGGGTTTGCTAGAATTAAAGAATTATTCTTCGGCTCGCCGTGGTAATGCGGGCCTTTTAATTATCATTTTATTGCGCAATGTAAGGGTGTCTTCATGATCACAATCGACGGCAATGGTGCAGTCGCGTCTGTGGCGTTTCGCGCCAGCGAAGTTATTGCCATCTACCCGATAACGCCCAGTTCAACCATGGCGGAACTCGCAGATGCCTGGTCCGGGGACAATCGCAAAAACGTCTGGGGCGACACGCCTCGCGTTGTAGAAATGCAGTCTGAAGCGGGCGCTATTGGCGCGGTTCACGGTGCGCTGCAAACCGGTGCCCTTTCCACGTCCTTTACTTCATCGCAGGGTTTGCTACTGATGATCCCGACGCTCTACAAACTTGCCGGGCAGTTAACTCCCTTCGTGTTACACGTTGCAGCACGTACGGTCGCAACGCACGCGCTTTCCATTTTTGGCGATCATTCGGATGTCATGGCGATTCGCCAGACTGGCTGCGCCATGTTGTGTGCCAGCAGCGTTCAGGAAGCCCAGGACTTCGCGCTGATTTCTCACATCGCTACCCTTAAAAGCCGCGTGCCGTTTATTCATTTCTTCGATGGTTTCCGCACCTCCCATGAAATCAATAAAATTGCGCCGCTGGCAGACAGCACCATTCTCGACCTCCTGCCGCAAAAAGAAATTGACGAACACCGCGCCCGGGCGCTGAATCCGGAACATCCGGTGATTCGCGGCACCTCGGCAAACCCGGATACTTACTTCCAGTCCCGCGAAGCGACAAACCCGTGGTACAACGCGGTTTACGAACACGTCGAGCAGGCGATGGACAACTTCGCCGCCGCCACAGGCCGCCAGTATCGCCCGTTTGAATACTACGGCCATCCACAGGCCGAGCGCGTAATTATCCTGATGGGTTCCGCTATCGGTACCTGTGAAGAAGTGGTCGATGAATTACTGACCCATGGCGAAAAAGTGGGCGTGCTGAAAGTTCGCCTGTTCCGCCCTTTCTCCGCCGACCATTTATTAGCCGTCCTGCCGGAATCCGCACGCCAGATTGCCGTACTCGACCGCACCAAAGAGCCAGGCGCGCTGGCAGAACCGCTCTACCTTGACGTGATGACGTCGCTTGCCGAAGCCTTTAACCGTGGCGAGCGCGAAACGCTGCCGCGCGTCATCGGCGGGCGTTACGGTTTGTCTTCCAAAGAGTTTGGCCCAGATTGCGTGCTGGCGGTCTTTAACGAACTGAATCAAGCCAAACCGCGCCCGCGCTTCACGGTAGGTATTTACGACGACGTAACCAATTTGTCTCTGCCGTTACCGGAAAACACCCTGCCGAATCGCGCCAAACTCGAAGCGCTGTTCTACGGTTTGGGCAGTGACGGCAGCGTTTCAGCGACCAAAAACAACATTAAAATCATCGGTAATTCCACGCCGTTCTTCACCCAGGGTTATTTCGTTTATGACTCCAAAAAAGCAGGCGGCCTGACGGTTTCCCACCTGCGCGTCAGCGAACAACCGATTAACTCAACCTATCTTATCGACCGCGCCGATTTTGTTGGCTGCCACCAGTTGCAGTTTATCGACAAATATCAGATGGCCGAGCGCCTGAAACTCGGCGGCATCTTCCTGCTTAACACGCCGTATGGCGCGGATGAAGTGTGGCATCGCCTGCCGCAAGAAGTACAGGCTCTGCTGAACCAGAAAAAAGCACGTTTTTATGTGGTCAACGCGGCGAAAATTGCCCGTGAATGCCAGCTTGGGGCGCGTATCAACACCGTTATGCAGATGGCGTTCTTCCACCTGACCAACATTCTTCCGGGCGACAGCGCGCTGGCACAATTGCAGGGCGCGATTGCTAAAAGCTACAGCAGCAAAGGCCAGGAACTGGTGGAACGCAACTGGCAGGCACTGGCGCTTTCCCGCGAACTGTTAGCAGAAGTCACGCTGCAACCGGTCAATGAAACCAGCCCGATGCGCCCGCCGGTCGTTTCCGATGCGGCACCAGATTTCGTCAAAACCGTTACCGCCGCCATGCTCGCCGGGCTTGGCGATGCGCTGCCTGTTTCCGCCCTGCCGCCAGACGGCACCTGGCCGATGGGCACCACACAGTGGGAAAAACGCAATATCGCCGAAGAAATTCCTATCTGGAAACCGGACATCTGTACCCAGTGTAACCACTGTGTGGCCGCCTGCCCGCATTCAGCGATTCGCGCCAAAGTCGTGCAGCCAGAAGCGATGGAAAACGCCCCTGCAGCCCTGCAATCTCTGGATGTAAAATCCCGCGATATGCGTGGGCAGAAATACGTCTTGCAGGTCGCGCCGGAAGATTGCACCGGCTGTAATCTGTGCGTAGAAGTTTGCCCGGCGAAAGATCGCCAGAATCCGGAAATCAAGGCCATCAATATGATGTCGCGCCTTGAGCACGTTGAAGAAGAGAAAGAGAACTACGATTTCTTCCTCAGCATGCCGGAGATGGATCGCACCAGCCTCGAGCGCATCGATATTCGTACTTCGCAACTGCTGACGCCGCTGTTTGAATACTCCGGCGCCTGCTCCGGCTGCGGTGAAACGCCGTATATCAAGCTGCTGACTCAACTGTATGGCGACCGCATGCTGATCGCCAACGCCACCGGGTGTTCATCTATTTACGGTGGTAACCTGCCTTCAACGCCGTATACCACCGATGCCAACGGTCGCGGTCCGGCATGGGCGAACTCACTGTTTGAGGATAACGCTGAATTTGGCCTCGGCTTCCGTCTGACGGTCGATCAGCACCGCGCCCGCGTGATGCGCCTGGTCGGTAAATTTGCCGATAAACTGCCAGCGGAACTTAATGAGCAACTGCACGCAGAAGCGACGCCGGAAGTGCGCCGCGAACAGGTTGCGGCCTTGCGCCAGCATCTGGCCAATATCGACGATCCCGACGCGCGTCAGTTAATAACCGACGCTGATGCGATGGTGGATAAATCTATCTGGCTGATTGGCGGCGACGGTTGGGCGTATGACATTGGTTTTGGCGGCCTGGATCACGTATTAAGCCTGACCGAGAACGTCAATATTCTGGTGCTGGATACGCAGTGTTATTCCAACACCGGCGGCCAGGCATCGAAAGCCACACCGCTCGGGGCAGTGACCAAGTTTGGCGAGCACGGCAAGCGTAAAGCGCGTAAAGATCTCGGTGTCAGCATGATGATGTACGGGCATGTTTATGTGGCGCAGATTTCACTCGGCGCGCAGCTCAACCAGACGGTGAAAGCGATTCAGGAAGCGGAGGCCTACCCTGGCCCGTCATTGATTATCGCCTACAGCCCATGTGAAGAGCACGGCTATGACCTGGCGTTAAGCCACGATCAGATGCGTCAGCTTACCGCTACCGGTTTCTGGCCGCTGTATCGCTTCGATCCGCGTCGTGCCGATGAAGGTAAATTGCCGCTGGCGCTGGACTCACGTCCACCATCAGATGCGTTAGCCGATACGTTAATGAAAGAGCAGCGTTTCCGCCGCCTGAATGCGCAGCAGCCTGAAGTCGCGGAACAGTTGTGGAAAGATGCGGCTGCCGATTTGCAAAAACGTTACGACTTCCTGGCGCAGATGGCGGGTAAAGCGGAAAAGGCGGATAGCGAATAGATTTGGGAAAATGGTGGATGGCGCTTGCGCTTATCCACCCTACAAAACCGTGGATCGGGTAGGTCGGGTAAGCGCAGCGCCACCCGACATTTTCCTCGAAACTTATTTGAAGCTAATACGCACGATATCATCCGGGCGGGTAGGTTCTTTTTCACGGCTGCCAGGCTGTTTCACGCTCACGAATAATTGCTGGCCGTCGGGTGAAAGCGCGAGGCTGTTTGGTAGTGCTGGCGTGTCAATAGTCTCCAGCACTTTGTAGCTTTTCGCATCAATCACACTGACTTTCCCGGCCTGGCGGTGCGTGACATAGATTTCATTACGCGTCGGGTTAAACAGCACGGCAAGCCCCAGCGGCACATCCACCTTGTTAATCACTTTGCTGGTTTTGGTATCCACAACCAACAACTGCGGAGATTTAGAATCGGTGATAAACGCGCGGTTATTTGCGGTATCAAGCGCAACATTCAGATAGAAATGCTCACCTTCGCTATCCAGTTTGGTGCGAGAGAGAACCTTGTTGGTTTTGCTGTCGATAACGATAAATTCGTTGTCAGCGTTGGTCATATAAATACGCGAAGATTTTTCGTCAATCGCCAGACCGGTCGCCATTTTTCCCAAATCTTTGATGGTATCGCGCAGGGAAAGCGTCGCCCCATCAATCACCCACAACACGCTGGATTCACCCAAACCACCCATATACAGCGTATTGGTCGCTTCGTTTACCACTAACTGACGCGGAGCCAGCGGGCGCACTTTTTCGGTACGTTTTGTTTCATCCACCACCAGGGACTTAATCACATCCCCTGTTTTGCTGTTAATGGCCGTTACCGCGCTGCTGATAGTATTGCCGATAAACAACGTGCCCGTCGTTTTGTTAAACGCCACGCCGAACGGCTTCAGATTGTTATGAATCGCCTGAGTCACTTCGAGCGTTGCCGGGTCAAGGCGATAAACTACCCCGCCTTTATCCATTTTGCGGCTTTGTGATGTCGCAACATACAAAGCGGATTGATCCGCGCTGTAGGCCATCTCATACGCCCCTTTGCCCACCGGTTTTCTTTCCACGGTGAAAGAGGTGTCAGCAAACAGAGAACTGGAAAACAGCAGGCTGGTGAGCACCAGGGCAGGCAAAGCGCGTAAGCGGGTTTGTGGTAAAGCAGACATAAATATCCTTATCAACAGCAGGTGAATATCTTTATCTAACAGCGCGTTAGCTAAAGAACAGAATTGTTGTTGATATTAATTATCATTTTCGCAGATAAAAGTAAATGATTCTCATTTGAATTGTGAGTTTACGAGAGGTCACAATGCGGGCATGAAAAGCCGGGGCTTACCTGATCTACACAGGTAAGCCCCATGGACTACACCTGCAAATAAACCACCTGGGTTTGCAAATACTCATTCAGGCCGTGGCGACCATCGGCTCCGCCAATGCCAGACTTACGCCAGCCCGCATGGAAGCCCTGCATCGCCTCAAAGTTTTCACGGTTAACGTAAGTTTCACCGAACTTTAGGCCTTTAATCGCTTTCATGGCGACGTTTAAATCGCGCGTATAAATCGAAGAGGTCAGGCCGTAATCGCTGTCGTTTGCCATTTCAAGCGCCTGCTCAAGCGTCTCAAAGGTGGCAACTGGCAGCACCGGGCCGAAAGTTTCATCATGCATAATGGTCATCTCCTGGCGCACATCCACCAGCAGCGTTGGCGGGTAAAAATACCCTTTCCCTTCCGGCGTTTTGCCACCCAGCACCACGCGCGCCCCTTCGCTTACCGCGCGAGCCACTTTTTGCTCGACGCGTTCAAGAGCTGCGGCGTTGATCAACGGCCCCATTGAGACATCATTACGCTCGCCGGTATCACCAAAGCTCACCTGTTTAAACGCTTCGCTCAGGCGAGTAATAAACGCGTCGTAAATCCCTTTTTGCACATATACGCGCTCGGCGCAGTTGCACACTTGCCCGGTGTTAATCATGCGGGAATCAACAATTGCTTTCACGGCGATGTCCAGATCCGCATCGTCCATAACGATGGCAGGCGCTTTGCCGCCCAGCTCTAAACAGACTTTAGTGATGTTTTTAGACGCGGCCGCCATGATTTTTTCACCGGCGCCGACGCTGCCGGTCATGCTGACCATCGCCACTTTTGGATTTGCCGCAAGCTCCTGGCCGACCGTTTCACCGCGCCCAAGCACCAGGTTAAACACCCCTTTCGGCAGGCCGATATCATGAACAATTTCCGCAAACGCTATGGCGTTGTTCGGCGTAAATTCGCTTGGTTTGATGACAATGGTATTGCCGGTAATCAGCGCGGGCGCAAGTTTGCGGGCAATCAGGAAGAACGGGAAGTTCCACGGCAGAATCCCGGTGGTGACGCCCAGCGCGCGTTTGAACACCAGAATGTTTTCACCCGGCCGGTCGCTTTGCAAAATTTCGCCTTCATAACGGCGTGCCCACTCAGACATATAGTCGAGATAATCCGCCGTGAACGCCACTTCCACTTCTGCAAGCTGTTGCGTTTTACCCCCTTCCGCCACAATCAATGCGGCGATCGCTTTCGCTCGCTCACGAATCCCGGCGGAGATTTTACGCAGCCAGCCAGCACGCTCGATGGCCGGCTGCGCCTCCCAGGCAGGCTGGGCTTTTGCCGCCGCGTCAATGGCATCGCTGGCCTGCTGCGCGGTTCCATCAGGAATGCGTGAAATTAATGCCTCGGTGGCCGGGTTAATCACATCAATCCACTGCTCACCCTGCCATTGAACAAATTGACCATCAATATACATCGGGTGTTGTACAGGTGCTGTCATGACCGTCTCCTTTGCGTTTGCTTGTGTTTGCTGTTTTTGTTTTGTTTGTGTGAAATTTATGTAAACACTTTAGGGTTCAAAAACAGCAATTCGGGCAAAAGGATCATGAACTGTGATGGTTCTCAATAAAAACGAGGGAAATGAAGCCGTTTCGTTCTTTTGTCGAGAAGTGAAAATGACCGTTTTCAACACGCCGGAGTGAAAACGGTCAACAGGAGGGATTAGAGGAGCTGGCGAGCCGTGGGGTAATCCGTGATCAGAACGTCGATGTAGCCTCCTTGCAACGCTCCGCGAATCGCATTGGCTTTGTCATTCCCACCGGCCAGCGCCACCACATGCGGGCAGGCACGCACCTGGCTGAGTTCCATGCCAATTACCGGATCTTCTTCTTTGCTCAACACGGGTTCACCCTGAGCATTAAAGTAATGCAGACAGATATCCCCCACTGCGCCGCGCTCGGCGAGGGTTTTAAGCATTGCTTCGCCGTAATAGTTACCCGAATTTTTTAGCAACTGAGACGGTTCAAGTTCGCCGATGCCGAGGATGGCCACATCCACTTCAGCAAATTTCTTCACCACTTCGGAGACATCGTCGCTGGCGACCAGCTTTGCACGCTCTTCCACAGAATGTTCAATGCTTTGCGAGGGCAGCAGCCATGCCGGGCAATCAAGCTGCGCGGCAAGATTTTGCGTCAGAATCGTGGCCTGCACGTTACCGTTTGGCCCCACGCCGCCAAGCAGTTGGATCACGCCCCGCGCTTTGATGCTCTGCGGATGCAACTCATCGACCATCGCCCGGATAGTGGAACTCCAGGAAGAGATGCCGACTAAATCGTTTGGCCGCAAACGGGTTTCGACGTAGTGCGCGGCGGCGCTACCAATCGCATGTTTGATTTGGCTCGCGGGAGCAGATTCGTCGACATCCACCACGATCGCCTGGCGTATGGCATATTTCTTCTCCAGCGCCTGTTCGAGCGAAAGGAAAATATTGGGCGGTTGAATAACACTGATTTTTACCACGCCCTCTTTTTGGCAGCGTGTAATGGCGCGTGAAACAAACGACTGCGAAAGGTGCAGTAACCCGGCGATTTCTGACTGTTTCATGCCGTCAACAAAATAGAGCGTCGCAATCTTAACCAACAAACGTTGTTCATCCTGCTTTGACATAAGCGCCTCCTGATTCTCTCCCTGTATTTTTATTCAAGGCTGAATAAATAACAAGACAGCTTTCTTTTTGCCGGTTAAGCGTACGATTTGTGATCGCTTTCGCCTTTTTATCATTTTGCTCGATTCGACATGGACAGATCTCAGGGTCGGGCATATCGTTACATTGAATAATAAATCATGCTTGAATATATATTCAATGTGGAGATAAAAATGAAATTTACCCTACTGAAGACCTCACTCGTTGCCGCTCTGCTTGCTTCATCGTCGTCTCTGTATGCCGCTGATAATGGCCTGATTGCGATTATTACGCCATCGCATGACAACCCGTTCTTTAAAGCCGAAGCCGATGGTGCGCTGGCTAAAGCCAAAGAGCTGGGTTACACCACACTGGTGGCGTCCCATGACGATGACGTCAACAAACAAAACCAGTTAATTGAAACAGCCATTGCCCGCAAAGCAAAAGCCATCATTCTGGATAACGCTGGAGCCGATGCCACCGTTGGCCCATTAGAAAAAGCTAAAGCCGCGGGCGTCCCTACTTTCCTTATTGACCGTGAAATCAATAAAACCGGCGTTGCCGTCGCGCAAATTGTTTCCAACAACTATCAGGGCGCGCAGCTCGGTGCCGAGAAATTTGCCAAATTGCTCAACGGTAAAGGCAAATACGTTGAGTTGCTGGGCCGCCAGTCGGACACCAACGCCCACGTTCGCTCCCAGGGTTATCACGATGTGCTGGATGACTATCCGGATATGAAAATGGTGGCGCAGCAAACCGCCAACTGGAGCCAAACCGAAGCCTTCACGCGCATGGAATCTATTCTGCAAACCCAGCCGGACATCGTCGGCGTAATTTCCGGCAACGACACCATGGCGCTGGGTGCTGAAGCCGCGTTAAAAGCCGCCGGGAAAACCAATGTCATCGTGGTGGGTTTTGACGGCAGCGATTACGTGCGTGACTCCATCATCGCCAAAAGCAATATCAAAGCCACCGTGCTGCAACCTGGCTGGGAACAAGCGCAAATGGCGGTGGTTCAGGCGGACTATTTCCTGAAAAACGGCAAACCGCAGACCCAGGAAAAACAGCTCATGGACTGCGTATTAATTGACGACAGCAATGCTAATCAACTGAAAACCTTCAAGCTGGTTCAGTAATCCGGGAGGCTGTATGTCGTTCAAACAATGGGGTATTGGCTTTTTATGCGGCAGTACCCTGTTGCTCACTGCCTGCCGGGTGGTGGATCTGGATGAAAACGGGCAACCGATTATTCCTGCCGATCCGAATGCGAAAGCCAGTTTCGCAAACCAGACGCCCGCGCAGATAGCGCAACAAACCTGGAACACCAAAGTGCTTACCCCCGCGCAGTCCCATGCGCTGGATAGCAGCACCCTGAAAACCCGCGCGGGCAGCGCCAAAAACGAGAGCGTATTCGTCAAGGTGCAGGGAAACATCGACCGCGTTTCTCTGGATAACGAACGCGAACGCACTGTAACCATTAACGTCAACGGTCAGCCGTTGCAGGTGCAAGTCGGGCCGATGATCCGGGGCAACGCTATTCGGGACGCAACCGGCTACAAGTTTGAAGACTTCACGAATCAGGTGCAGTTTGCCCAGCTTTCCAAAGCGTATAACCGCGAGGCGGCAAAACACTTGCCTAAAGTGGATGACAGTTGGCAGCAGCAGCCTGTAACGGTGCTGATGGCCGTCACGATGCGCAACGGTGCGCTGAGTGATGCCGCCGCCATTTCACTGGAACGGGAGCAACCCTAATGTCGCAAGATCCTATTATTCTGCGCACCCACGGTATTTCAATGCTGTTCCCCGGCACCGTGGCGCTGGACAACATTGATTACAACGTCTGGCGCGGCAAAGTGAACGTGATCATCGGTGAAAACGGAGCCGGAAAATCCACCCTGATGAAAATTCTGGCGGGCGTGCAGCAGCCGAGCGTGGGCGAAATACGGCTCAACGGCGAACTCGTGCAGTTCAGCAGCACGCGCCAGGCGGCGGCGCACGGCATCGGCATGGTGCATCAGGAGCTAAACCTGTTTGAAAACCTGACGGTTGCCGAAAACATTTTTCTTGGTCGCGAACTGCAACATGGCCTGTCACCGATTGACGAAGCGACCCAACAGGCGCGCAGCGCAGAGTTGCTTAAACGCCTCGACCAGCCCATCTCCCCAAAAGAACTGGTTGCCAATCTGAAAGTGGGTCAACAACAACTGGTGGAAATTGCCAAAGCGCTGGCGGAAAACGCCGACATTCTCATTCTGGATGAACCGACCTCGGCGCTGAGCAAAACCGAAGTGGAGATCCTCTTCCGGGTCATTCGAGAACTCACCCGCCAGGGCGTGACCATCATTTATATTTCTCACCGCCTCGAAGAGCTGATGGCGATTGGCGATGTGATCACCATTCTGCGCGATGGCAAATTCCAGGCCGAAGCGCAGGTCTGCGACATCGACGTGCCGTGGATTGTGCGCGAAATGTTAGGCAGCGAACCCGTCTCCAGCTTCCTGAAACCAGGGCGTCAATTTGGCCCGGCGATTCTTGAAGCCGAACACATCACCTGCGTCAACGCGGCGGGTAATACGGTGGTCGATGACGTCAGTTTTCACGTACGCGCCGGAGAAATCGTCGGAATTTATGGCCTGATGGGGGCCGGTCGCACCGAGCTGTTTGAATGCCTACTCGGCACGCAGCGTAACTATCTGGGCAAATTATGGCTCGATAGCAAACCGGTGCCGCCACGCCTTGCTACCGCGGAACGCATCCGCATGGGCATGAGCCTGGTGCCGGAAGATCGCAAACGCACCGGAATTTTCCCGATCTCCTCGGTGGCAAGCAACCTGACCATCGCCAGTCTCTGGCGGCGTTTACAGCGTGGTTTCGCCATCTCTCAGCCCGATGAAACGGCGGTGGTTGCCAGCACCATCGGCAATTTGTCCATCAAAGTCTCGTCGCCTGAGGTAGAGATCCAGGCGCTCAGCGGCGGGAATCAGCAAAAGGTGGTGATTGGCCGCTCGCTGCTTACCAATCCGAAACTGTTATTGCTGGATGAACCGACGCGCGGAATTGACGTGGGAGCCAAATCTGACGTGTTCCGCATGATGGTTCAGCTCTCTGAACAAGGGATTGCGGTGGTGTTTTCCACCTCAGACCTGAAAGAGATTATGGCGGTTTCTGACCGCATTCTGGTGATGTCCGGCGGCAAAGTCACCGCAGATATTCCCCGGGAACAAGCCGAAGAGTCGGCGTTGGTTTCCGCTAGTGCACAAGGGTTCTGATATGAAAACGAATGATACTGTCGCGCTCAACGCCAGACCAACCTCACCGTTTAGCTCGCGCGAAAACCTGCTGCTGTTACTGCTGAAACTGCGCACCTTTATTGCGCTGTTTTTGATAGTGGGTTTCTTCGCCATCATGGTGCCGGATTTCCTCGCTATGGGCAGTCTGGTCATCATGATTAAACACATCGCCATCAACGCCTTCCTGGCGCTCGGCATCACCTTTGTGATTATTACCGCCGGCATCGACTTGTCGATCGGGGCAACACTCGGGCTGTGCGGCATGATTGCCGGATGGCTGATAACCAAAGGCATTGTGCTGCCGATGTTCGGCATCGCTATCTTCCCAAGCGTCTGGGTGATTGTCCCGCTGGTGCTGTTAGTTGGCGGGCTGATTGGGGCCACCAACGGCTGGATTATTACCCGCTATAACGTCGCGCCGTTTATCTGCACGCTCGGCACCATGTATGTGCTGCGCGGAGCCGCCATGCTGACCTCGGGCGGTGAAACCTTCCCCGGCCTTTCCGGCAACCCGCAGCTTGGCAATACGGGTTTTGATCTGATTGGCTCCGGCACGTTGTTCGGCATTCCGTGGGCAATCTGGATGATGATCGTGCTGGCGCTCGGCATCGCTTATGTCGCCCGCCGCCTGCCGTTTGGTCGCCATGTTTATGCGATTGGAGATAACGAACGCGCGGCTGAACTTTCCGGCGTCAAAGTCCGCCAGGTCAAAATTTGGGTCTACACGTTATCTGGTTTGTGCGCGGCTATTGCCGGGATTGTGGTTTCCGCCCAGTTAGTTGCCAGCCATCCGGCAAACGGCACGGCATTTGAGATGAACGCCATCGCCGCAGTGGTACTCGGCGGAACGTCGCTGGCAGGCGGGCGCGGCACCATTCTCGGCACGCTAGTCGGCGCGTTCGTGATTGGTTTCCTGGCCGACGGCCTGGTGATGATGGGCGTGAGTGAATTCTGGCAAATGGTGATCAAAGGCATTGTGATCATTGTGGCGGTGATTATCGACCAGATGCAGAACCGCATGCAGCAAAAAGCCGCCGTGGTGGCTCAGAAAGCGATGATGGAAAGCAGCGGGAAAGTGTAGCGCTTCCCAAGTCCTGACCGGCGGGTATTTTTTTACCCGCACGGAATAAATATTCAATTATGATTTTTAATGCAAGAGGTAACGTTATGAATCCGTTCGCACTCTCAGTTACGGATCTGGAAAAGAAAGCGCGCGCCGTCCGTCGCCGTATCATCCTGCTCAACGCCAATAGCCCGGCAGGCGGGCACACCGGAGCTGATTTATCGCAGGTGGAAATCTTAACCGCCCTGTACTTCCGGATCCTCAACTGTTCGCCGGCGCTGATAAACAGCGACCAACGCGACATTTACATTCAGTCCAAAGGCCATGCGGTTGGCGGTTACTACTGCGTACTCGCGGAAGCCGGTTTTATTCCGGTTGACTGGCTGCCGACCTATCAGCACGCCGACTCGCACCTGCCCGGTCATCCGGTAAAACATAAAACGCCGGGGGTGGAACTCAATACTGGCGCTCTCGGCCATGGCCTGCCGGTGGCTGTGGGGATTGCTCTTGCCGCCAAACGCAACAACAGCCCGCGCCGCGTGTTTGTAGTCACCGGAGACGGGGAACTGGCCGAAGGCAGTAACTGGGAAGCGGCACTCGTCGCGGCTCACTACCAGCTCGATAACCTTTTCATTATTAACGACAAAAACAACCTGCAACTGGCGGGCTCAACCAAAGAGATCCTCAACACCGACCCGCTGGATGAGAAATGGCGCGCCTTTGGCATGGAGGTCACCGAGTGCAGCGGGAACGACATGGCTGATGTGGTCGCCACGCTTGAGGGGCTGCGTCCAAACGGGAAACCGCATGTGGTGATCGCCAATACCACCAAAGGCGCGGGTATCTCCTTTATTCAGGGGCGCGCCGAATGGCACCACCGGATACCCAAAGGCGACGAAATCGAACTGGCACTGGAGGAGTTAAAAGATGAGTAACAGCGAACATCTGGCCACCGTCATGGTGAATGCCTTTATTGATGCCGTTGAGCGCGGGGTAGATTTGGTGCCGGTGGTTGCCGACTCAACCTCTACGGCAAAAATCGCCCCGTTTATGAAACAGTTTCCTGACCGGCTGGTAAACGTCGGCATTGCCGAGCAAACGCTGGTGGGAACCGCGGTGGGCCTGTCGATGGGCGGTAAAATTGCCGTCACCTGCAACGCCGCTCCGTTTCTTATCTCACGCGCCAACGAGCAAATTAAAGTCGACGTTTGCTATAACAACAGCAACGTAAAATTATTTGGCCTCAATGCCGGAGCCAGCTACGGCCCCCTCGCCAGCACGCACCACAGCATCGACGACATCGCGGTGCTGCGCGGGTTTGGCAACATCGAAATCTATGCCCCCTCCTGCCCGATTGAATGCCGTCAGATTATTGACTATGCCCTCGAACACGTTGGCCCGGTCTACATTCGTCTCGACGGTAAAGCGCTGCCGGAATTACATGATGCCGATTATCGCTTCACGCCAGGGGCGATAAATCAGCTTCGGGAGGGTGAAGATGTCGCGTTGGTCGCGATGGGTTCCACGGTACACGAAATTGTTACGGCGGCGGCGCAGCTCGCCGATGTCGGGATTAATGCGGCGGTGATCAACGTTCCGTCTATCCGACCTTGCGATACCGCACAACTTCTCACCATGCTTAAAAATTCGCGCCGCGTGATAACCGTCGAAGAACATAACATCAACGGGGGCGTCGGCAGCCTGGTCGCTGAAGTACTAGCCCAGGCGGGATCGGGCATTCCCTTGTTGCGCCTGGGGATTGCCGACGGAAGCTATGCCATTGCTGCGGATCGTAAGGAGATGCGTGCCCATCATGGAATTGATGCCGCAGGAGTCACACAGTCCGCAACACGGTTTTGCAAAGGAGCATAGCCATGTCCAGCCCGGTAATTCTGGCTATTGATGAGGGCACCACCAACGCCAAAGCGGTGGCGGTAGACAGTCGCGGGCACATTTGCGCCCGTTACAGCGTCGGCGTGGCAATGACACATCCGGCACCCGGGCTTGCCGAACAAGACCCGATCGCCTTGTGGAATGCCGTATGTGAGGCACTCAGCGGTTGCCTGCAGCAAATCGGTTCTGCACCAATCGCAGGTATTTCCATAAGCAACCAGCGTGAGTCGGTCTTGATCTGGCAGCGTCATGACGGCAAACCGCTAACCCCCGTGGTGAGCTGGCAGGACAGACGCTCCGAGCTGCGTTGCCAGAGTTTACTGGAGAGCGGCCACGGGGAACTGATCGCCCGCCTCACCGGCCTGCCGGTTGATCCGTTGTTTCCCGCCGCCAAAATCCGTGCCCTTCTCGATGCTATTCCTGACGGTGTTACGCGGGCTGACAAGGGTGAATTATGCATTGGCACCCTCGACACGTGGCTGAACTGGCAGTTAACTGCCGGTCGCGCCTTTACGACCGATTTTTCTAATGCCGCGCGGACGCAACTGTTCAATATTTATCAGGGGCAATGGGACGACGCGTTACTGAAACTCTTCGGCATTCCTCGCAACGCGCTGGCTGAAGTGCGCCCCTCTGCGGCACATCACGGCGAAGTGCAAATCACAAACATTCCAGGGCTTGCCGCCGGTACGCCTGTGCTTGCGCTGATTGGTGATTCACACGCGGCGCTGTACGCCCAGCGTAGTGTGGGCGGGCATGTGGTGAAAGCCACCTACGGCACGGGGTCGTCGCTGATGCTCTCGCTGCCACAGCCGCTTATCCACGGGTCTCAACTCAGCACCACCCTTGCCTGGCACGATGGCGAGCTGAACTACGCCCTGGAAGGCAACATCACCCATACCGGTTCGGGGGCCGCATGGCTTGGCAAAATGCTCGGCGTAAATAACGCAGCCGAACTGACGAACCTTGCGCAATCCACAGAAACCAATCAGGGCGTCTATTACGTTCCGGCACTTTCTGGCCTTGGCGCACCCTGGTGGGACTTACACGCACGCGGCATGATTTGCGGCCTGACGGATGCAGCAACGCCTGCGGTGTTAGCCCGCGCCGCGCTGGAGTCCATCGTCTGGCAAATAGCCGATGTCTTTTTCGCGATGGAACAGGCAACGGGCGAACGTCTCGAATCACTGTGTGTCGATGGCGCGGCGACCCAAAACCGCTGGCTAATGCAGTTGCAGGCTGACGTGCTGCAACGCCCGTTAATCATTCAACCGGCGGCGGAAATTTCAGCGCTTGGCGCGACGTTGCTTGCGGGCAAAACGCTCGGCTGGTGGCAAGACGACACCCCGCTTTCAGCGCTTGCGGGCTGTGGCGAACGTTTACAGCCCAGAGCCGAACAACAAAAACCGATGCAAGAAAATTATAAACAATGGCTTGAAGCCGTGGCGCGTTGCCGCTTTCAGCCAAATTAACCTTTATTGGAGCGAAGTGAAGCCATGTCCAGAATCCCAAAACAACTTACTTTCGGCGTCATCATCGGCAATCGCGGTTTCTTCCCGAGCTATTTAGTGGCGCAGGCGCATGAACAGGCCGAAGCGCTGTTTAGCAAACTGGGTATCAATACCGTGATGTTAAAAGACGGACAAACCCATCTCGGCGGCGTGGAAACGCGCCAGGACGCCAAAGTGTGCGCTGAATTATTCCGCCAGCATCGTGATGAAATTCATGGCCTGGTCGTGCTGCTGCCCAACTTCGGGGATGAAAAAGCAGTGGCGGAAGCCATTCGTCTTTCCGGCCTGAAAGTGCCGGTCTTAATCCAGGCCGAAGAAGATAACCTCGACAAAATGGGGCTGGCGACACGCCGGGATAGCTTCTGCGGCAAAATCTCGCTGTGCAATAACCTGCGCCAGTACAACATCCCTTTCACGCTCACCACGCAGCATGTCTGCGCGTTAAGCGGTGAAGTTTTTGAGCAAGATTTACAGCGTTTTGCGCAAATCTGCCGGGTAGTCAAATCGATGCAGGGCGTGCGAATCGGGGCAATCGGTGCACGTCCGGCCAGCTTTAACACCGTGCGCTATAGCGAAAAACTGCTTGAGAAAATGGGCGTGGCGGTGGAAACGCTCGACCTGTCGGAAATTTTCACGCGCATTAAACACATCAGCGATAGCGATCTGCGCGTGCACGAAAAACGCGGCATCTTAATTGAAAACGCCGACGCCAGCGGCATTCCGGCAGATAAACTCACCACCATGGCAAAACTGTTCGTGGTGATCAGCGAATGGGTGGTCGCCAACGACATCGACACCACCGCGATTCAGTGCTGGACCTCACTTCAGGAAAATCTCGGGATTAACGTGTGCTCGATTATGAGCGTGATGTCCGGGCAGTTAATGCCCAGCGCCTGTGAAGTGGATGTGATGGGGGCGCTGTCGATGTACGCGCTGGCAAGTGCTTCGCTCAATCCCGCTTCCATTGCCGACTGGAACAATAACTTCGGCGACGATCGCAACAAATGCATACTGTTCCACTGCGGGAACTTCGCCAGCAGCAGCCTCGAATCCCCGTCCATGGGTACCGCAGATATCATTGGCACCACTGTCGGGAAAGAGAATACCTGCGGCGCGGTGCATGGCCGCCTGAAAAGCGGCCCGCTCACCTATTTCCGCCTCTCTTCCGATGATTTTACCGGCGAAGTCAAAGCCTACGTCGGTGAGGGGCAATCCGTTGACGATCCTTTAGATACCGTTGGCTGTCGGGCGGTGATTGAAGTGCCGCATCTGGAGAATTTAATGGCGTGGATTTGCAATAACGGTTTTGAACACCACGTCGCCATGAACCATTCGGCGACGGGCGTGGTATTGCAGGAGGCATTCAGCAAATACCTGGGCGTGAACTGCTATTTGCATCGCTAATGTTAAAACGGCGAATTACAACACTCGCCGTAATCGCAAAAGTTATATGCCACGCTCGCGCATCAACTGCGCAAGCGCGGCATCGTTTGCCAAAATTTCCCAGGCACTCATCACCGCCTGGGGAATATCAACATGGGTAATGAAGTCGCGCCCTTGCGGGCCGTAACCCTGCGCATCGTCTCTGATTCGCGGGATTTCCCCCAGCGCCAGCGAAATGTAACGCTCAACCGGCCAGAGCCCTTTTTCATATGATGTGAAAATAGTCTGCGTTTCATTACTTGCCAATACCGGAACAAAGCCCGGCCAACTGCGCCATTGCGGGAAACTCTCCTGCCCCTGCCAGACACGTTCAAAGGTAGCCACCGTTCGGCGCTGCATCGTCGGGTCCTGGATAATAACCGCGCGTGTCGGGGTAATATTGAGCTCTTGCATCATGGCGCAGGTAAAGCGCGCGTTCTCCCCGCAGTTGGTCGACTTCTCTTCCGTCAGCACTTTTTCAGCCGGGATCTTCCAGAATTGCGTGGCGATATCTTTAAGAATTGCCGCTTCAGCGCGACCAGTAGTCGGAATGGTGTTATAGCGCGGATGTTTAGCGATCGCGCCATATAAGAAGGTGGTGGAGTGACCGATACCCCCGGTAATCAACAGCGGCAATTCGGTGTTAACGGCAAGCTGACACGCCGCATCGATGGTCGGGATAACGGCATTGCCCGCAAGAATGATAATTTCTGCATCAGAATCTGCGGGCGGTGTCGCAAACTCGTTATAAGAAAGCCACTCACCGAGCGTGTTAATGGCGTCTACGGTCGTTGCCTGCAAAGTCGGAAATGTTGTCGTCAACATAACCCCTCCTTGTTAAAAACCAGCGCACATCATATCGCAGGTTATGTCCGGGCTACATAGGGAGGGTCTGAGTCTTGGATAGGAAGATCTTAGCAGCAACCGCAGGATATTAAGCAGGCTAACCGGGGTATGAAGAACGCCGCTAAAGTGGCGCTGCGGGGGGTTCAGGTTTTAACAGACAGAACGGATAAAAATATCCAGGAAGATCGAGAAATCTTTCAGGATATTAATTAAACATCTTCAATCAAATACTTGACATTTAATTTAATCAATGCTGACTCAATGAAAGAAAATATAATATCTCTTATATTTCCACTCAGATTACTCACAATAAAGAAACCATCATCAGATTTTTCTATAGAAAAATCAATCCATCCAGGATACTCACTGGGTATCCACAATGCGTTCAGATCATCGGTTAATTGAGCCGTTGATACATGTTCCATTATTTTTTTTGTAATAATAGAAAAAACCTCATCTTTATGCTCCACAAAGTGGACGATATATTCAAAGCTCATTTATACACCACATCCATGTGCTCGCCCTCGTTTTATCGGATAATCACTAGGATTTCTTATTCCTATATGCGTTTCATTTGGGTTAGTGCTCGGGATTCCTCGGTCATTGAGCGTAATATTTCCCGGTTCATTTTTATGGACATGGGCGTTCGCTCCAGATTTAGGTAATGGTTGTCCATTTTTCATTGTCATACTTTGGTTACCGTAGGGATCAATACGAACTTGAGAACCATCACTATGACTCCATGTTTGATTACCAGTGCTGCTTTGTTTATCCAAAGTAAATCCCTTATCAGTTAAAATATCACCAATCTGGGCTTGAGATTTTCCTTTTAATGGAGGCAAGTCTGAAGATGCGCTTAACCCCCACGGATCGATCCACCCCAGCGGATTCGGCGCATACTGATAAAGGTTTATTCCCCCCGCCAGCCCTATCGGATCATGCTGGGTAAACCGTCCCGAATCCGGATCATAATAACGGTGTAAATTATAATGCAGCCCCGTCTCCCTGTCGAGGTACTGGCCCTGCATCATCAGGTTTTGCTGACCCCGCCCCGTAAGTGCCAGGTTGCTGTTTTCTGAAGTGATTTTCCCGCGTATGTCCGGCTCGCCACTCCACACAGTCTCCCCGGCGCTGTCAGTCATTGCCTCCGGCTGGCCGTTCACCTGGCAGTGGAAATAATACACCTCGCCGGCACCGTCTATTCTCGCCAGCGGGGCAAAACTGTGCTGGCCGCTGTAGGCATACACCTGCACTTTATCGCCACTGCTATCACTGGTGTATTCCGCCAGCAGGCGCGGCCCTTCCCATAAAAAACGCGTTTCCCTTGCCCGGTACTGCGGGCCACCACCCGTCCCCTCCATGCGTCGGTAATGCACCCGCTTGCTCACCCGCCGCCCCAGCACGTCGTAGCGAAAATCCACCACGCATTCCGGCCGGGTGTGGCTCACCGGCTGGTGCAGGACCTGTATCAGCCGGTGTTCACTGTCGTAACGGTATAACCAGCGTTCTCCGGTTTTTCTCTTCTCCGTCGAGCGCCCGTAAATATCGTACCGGTAATCCGTGCCCCGGTGTTGTGCCACCCGGTTATACCGCCAGTACGGGACCATCACCTCGTCATCGAGTGGGTTCGATGCTTCGTCATAGCGGGAGCGCACAACTGCCCCGGGCGCCTCCTCCCGCCGGATGAGCCTGTCTGCATCGTCGTAGCTGTACTGCCGCTCCCGGAACGGCGGTGTGCTCTGCTGCACCTGCGTCAGGTTATCCCGTGGGTCGTAATGCCACTGCTCCCGGCTCTGTGCCAGCGCCGCTTGCGGGGTACGCCCCGTCCACCGCTCACATATGCGGCCCTGCCTGTCGTACCGCCAGCCGCTGTTCAGCGCTCCCTGGGTGCGCCCCGTTTCCCGGTGCAGCGCATCCCGGCTGAACTCCGTGATAAGTTGCGTATCCAGCATCACCTGCAGCGCATGGCCACTGCCGTAGTACAGCGTTTTGAGGGAACGCCCGTCCGGCAACGTTACGGTGGTACGGTTGCCGAGTGCGTCGTACTGATAAGCAACATCGCCGTTTATGCCATGCTCACCCGTCAGATGGCCTGCGGGGTCATATTCCAGCGTCACTGCCTGTGCTTTGCCGCCTTCTGGCGTGAATCTCGCCTCCGTCAGTTGCCCCACGCCGTCATACCGATATTCCGTTACGCCGTCCGGCGTCTGCTTCTTCTTTATCTTTCCATCCGCGTCGCGGAAGAAACGGTGCACCAGGGCGCTGTCAGTACCCGCCGCAAAAATGCGGGCGCTGATGCGGTCGCAGGCATCGTATTCATAGCGGGTCACCACCCCGTCCAGACCATGCTCTTCCTTCAGCCGGTCGTTCTCCCCCCATATAAAACGGTATGTCTCATTGTTTTCGTTGGTCAGTTGGCTCAGCCGCCCGCGTGGATCAAACGCCCGCGTCACCACGCCACCCTGTGCATCACGGCTGAATTGCAGTTGCCCTGTTGCCTCATCGTAACCATATTCATGCACGGTGCCGTCTGCAGCCACATTCTCCGAAAGCCGCCCCAGGCTATCCCAGCACACCGTTTCCTGCCGCCCTTCCGCTGACCGTACCGCCACCAACCGCCCCGCAGCATCATACTCATAATGCCGGTTTTCCCCGGTGGCATCCGTGATACTGGCCAAACGGTACTGACTGTCGTAGGAATAGCGGGTGAGTTGCCCCGAGCAGTCCTGAGCCGTAAGCACCTGCCCGCGTGCATTATAGGTAAAACGGCTGATGCCACCCTGCGGGTTAACATACGCCGTGACCTGCCCGAGCTCATCCCGTTCATAACGCCTCACCTGACCCAGGGCGTTTTCCTGCGCAATCACGCCGTGGCAGGCGTCATATTCCAGCCGATAATAGTGGTCCTGCGCATCAATAAACTCACGCGGCAACGTGCGCTGCATCAGCCAGTATGTACGGGTGACATGCCCTTCCGCTGAATGCTCTTCCACAAGATTACCCTGCGCATCGTAGACAAACTGCTGTGTGGCATCGTCCGGAGCAGTGCATCCTGTCAGTTGCTGGTTCTCATCCCAGGTGAAACACCAGACGCCAGCAGCCTCATCCACGTAGCGCTCCACCAGATAGTCAGCATTCCACCAGTGTTCGCGACAGGCTCCGTCACTTTCCTCCACGCGGGTGAGGCCTTGCCCGAGGTCGTAATGTATCCGGCTGCGGCGGCCTGCACTGGTGGCATATGACACGACTCGCCAGTCGTCCGCAAACTGTTGCCAGCCATAATCACAGCGCAGACCTGAAGGCAGTCGATGAGAAGCCATAAGCCCGGCAGGAGTGTATTCAAACTCTCGGGTCACAACGGAGCTGGCATCGGTGACACTCGCAAGTTGCCCCTGAAGTGAATAGTCGTAATGCACGAGCGGGAAGGCAATGTCGCCACTGATGTCCACGATATCACTCACCCGTTGCGGGTGGGTTGCATGATGGTAATGCAACGCTACCCTCAGGCTATTTTCACTGTCCTTCAGCTCACTCAATCGCCCCTGCGCGTCGTAGTGCAGCAGCAATCCGTTACCATATTCGTCACAAAGTGATGTTAAACGCAGCCGTCGCGGATTAACGGGATCAGGCAGATACAGCCGCCAGACGCTGCCGTCCAGGTCGGCAATGAGTAACTGCCCATGTTCCCCGGCGGCAAGCAGCAGACCGGTATCAGAATACTCTGTGCGTTCGCCTGCTGCAGGAGGGGTAAAACGTAGTTCACGCCCACCTTCATCATAAAAGCAGCTCTGCGCATCTTCGTGGACAACCCAAGTTTCAAACGGTGTCCGCCAGCCGCGTCCGAACAACCCGTCGAGGGTGTTACGGCTGTTATAAATACGCTGCCAGCGCAGAGGGAAACGCGCGGGTAATACAAAATCCACGTCATCTTCATCCGCCAGCACTTTGGCACCGGTGGCAGCGTGAATCGGTGTAGACGCCGCATGCACTGCATCCCCCAGCATGCCCGCCGCCATTCCTGCCCCCATGGTCATAAACAGGCAAGGCAGGTTTTTAAACATTTTCCCGAAATTACGGGCCAGTAACAGGCTGGCAGCGGTCATGATCAGATCAAGTCCGGGAATTTTACCGCTGTGGATGGGACGCACCACCACAGGCGCGCCGCCGATGATCACATTGGGCGACACCATCGTGGAGACAGTAGCCCCGCAGGTGGTGCGGTCATTACTGCGCACGGCAGGTAGATCGTTAACCGAAACCGAGGATGAACCCTCTGCCAAAAACTGAACCGGCATCGGCGGGTGCTTCTCACACAGCACAGTATCCTGGTTTGCCGGTGCCACCGGCCCAGGCGGAAAGGCAACCGTGGGGTTAATCAGCGATGTAATCAGCGCCTCCCCGCTGTTAAGTAACATTGCCACATAATCCCGTTCACCTTCTGCTTCAGGCTTTGCATCACCTCCCACTGTTACAGCCAGCAGGCGCCCGGCCGCACGAGCTGCGGGTAGATCGTTGGTCAGCACGTTCAGTGAACCCGTGACGATCTTCCCTTGGGGCGATGCCGGAAATATCGCACTGGCTAATCCTTCACATTCACTGATGACTTCATCCATCATGCCCGTGGCGCTCAGAATAAATCCGGCAATCAGGCCGGAGCCTGCACAGGATGAAGCTGCCGTCAGGGTCGCTGCGGCCACGCCACCCGCAGCAACAAAAGGGGCGGCAGTAAGAGCCACACCCGCGACAATGGCCCCCGCCGCAAACACCGTTAGCCCTTCAAATACCACCGCTGCAATATCAGCAAATACACTTTCATGAATAATGTCATCGCCCATACGAGCCGCATGCTGTTCAGCCATGGGCCGCCTCCGCTCGCTTCGCCAGACACAATGTTTCGCACAGTCGCTGCCAGTACTGATTCTGAACTTGCGTAAAAGGGATCTGTGATGTGTGAGTGAAAATCAGCATCTGGCTTTTATGTGGGAGATGGAGTGCCAGTTGGCGCTGATACTGGATGTGCCCCCCTTGCCGAAAGTGGCAATCAGTCTGCCAGGCATCAACCCCTGGTGAACAAGGCAGCAAAACACGCGTTTTCGGTGTGCTTTGTACTCGCTCAACCCTCGCCCAAAGTTGCGCCCACTGGCTCTCCAGCTCATCTTCAAACGATCGCCCCGCTGGGATAGCCCCCCGAGCCACCATCAACACCGTATTGTCTGTGCTGTGACGAAAGATATTCAGCGTGCTGTCTTGTCCGCCAATGTCATCGGGAAGGGAAAATGTGCCTTCATTAATTTGATAAGGTTTCATTATTCGTTCTCATCCTTGTTGAACAGGTCATCCACACTGGTTTGTATGCTCTGTTTGTAGCCTTCCCCTGGCACGCTTGCGACAATAGCCGGGGCGGAAGGATTGAGTGCGAGTGCTCCGGTGGTACTTATTTTTGCGTCACCCTCAATGGCGATATTCAGGCTTTTACCGCTTAGCAGAATGGAGCCGTTAGCATGCAGTTCCAACGCGCTACTGCCACACTCCAGACGTATGCCGGTTCCTGAGCCAATAAGAACGGTATCCACGGTCTGCTCAACGCGTGTGCCGCCTGTCAGCTGTGAAACACCGCCTTTCACCGCGATGGATTGCCCTACTTTTACCGTCGTGCCCTGAAATCCCTTAATGGCATTGGTTTCATTACCGGTGATGATTTTGGTGCGGTTACCGGTAATCGAGTTAAGCTCATTGCCCTTAATGGTTTTTACTCGATGCTGGTTCACGGTCAGCGTCTGATCATTGAGCACTTCCGTTTTCATGTCCTTCTGGGCATGCATCGACAGCAGCTCCTGGTTTGTCTCGTCCTCAAACATCAGTTCGTTGTAACCGCTGCCCTTGTAGGTCTGCGAGCGGATAGCCATCTGCGTTCTGGTGCCCGGCAGGTCGCCCGGGGCGCGGTTGCCGGCATGGTAGGTGCGCCCGGTGATAATCGGCTGGTCAGGGTCGCCGTTGAGGAAATCGACAATTACTTCCTGGCCGACGCGCGGAATGGCGATATTGCCGAACCCGGCACCCGCCCACGCCTGCGAGACGCGTATCCAGCACGAGCTTTTCGCATCCGCCTGGTTGTAGCGGTCCCAGGCAAATTTCACCCGCACCCGCCCGTGTTCGTCGCAGAAGATTTCCTCCCCCGGCGGGCCGGTGACGATGGCGCTTTGCGGGCCGTCGACCCGCGGTTTGGGATGCGGCGGCGAGCGCCAGGTCTGAACGGCGGGGATGACGCTGAAGCTGTTGGTGAGCGTGGTGCCCTGGCCTTCGCTGCTAATCAACGCCTGTGGCTGGCTGCCGGTTAACGTACAGGACACCACCTGCCACAGGTCGTTGAGGCCCGCGCGCGGGTGGTCCGTCAGGCTGAAGCAGCGCCCCGGCTGGAGCTGGGGCGAGTTGCTGGTGCCGGTGGCGTAATCCACATCACTGCGCCAGCCTTCCACCTGATATTTCGCAAAGTCCGCCCCGCGCTGTGCGTCCTTGAAGCGCCCCGGGTAGTCAAAAATCTCGTACACCGCCCGCTGATTGGGCATCTCCGACGGGCGGTGATTAAACTGCCCGGGCCAGAGCGGGGCTTTGAAGGTGTAGTCCCGGGTGGTGACCTGGGCCGGGCGGATTTGTGCGCGGCGGCAGAAACTGTTGATGCAGTAGCGGCTGGATTCATTCGCGCCGTTGGGGTTGTACGGCAGCGGGTCGAGTCTGCGCAGCACGCGGCTGTCATCGGCGAAGGTCAGTTTCTGCAGGTCGCGCTCCAGATATTCTTCCTCGCAGAAGAAAATCCCCTCTTCGGCGGCCAGCCGGGCGATGAAATCGAAGTCGGTTTCCTGGTACTGGACGCAGAACTCGCGGAAAGGGTGCGGGCGGCGGAACAGCGCGTCGTGGGTGAGCACGCCCGTCTCCTTGAGCAGCGTCTGAAAGATGGCGCGGATATCGACATTCTGGAAGCTGCGGCAGTTCTGCCGCTGGGAGCTGCGCCAGAGCTCCGGGCGCAGGGTTATGTGATACAGGGTCTGGTGTCTGCCGGTGTTGCCCTGCTCGCAGAAGGTCACGATACCGCGCAGGCGGCGTTTAATCTCCTCACCCTGCCGGATAATCAGCGTCCCCCCCTGGTCGAGGACTTTACGGAATTCCAGGGCCGGGTTGCTGCTGGCGAGGGTCAGCTCAAGGCGAAACAGGGAGGAGAGGGACTGGGTGAGCTGAAAGTCCACCACTGCGAAGGTGTTTGCGGGTAAGCTTCCCGCCGTGAAGGTGAAGCGTGTTCCATCCGATGTCATGCTGCTATTCCTTTGCCTGCCGAGCGAGTTTAGAGACAGGAAAATAGAGCAAGCATTGGCATTAAATGGTGATCTTTATCACAGTTAAGTGGCTGAAAAGATAGGAATACGGACATTGCGCAGCCGCTCATGGAGTGATACATGAGCGGCTTCAATAAAGTCATTTAACGGGTCTTATAAACCCGCGCCTCCCATGGATGTAGCCGATATGTTTCATCGGCCTGCGGGTAATTCCCCAGCAAACATTTCGCCCCAGCGAGCGGTAATTCTGACTCCAGCCAGCGGGCAGATTTCGACGACATATTGCACAGCACCACAAATTCGTCGCCCTCTAGCACGCGGCGATAAGCATAAATTTGTTCGTGATCGCCCAGTTCCAGTATATAACGCCCGTAAATCAGCGCCCGTTCCTGTTTGCGTAGCTGGATAAGCGAGCGGTAAAAATTGAGCACCGAATCCGGGTCTTGCTGCTGGCTGGCAACGTTGATCATCTCGAAATTAGCATTGACGTGATACCAGGGTTTCACTTCGCTGAATCCGGCGTTGGGCCAGGTGTTCCACTGCATCGGCGTGCGGGAGTTATCGCGCCCGGTGTTAGTCAGAAATGCGATAATTTCTTCGTCGCTTTTGCCCTGCTCTTCCATTTCGCGCCACATGTTTTTCGCTGACACGTCATCAAAATCGGCCAGCCCGCTAAAACGGGTATTGGTCATACCGATTTCCTGCCCCTGGTAGATAAACGGCGTGCCCTGCATCAGGAAGTAGAGCGCTGCGATGCAGGTCGCACTTTCCCGCCAGTGGTGTTCGGTGTCGCCCCAGCGCGAAGTGATGCGCGTCAGGTCGTGGTTTTCGACATACAGCGCATTCCAGCCTTTTCCCTCTAGTGCTTCCTGCCAGGCGGTGAAGATTTTTTTGAGTACTTTAGGTTCCGGGCGCAGCCCCGCTTCGGGCTCCCACAGGCGCACATGCTCGAACTGGAACACCATACTGAGCCGGTTACGGTGCTCACCCACCCACTCCTCGGCGTGTTCGGCATACAGGCCGTTCATTTCGCCGACGGTAACAATATCGTAATGCTGGAGCACGTTGCGGCTCATATCGTCGACATAATCCAATAGCCCGTCGTAGTTCAGATGGCTTTTCATGGATGGCGCGTAGCGCAGTTTGTCCGGATTCGGTACGTCGGCCAGCAGCGGCTCTTTTTTCAGATGGGCGATGGCATCGATACGGAATCCGTCGATGCCTTTATCCAGCCACCAGCGCATCATCTCGTATACCGCGCGGCGCACATCGTGGTTTTCCCAGTTCAAATCCGGCTGGCGGCGGGTAAACAGATGCAGATAATACTGCCCGGTTTTTTCGTCCAGCTCCCAGGTAGATCCTTTGAAGATCCCTTCCCAGTTGTTGGGTTCCGCGCCGTTTTTGCCGTCTCGCCAGGTGTACCAGTCGCGTTTTGGGTTATCGCGCGATGAACGGGATTCGAGGAACCACGGGTGTTCGTCGGATGTATGGTTCACCACAAGGTCGATAATCAGGCGCATTCCTCGGGCATGAACTTCTTCCAGAAGGCGGTCAAAATCGGCCATCGTGCCAAATTCCGCCATGATCTCCTGATAATCGCTGATGTCGTAGCCGTTATCGTCGTTGGGGGATTTGTACATCGGGCAAATCCAAATTAGATCGATGCCGAGGTCTTTGAGGTAATCGAGTTTTTCGGTGATGCCATTCAGGTCGCCAATGCCGTCCCCGTTGCTGTCTTTAAAACTGCGCGGATAAATCTGGTAGGCCACCGCCTCTTTCCACCAGTTCGCCATCGTTACCTCCCGATTAATAGTGCAAAAGATTCATAAGGTTGAAGCTCAAGACTCACCGCCAACTGGTCACGCGGCGCATAGTTGCTGATTAAACATTCGCCGTGCCAGTTCTGAATAGCCTGTGGAATTTCCAGCGTGAGATATTCAGCGCAGAAATTATTGACCACCAGCAGGTGCTCATCGCCAAGCGTTCTTAGCCAGGCGAAAACCTGCGGATGCTCCGGCAAAACCTGCTGGAAATCGCCATAAACCAGAATCGGATACTGCTTACGCAACGCCACTAACTTCTGGTAATGCCAGAGAATCGAGTCCGGCTCGGCAAGTGCGGCAGCGACGTTGATTTCGCGGTAGTTGGGGTTGACAGCAATCCACGGCGTACCGGTGGTGAAACCTGCATTCGGGCTGTCGTCCCACTGCATCGGCGTGCGCGCGTTATCGCGCCCGTTGGCGTGAATGCCGAGCATCATCTCTTCATGGCTGGTGCCTGCTTCCAGACGCTCTTTGTAGAGATTCAGGCTTTCGATATCGCGGTATTCATCGATGTTCCCGAAGCGCACATTCGTCATGCCGATCTCTTCGCCCTGATAGATATACGGCGTGCCTTTCAGGCAATGCAGCGCGGTGCCAAGCATTTTGGCGGACGCCTCGCGGAACTCGCCCTCGTCACCGAATTTCGACACCGCGCGCGGCAGGTCATGGTTGCTCCAGAACAGCGAGTTCCAGCCTTCATGGGCCAGCGCCGTCTGCCATTTGTCGATGGTCGCCTTGAAGGCGGCAAGCTCAAACGGCCTGCTGCGCCATTTGCCCGCATGCTCGTCCCAGAACTGTTTGATGTGGTCGAACTGGAAAACCATCGACAGCTCTTCGCGATCCGCATCGCTGTAGAGCAACGCATCTTCCGGTGAGGCGCTCCAGGCTTCACCGACCGTCACATAATCGCCTTTGCCGAAGGTGGCGCGGTTCATCTGGCGGATAAGCGCATGCAGATTTTTGCCGTTCGCCATGATCTGCGCGTCCACTTCTTTGCCGATCAGATCGATAACGTCCATGCGGAAGCCACCGATGCCTTTATCCAGCCAGCGGTTCATCATGGCGTGAACTTCTTCGTGAACGCGCGGGTTTTCCCAGTTGAGATCCGGCTGGCGCTTAGAAAACTGATGTAGATAATATTCGCCGCTCGTTTCGTCAAACGCCCAGCCGCTGCCGCCAAAGTACGAGCGGAAATCGTTTGGCGGGCCGCCGTCAGCCGCCGGTTTGCGCCAGATATAGAAATCACGGTACGGGTTCGTCGGGGATTTAAGCGCTTCGATAAACCAGGGATGTTCATCGGACGTGTGGTTAACGACAAGATCCATCAGGATGTGGATATCACGGGCTTTCGCCTCGGCTATCAGGGTTTCCATCTCGGCGAGGGTGCCGAATTCGGCGGCGATATCCTCGTAGTCGGAGATGTCGTAGCCGTTATCGTCCATCGGCGAGCGGTAGACCGGCGAGAGCCAAATCAGGTTGATACCGAGCTGTTGCAGGTAGTCGAGTTTGCTGATGATGCCGTTGATGTCACCGATGCCATCGCCGTTGCTGTCCATAAAGCTGCGCGGGTAAATTTGGTACACCACCGCGTTGTGCCACCCTTTATTGTCCACCAAACTCCTCCTTTTTCGTCGGGTGACGCTGCGCCACCCACCGTTTATAAATGTAGGTCTTTCAGTATGGCGTATCATCAGCGGTTCGCTAACTTCCCAGCGTTGAGAGGTAGTGACCCCCACCCAACCTCCCCCTTACCAGGGGGAGGAGTTAAAGCTCCCTCCCCTGAAAAGGGGAGGGCCGGGGTGGGGTCAATGAAAACTATCATTGTATGAACCACGCACAAACGCCCGCCCGTCGCTGTTAAACAAGTAACACTCTTCAGGCGGCAACCGCAGGCCGATACGTCGGTCAGCGTTGATCTCAAGCCTTTCCGTCTGGCGAATCACCAGCGGTTCGCTACCGTAACCGCTATTAACGTAGAGCAACGTCTCATTGCCCATCTGCTCAACAAATAAAATTTCCCCTTCGATATCCGCCTGCGCCAATTCTGTTATCTGAATATGTTCCGGCCGGATCCCGAGCTGCACCTTCTGCCCCTCCGGCACGCCAGCCCCGTTAATCGGCAGGGAAATCATCTGGCGGTTTTCCAGCATCACATCGGTACGCTGGGCGTTGCCATTCACCAAAACGCCAGGAATCAGATTCATTTTCGGCGAGCCGATAAACTGCGCCACAAACACATTCGCCGGGCGGTCGTAAAGCTCAAGCGGGGAACCCACCTGCTCTATTTGCCCCTGGTTTAACACCACGATACGGTCGGCGAGCGTCATGGCTTCAACCTGATCGTGGGTGACGTACAAAATCGTGGCGTTGATACGCTTGTGCAGCGCCGCGATTTCCATGCGCATCTGCACGCGCAGCGAGGCGTCGAGGTTGGAAAGCGGTTCATCGAATAAAAACAGGCTTGGCTCGCGCACAATTGCCCGGCCAATCGCCACGCGCTGGCGCTGCCCGCCGGAGAGATCTTTAGGGCGCCTGTCGAGCAAATGCTCCAGTTGCAAAATGCGCGCGCTTTCCCGCACTTTTTCGTCGATCTCTTTGACCGGCAGTTTCGCCATCTCCAGCGCGAACGTCATGTTCTGGTACACGGTCATGTGCGGGTAGAGTGCGTAGGACTGGAACACCATGCCGATGCCGCGCTCGGACGGTGAATCGTCGTTCACACATACGCCGTCGATGCGCATTTCGCCGCCGCTGATCTCCTCGAGCCCCGCCACCATGCGCAAAAGTGTGGATTTGCCGCAGCCGGATGGCCCGACGACCACCACAAATTCGCCATTATTCACCGTTAAATCCAGCGGCTTAATTACTTCTGACGACGTGCCGTAGCGTTTATGAATTTTATCGAGTACCAGTTGCCCCATAGTTATCCCTTAATCGCTCCGCTGGTGAGCCCGCTGACAATGCGTTTCTGGAAGATAAGCACCAGCACGATAATCGGCAGCGTCACCACTACCGACGCCGCCATAATGCTGCCCCACGGCAGTTCAAAGGTGGACGCGCCGCTGAACATACTGATGGCTACCGGCACCGTGCGTTTGTCGCCGGAGATAATAAACGTCAGCGCGAACATGAATTCATTCCATGCGCCGATAAACGCCAGCAGGCCGGTTGTGACCAGCGCAGGCGCGAGGATCGGGGCAAAGACGCGGCGGATAATGGTTCCGGTTTTCGCCCCGTCGACAATCGCCGCCTCCTCCAGCTCAACGGGAATCGACTTCATAAAAGTGGTCAGCACCCAGACGGTGAACGGCAGCGAAAACGTGGTGTAGGAAAGCACCAGCGCCCCAAGGGAATCGTAAAGCCCGAGGAAACGCACCAGCTCGAACATGCCGGTCAGCACCGCCACCTGCGGGAACATCGATACGCACAGAATGGTGAACAGCAGGAATTTACGCCCGCGAAACGGCACACGCGCCAGCGCGAAAGAGGCGGTAATGGAAACCAGCAGGCAGATACCGACGGTGATCGTCGCCACCAGTACCGAATTAAGCAAACTGCGGGCAATACCGTTATCCACCAGCGCGGTGACGTAGTTGCTCCAGTGGTAGCCGCTCGGGAAATAGGCAGGTAAAAACAGCTCCTGTCCGGTGCGCAGCGAGGTGAGAATGGCGTAATAAAACGGAAACACGCAGAACAAAACGGCGAAGGTTGCGCCCAGGTAAATCACCAGGTTGTGGCCAAGCTTGCGCTGCTGACGTGTGGTTTTCATCCCCGCTTCTCCTTTTCATTCAGGCGTGAGACGCGGATAAAGCAGGCGGCAATGCCCGCCACCATCATAAACACCAGCACCGACGCCGCCGAGCCGACGCCCATATCCTGATAGGAAATAATCTGCTCCCGGGCGTAGCCGGAAACGGACATGGTCGCCTCGCTATTGGAGGTGAGCACGAAGATCAGATCGAAGATGCGCATCGCGTCCATTACGCGGAAAATCAGGGCGACGATCATCGCGGGCATAATCAGCGGCAGAGTAATTCGCTTAAAGCGCTGCCAGGCGCTTGCGCCATCGACGCGCGCCGCCTCGTAGAGATCGGTGGGAATTAGCTGGAGTGCGGCCAGCATCATCAGCGCCATAAATGGCGTGGTTTTCCAGACATCGGCAATCACCACCGCCCACATGGAAAGTGACGGTTCGGCAATCCACGCCAGATGCGCCTGATAGCCAAAAATCTTCGCCAGCAAATCGTTCACCACGCCGTATTGGTCGTGGAACATCCAGCCCCACATTTTGGCGCTGACGATCGTCGGGATCGCCCACGGCACCAGAATCGCGGTGCGTACCAGCGCCTGTCCGCGAAATTTCTCGTTCATCAGCAGCGCCAGCAGCATGCCCAGCAGCAGCTCAAGCCCGACGGAAACGACGGTGAACCAAAGCGTATTGCCGACGGCCTGCCACCAGAGCGGGTCCACCAGCACGCCGCTGCTGTCGCCGCCATTTCTGGCGTAGTAGTTTGCCAGCCCCACCATTTCATACTCGGACGGGTTGTCGAGCATCGCATTAGTGAAGCTGAAGAAAAAGGTGCGCACCAGCGGCCAGCCTGCGGCCAGTGCCAGGAGAATAAGCGCAGGCGCCACCAGTATCCATGCGATACGGCGGCGGCGCTGTTGATAGCCGAGACGGGCCAATTAATGCCAGTCCTTACCTTTCACGCGCTCCAGGCGTTTTTGCAGATCCGCCACGGCAGCCTTACCGTCGGTCGTGCCATTGAGCACTTTGAACGTCACGTTAAAGATGGCGTTCGAGACGCGCGGGTACTGGCTTTTGGTTGCCGTTGCCGGGCGCGGTACCGCATTGGCGAAGATCTCTTTAAACATCGTTAAATGCGGCGCAGTTTCCAGAACGGCTTTGTCTTCATAGAGCGCCGAACGGGTTGGTGCAAAGCCAAGGAATTTGAGCTGCATTTTCTGCGAATCCGCATCGGTGAGGATTTTCAGCAGCGCAATAGCTGCATCTTTGTTTTTGGTGTTGGCGTTAACCGACCACTGCCAGCCGCCCAGCGCGTTTGCCGATTTGCCATCCGGCCCGGCAGGGAGTGCTGCCACGCCGACTTTGCCTTTCAACGGGCTGTCTGCGCCCTGCGAAAGCAGATACGCATAAGGCCAGTTGCGCATAAACAGCGCGTCACCGTTCTGGAACACCGAGCGGGACTCTTCCTCTTTGTAGCCCAAAGCGCCCTTAGGCGTGATTTTGCCAATCCAGCCTGCGACCATATCCAGCGCCGCCGCGGCCTTAGGATTGTTAATGGTCACGTTCCCTTTTTCGTCGATGAATGTGCCGCCGCCGTAAGAGTCAACCCACTCCAGCGCATTACAGGTCAGCCCTTCATAGGATTTCCCCTGGAAGATCATCCCCCAGAAGTTTTTATGCCCCGCTTTGCGCTCCTCTTCCTGAATTTTGGTGGCGATACGCGTTAGCTCTTCCCAGGTTTTTGGCGGCTGTTCGTTGTATTTTTCCAGCAGATCTTTGCGGTAATAGAGCACCCCGGTATCAAGATAGGCAGGCACCGCTTTCACTTTGCCGTTCACCGTGTCGTTCGCCCAAGGGCCTGGGAAGAAATCACCTTTCATGTCGGCAACCGCATCGGTTAAATCGAGCGTTTGTTTATCGAGCAGCCCAACCCAGATGGTGTCGGACTGGAACAAATCCACCGCTTTTTCATCTTTGGCGGCAAACAGTTGCTGGAGCAGCGCGAGCTTTTCATCCGACGCCGCCGGGAATTCGATAAATTCCAGCTTGTTGTTAGTCTGCTTTTCAAAACGGTCTTTGACGTAGTTGCAGTATTCCTTACCGCCAGGGGATATCGGGCATTCCATGCGCAGGGTATCGGCAAGCGCGGCGTTTGAAACACCCGCGAGCGCTAAGGTAATAAGACTTAACGTCAGCTTTTTCATTGTTTCCTCTTTTGTTCAGGCCAAATCGGAGGGAGGTGAAAAAACAGCACACCATTCAATAGGCTAGTTAATAACCAATCCATGCGGCAACTTAGCACCTTAACCTTTGTGCGAATTGTCGACGTGGTGCACGTATCGCTATTTTTTATTTCACTTTTGCGTCAGACCCGCTACGGGGCGCAAGGCAAAAATACAGCCAGGATTTTATACGGTTATCAACCGTACAATTTGACGAAAACATCTCACCAGGTTAGATTTCATCCATACGGCTAATAACCGTATCAGAGTTAAATATGAAAGCGTAATGCACGCTAAGCGAAGATAAAATCACGGAGTTATAAAATGAAATCGCCCACTAACCGCATGAACTTAAATGGGTTTACAGGCACATTGTAGCAATCACGTAAGGAGGCGTGTGTTACTTAAATAGAGAGGTAAAAATGTCCAAAGTAGCGGTATTTCCTGATGACGTTCGACCCGTCAAAAATGCAAGGGTTGAGCTAAAAACCAGCGCTGAATTAAAAGATGTCCTTCGTGAAGCAGCTGCGGCTGCCGGTTTAGATTTGAGTGCGTTTATCTTAAATGCGGCTTTGGAACGAGCGGAAAGTGTGCTGGACAATCAGCGTCGCCGTCAGCTTTCAACACAAAGCTGGCAGCAAGTAAACCAACTTCTTTCTGAACCTGCTGCACCTACGCTGGCCCTACAAGCGTTAATGCGGAGAAAGAAAGATGGCCGACACACAAAATGATCAATTCGATGTAGATGTAATGGTTTGTGCCTACCAGGCGGATATAACCTACCCGGGTAATAAGCATTTTGATTGTGGAAATGCCGTCATTAACTCTTATGTGCGCAATTCTTTAAAAAAAAGCGTCAAAGATGGGAATTGCGCTGCTAAAGCGTTAATTGACATAAATACGGGCGAACTTCTGGGTGCCTGTACTTTTACGGGCTACTCGCTTGAAAAAGGGAAATTGACGGGGATTTTCTCAGGTTCGCTGCCCAATGAAGTCAGTGTCGTACGACTGATTATGTTAGGTGTAGCCACTAAAGAACAAAGTAAAGGCTACGGGCAAGACTTGCTTTTGGCGTTTTTTGAGCAAGTGAAGTTAATCCATGAGTCACTGCCTGTAAAAGGTGTGTATCTGGATGCAGATCCAAAGGCGATTAATTTTTATAGCCGCCTCGGATTTGTACAACTTAATGAGCCGCCGAACGCATTTGGCGCCGTTCCCATGTTTCTGGCTATCCAACATATACTTGCTGCTTAGTAAGAAACCCGTTTCGCAGCGGGTTTCTCTTCACGTCGTTGCTAATGATTTATCTGGTTAACAACCAAGACTCTCACCACTCCAGCCACTCGCCCCCACGGTTAGAACTCTCACGCACCGTTTCAATAAACTTCATTCCGGCAAGCCCCTCTGCAATCCCTGGGAGCCATGGCGCATCGCCGCCGCGAATCTTGATCGCCGCTTCGCGATAAATTTGCGCGAATCCTTCCAGATATCCTTCGGGGTGCCCGGCGGGCGTACGACACTGGTGGCGCACAGAATCATGGTTGTTGACGCCGTTACGCGTGACAGTGTAACTATTCCCATGGTGCGGATGGATTTCCAGTATCTCAGGCTGTTGCTGGCGGAAGCTGATAGTTGCCCTGCTGCCAACGATGCGCAGTCGCAGATCGTTTTCAAAACCCGGTGCCACCTGGCTTGCCCATAAACGCCCGCGAGCGCCGTTGGCATAGCGCATTTCGGCGTACACTTCGTCATCCAGCATACGCCCTGGTATGCGCGTCAGCAGTTCGCCCCGCACCTTTTCCGGCTCCATCCCGCTGACAAACGCCGCGAGTTGCCAGGCATGCGTGCCAATATCGCCAATCGCCCCCGCACCCGCCATGGCCGGATTTCCGCGCCAGCTCGCCTGTTTGTTGTCGGTCAATTCCAGCCGGTCGTTTAGCCAGTCCTGCAAATACTCCACTTCTATGGCGCGAATATCGCCGATTTCACTGTTGGCAATACGCGCCCGCGCCTCGCGCACCATCGGTAAGGCGCTGTAGTTATGGGTAAGAATAAAATGATGACCTGTCGCATCGATAACCTGCGCCAGCGCAAGGGCTTCAGCAAGGGTGACGCCAAGAGGTTTGTCGCAAATAACGTGCATGCCATTTTCCAGAAAGGCTCTGGCAATCGGCACGTGTAGGTGGTTTGGCGTAACAATGGCGACCACGTCAATGCCGTCGGGGCGCGCCGCCTCATGTAATGCCATCTCCTGCCAACTGGCATAGCAGCGGTCGGCTTCGATAAACAGCGCTTCTCCGCTGCGTTTTGCCACGTCCGGCGAGGAGGAAAACGCTCCCGCCACCAGTTCAAACTGGTCATCAAGCCGGGCGGCAATGCGATGCACGCCGCCGATAAATGAGCCCTCACCGCCGCCGACCATACCTAAACGCAATCGTTTCATGATGACTCCTCCAGGCCAAGCATGCAACGCACCGCCGATCTTTCGCTGTCGCGCAGGGCGAAGTCGTCAAAGGCATAATCGGCAACCGGAATTATATGGCTGGCGATAAATTCCGCCCCTTCGCGCGCGCCCGTATCGCCTGCTTTCAGGCAACATTCCCATTCAAGCGTAGCCCATCCGCCGTAGCCGTATTGCGCCAGTTTGCTGAAGATGGCCTTGAAGTTGATCTGCCCGTCGCCCAGCGAACGAAAGCGCCCCGGACGCTCGATCCACGGCTGGTAACCGGCATAAACGCCGCTTTTGGCCGATGTCTGAAATTCGGCATCTTTAACGTGGAAGGCTTTAATACGCGAGTGGTAATGGTCAATAAAACCGAGGTAATCCATATGCTGGAGCAGCATATGGCTTGGATCGTAGAGAATATTACAGCACGGATGGTTATCAACCAGGGCGAGAAAACGCTCGAAAGTGACGCCATCATGTAAATCTTCACCCGGATGTAGCTCAAAACAGACATCCACACCCGCTTCATCAAAGCTATCAAGGATCGGCAGCCAACGGGCAGCCAGCTCGCGAAAAGCCTCGTCGATTAATTGCTCGTTACGCGGAGGCCACGGGTAAAAATAGGGCCACGCCAGCGCGCCTGAAAATGTCGCGTGGGCATTAAGCCCTAAATTTTGCGAAGCCCGCGCCGCCTGTTTCAGGCTATTCACCGCCCATTGCTGGCGAGCGGCGGAATCGTGGGCTAATTCTGGCGGGGCAAAACCTGAAAATGCCGCTTCATAGGCGGGATGCACCGCCACCAGTTGCCCTTGCAGGTGGGTGGAAAGCTCGCTGATTTCCAGGCCAACATTCCCCAGTACCGCGCGAATTTCAGCGCAGTATTCCTGGCTTTGCGCAGCCTTAGCGAGATCGAAAATATGCGGTAAATGGGTCGGGAGTTGCACCGCTTTATAACCTAAACCCGCAGCCCAGGCCGCTAACGTATCCAGGGCGTTAAAGGGCGGTTTGTCCGAAATAAATTGCGAAAGAAACAGGGAGGGCCCTTTCAGGGTTTTCATTACAACATCTCCTTAATCAATACCGTGCGCTGTTCACGAACGGCACGGTCTGCCGCCAGCACCACCGCCAGGCTATCAATGGCCTGCTGTTGATGCTGAGCTAAATCGTTATCATCAAAAATGGCGCGAGCAAAAAACTGCTGTTCAAGCTGGCACAGGGCAAAATGATCGGGTTCATCGCGGGCAGAGATCCACTCATCCTGATGGATATACTCCCCCTGCGCGTTGAGCTCTGCATGGTGAATGCGCAGTGATTCGGTGCGTGTATGGGCTTCAACGTTAGCCGACTGCCCTTCGCCGCCCGCCTCACGCGCCACAATCGACACCGCACCTTTTGGGCCAATCACATCTTTAATAAAGAAAGCGGTCTGGCTCATCATTGGCCCCCAGCCCGCTTCGTACCAGCCTACGGAACCATCGGCAAAACGGACCTGGAGCTGCCCATAGTTGAACTGCTCCAGGGCAATTTCCTCCGTTAAGCGCACACCGATGGCGCTCACAGATTGCGGGCTGGATTGTGTCATCTGGCACATCACATCGAGATAATGCACGCCGCAATCCACGATGGGCGAAAGCGACTGCATCAGCATTTTGTGCGTCTGCCAGGCGCTCCCACTGCTTTGCTGGTTGAGGTTCATGCGCATCACTAGCGGTTTACCCAGCCCGTGCGATAGCTCAATAAACTGCTGCCAGGCCGGGTGATGGCGCAATATGTACCCCACCACCAGTTTTTTGCCCGCCAGCCGCGCCGTCGCAACAACGCGTTTGGCCCCGCTCACCGTGGTGGCGAGCGGTTTTTCAAGGAACACATGGCAGCCCGCAGCGAGGGCAATTAAGGCCAGCGCTTCGTGGCTGTCCGGCCAGGTGGCAATACACACGGCGTCTGCCTGGGTCTGTTTAAGGGCGTCGTGTAAATCATCAAATAGCGGAATATCCGCCGCGAGGTGCGCTTTCAGGTGAGTTTTAGACTCTCCACGGGCGACCAGCCCGCAGAGTGTAAAGTCGTCTAAATGCTGGTATGCAAGGCTGTGGGCGGCTCCCATATTCCCGCAGCCCACAACCAGCACGCGCAGCGGCCTATTTGCCATGCTGCTCACCCTCTTTGTAGTTGAAGGTGAAGAAGAACAGCGCCGCAATAATCACCGCCGCAATTGCCGGCATCCACCAGAATTGTTGCCATTGCAGCAAACCTTCGGCACCCTGCGCGGTGACAGAGCGGTTAAATACCGCGCCGCTGATCTGCGAACCAATCAGCATCCCCAAACCGTAGGTAAAGAGCACCAGCAGGCTTTGCGCTTGCCCTTTCACTTTGTTCCCCGCCACTTTGTCGGTGTAGATAAACCCGATGACGAAGAAGAAGTCGTAGCAAACCCCGTGCAAAATAATACCGATGTAGATCATCCAGCGCGTCTCTTCGGTTATGCCAAGCGCGAACATGGCATAGCGCAGGAACCACGAGAGCATCCCAATCAGCAGCATCATTTTGATGCCCAGACGGCGGAAGAAGAACGGAATCAACAGCATAAACAGCAGCTCAGACATCTGCCCCAACGCCATCACTCCGCTGACGTTTTCAAAGCCCACCGCCGAGATAAACGGCGCGGCGTAGGCGTAATACGCCGCCAGCGGGATGGAGATCAAGGTGGCGCAGATGATGAACACCATAAAGTGGCGTTGCTTCAGGAGCGCGAAGGCATCGGCGCACAGCAGGTCACGCATCGAAAGCGGTTTGCCGCGATCCGGTGCGGGGGTGTTTGGCAGCGTAAAACTGTAAATCCCCAGCACTACCGAGGCGACAGCCGCCAGGGTGAAGATGCCGGTACTATCTGAAAGGCCGCTGGTGCCGACAATCAGCCCCGCAACAATCCAGCCGATGGTGCCGAACGCCCGCACAATCGGGAACCCTTTTTCACTGTTTGCCAGGCTATGGAATGCCACGTTATTACTTAACGCGATAGTCGGCATATAGCAGAGCATGTAGGCGAACACCACCCACAGCAGGCCGCTCTGCCCGCCCTCAAACATACTCGGCAGCCACCATAACAACGCCGCCCCCACCAGATGCAGCACGCCGAGGACTTTTTGCGACGCAAAGAAGCGGTCCACCAGCATCCCGAGGACAAACGGCGATAAAATCGAAGCGATTGGCCCGGTGGAATACGCATCACCAATCAGCGCACTCAGGCCATATTTGCCCATCACCACGCCCAGCGTGACATACCAGGCCCCCCAGACGAAAAACTCGAGAAACATCATCAACGACAGGCGTGGAATTACCCATTTATGGGTTGCCACTTGTGCCCCAACGGCCGAATGAGAAGACATAAAATCCTCCACTACAGAGTATTGATTAAGGGTAAGAGAGTTATTTTTGTAATCGATTACATTAACACTTCATTAAAAATGTAATCGATTTCAGCGGGGTTACCATCATGCTGATGAATTATTTGGTAGTATCAATTCAGATCTGGAATGGGGCTCACAAATTAACCGATCGTACAAAGGATCAACATGTCGATAGATAAAGTGGCGCGCACTGCAGGGGTTTCTACCGCGACCGTTTCCCGGGTACTGAACGGTAACCCTGCCGTGAAACCGGATACGCGCGACAAAGTTCTGGCGGCGATCAAGGCATGTGAATACCAACCTAATCTGCTGGCACGCCAGTTACGAACATCGCGCAGCCGGATGTTGCTGGTGCTGGTGTCAAATATTACCAACCCCTTCTGCGCCCGCGTGGTGCGAGGTATTGAAGAAGAGGCAGAAAAACACGGCTACCACATTTTGCTGTGTAATTCTGAGTCGCGCCTGACGCGTGAATCGGCCTATTTACGCCTGCTGAGCGGCAAAGTGGTCGACGGCGTGATCACCATGGACGCCATCAGTTGCTTACCGGGTTTGACCACGCTGATAGGCGACTCGCCCTGGGTGCAATGCGGTGAAGGCGACCCTGGTTATCGCGCCTCATCGGTCACCATCGATAACTTTAAAGCGGCGGCGGCAGCGGTCGATCACCTCGCGACATGCGGCTACAAGCGCATTGCCTTGATCAACGGGGATTTACGCTACCTCTATTCCCAGCAGCGTGAGGCAGGTTATCGCGCTGCCTGCGGCAAAAACTGGCAAGCGGTGGTCTATGCCGATAGCCTGGAATATCAGGCCGGTGTGCAGGCGATGGCTGAACTGTTCACCCTGCCCGAACCGCCGGATGCGGTATTCGCTATTTCCGACGCGCTGGCCGGGGGCGCGATGCATTACGCCCATGAGCAAGGCTTGCGTGTTCCTGAGGATGTCGCGGTGATGGGGTTTGACGGCGTGCCGTTTGGTTCCGTAACCTTCCCGCCGCTTACAACTATTGAGCAGCCGATGCATCAACTCGGCGTGCGTAGCGTGCAGTTGCTGCTGGAGCGCATTGATAACCCGGAAGTTGAAACGGTGAATGAGATTCTGGACTGGAAGCTGGTGGTGCGGGGCTCGGTGTGATTTTGGTTTTTATGGTAAGCAAAGGTCGGGTGGCGCATTCGCTTACCCGACCTACAATTTCGGTGTTCTAAGGTGGATAAGCGCAGCGCCATCCACCCATTAACACGGGATAAAACCGTGTTACTTCAACGCCTCCGGCAACTTAATCACCCAAAGCTCATTTTGTGACTCGGGTTTTTCCAGCGGTTTAAGCGCAATTTTCGTTGCCACTTCTTTGCCGTCGCGCAGCAAATGCCCTTTGCCATCCACTTCATAATCATCCGGGTTTTCCAGCACCGCTTGCAGGCCAAAATCGTTGTCGTTGATTACCGCGATGGTTTGGTTATCAATCAGCGTCATCCCTTCGGCTTTCTCTTGCTGCCAGCCCAGTTTGCGCAGATCTACCACCTCTTTTTTCTCGGCCAGTTTGATCCCGCGCGCGTTTAGTTGCCCAGCGTCGTCAAATTCCGGGGCTTTTTCTTTATCGAAGGCCGTCAGGTCGCTCGCCTGGCTTAAATCCACGACATAGACCAGGTTGCGCATTACTTTGTTTTTATCGCCGCCCTGCTCAATCAACAACAGGCGGTTGTTATCCAGCGCCACAATGTCGCCAATTTTGGCGTCTTTGGCTTTCTTGTAGACATCGACATCAATCGGATAGCCGTACATTTCCGTTTTGCCGGTTTCAGGGTTAAAACTCACCAGACGGGTGAACTGCGCCGTGTTTTTGCTTTTTCCGTCAATATCCAGAGTGCTTTGTACCGCAGCCATAATGCGCCCGTCCGGCATGCGCGTAATACCTTCGAAGCCACGGTTGGCCTGACGCCATTTGATGATATTGGGTAAACCACCCGCCACGCCCTGCTCGCCTTGTTCTGCCTGCGGGCCGTATTTTTTGAGGATTTTACCGTTGCCGTCGATGTTGATAATAAACGGGCCATATTCGTCACACAGCCAGTAACCCCCTTTCCCATCTGGCGTGATGCCTTCGGTATCCAGCCCGCGTTTATCACTCGACAATTGCTGCAACGTATCGCTTAAAGCGATTTCATTGGTTGCGCCAATCAAGCCTTCCGGCAGCGGCAAACCGCTGATGGGCCCGTTTTCGTCATGCAGCGCATGGGCGTCCGTCGCTTCCGCTTTGCCACCGGCAACGCGGATAGTCATCAACAGCGGGGTGTATTTCGGGTTAGCAAAAATCTTCGACTCTTTTTTGCCAGATTTTGGAGAATCTGCATTGGGGCCGCGATCCGTCACCGTGGCAAAGACTAACGCCTCGCCGTCTTTGCGAATAAATTGCAGGCCGGAGCCTACGCCAACCGGCAATCCATTCGGGAAATTCGTCGCGTAGGTGCCTTTGTATTCCACATTATCCCCCTGCGGAAAGGTGACAACGTAACGATCAACTTGCGGCTGTGCCGCATGACTTGCCAGAGGGAATAAAGCGGTCAACAACAGCGCAAAAGGTTTTAATTTCATGATGTTCGCATCCTTGGTTTTGATGGAGGATTTATAGAGCAGCGATATGACAGAAATATGACGCTAAATTTCTCACCCGGCATGCCGATAACCCCACCAGCACTGGCTGAAACGAGTCAGGATATTTCGTAAATATAAGGGAATTGCATGACAGTAAGGCGTTTTTCGATTTTAGTTTTCAGCACGTTACTGCTGATCTTCTTAGCCAGTACCGCCTCTAACATCTGGGCGTTAACCCGCAGTAATCAGTCTCTGGACAACGTAAACCGGGAAATTCGTGTGGTGCTTTCGGTTATCGATCCGATTAACCATAGCCGCACACTGCGCGTTCGTGCCATGGAAGCGTTAGAAGAGCGTGAACAGGGTTCCAACGATCAAGGGCAACTGGCATTAAACGGCGCTCAGCAGGTGCTGGATAAGGCCAACACCGCTTTCCGGGCTTATCTTGACGCCCCGAAGCAGCCGGGTGAACAAGTGTTAAGCGATGCGTATCAAAGCAGTTTTGTGAATTATCGCGAGCAGGGTTTGCAGCCGTTGTTGGATGCGGTGAAAGCCAACGACGTTGCTCGGGCGCGAGCGCTGGTAACCACCACGCTGCCGCAACTGGATAAACAGTTTGAAGTGGCGCTGGATAAGCTGCTGACCTTCCGCGAACATTACGCCCAGCAGTTGAACAAAGACGCACAATCCGGTTTCAGCCAGAGTCTTTTCAGCATCGCCATTTTTGCGCTGATATTTATCGTGATTCTGGGCGCTGTTTTCATGCTGCTGAAAAACCGCGTGTTAACCGAGTTGGATAAAGCCAAAACGCATTGCACCGAAATCGCCAACGGCCTGCTGCATACGCCGATTGTCGCGAAAGCCAATGACGAAATTGGCGCGATGATGCGTGAGCTTGAACAGATGCGCGTTTCTCTGGCGAGCATTATTGGCCAGGTGCGCGAATCAAGCCAAACGGTGGCATATGCGTCTGAAGAGATTGCCGCCGGTAATACGGATTTGTCTGCCCGCACTGAGGAACAAGCATCGTCCCTGGGCGAAACGGCGGCCAGCATGGAACAGCTTACCGTCACGGTGAAACTTACGTCGGACAACTCCCGTCAGGCGAACAAGCTCGCCAGCGGGATGTTAGTTGCGGCAAATGACGGGAATGAGATTGTCAGCGAAGTGATTGATTCGATGCGTAATATCGAATCCAGCTCCAGCAAAATCGACAATATTATTAGCATCATTGAGGATATTGCTTTCCAGACCAATATTCTGGCGCTGAACGCCGCAGTGGAAGCCGCGCGCGCCGGGGAGCAAGGCCGTGGGTTTGCAGTGGTCGCCAGCGAAGTTCGCAATCTCGCGCAGCGTTCGTCCGTTGCCGCGAAAGAAATTAAAGAGTTGATTGAGCTTTCGGGCGAGCAGGTCCACATCGGTAGCGATCTGGTGAATCGTGCGGGCGAAAGCATGCAGCGGATTTCCAATGCGATTAAGCAAGTGACTGAGCTGATGGAAGAGATTGCGGTGTCTACCGGCGAGCAGAGCCGTGGCATTGAGCAGATCAACCAGGCCGTGGTGCAGATGGATGTGGTTACCCAGCAGAACGCCGCGTTGGTTGAACAGGCGTCGGCAGCGGCGATGTCATTGAAAGAGCAGTCGCAGGCGCTGAATGAAACTGTTGCGGTGTTTAAGTTGGCTTGACGTTTAAATGACCCCCACCCAACCTCCCCCTTACCAGGGGAGGAGCAAACCGCCACAGCCCAGGGGGGAGGAGTTAACGGCTCCCTCCCCTGGTAAGGGGAGGGTTGGGGTGGGGTCGAAGCTAGTTACCAAACCTTCTCAGCAACCCCCGTCACCAGCCGGACTTTGTCCCACTGCTGCTCAGGCGTCAGGCTATTACCCTCTTCTGTTGAAGCAAAACCGCACTGCGGGCTGAGGCAGATTTGGTTGAGATCGACATATTGCGCCGCTTCATTTATACGCGCCTGAATCAACTCCGGGTTTTCCAACTCGCCATTTTTAGTGGTGATCAGCCCTAAAACGACCTGCTGATGGCCCGGGCGCACAAAGCGCAGCGGTGCAAAATCGCCTGAACGGTCGTTGTCATACTCAAGGAAAAAGGCGTCGACATTGACTGAGCCAAACAGCACTTCCGCTACCGGCTCGTAGCCGCCTTCTGAAATCCACGTTGAACGGAAGTTACCGCGGCAAACATGCAGCCCGACAACCAAATCATCCGGCTTCCCTTCTAATGCTTTATTCAGCACCTGGGCGTAAATGTGCGCCAGTTCATCAGGATCATCGCCTCGTTCGCGAATCTCTTTACGTTGTGCATCTGAACATAAGTAGGCCCAGACGGTGTCATCGAGTTGCAGATAGCGGCATCCGGCTGCGTAAAATGCCTGAATCGCATCGCGCCAGGTGGTGGCGAGATCGTCAAAATAGACGTTTAAATCAGGGTAAACATTACTGTCGATGGCATTGCGGCCGCCGCGGAAATGCAGCACGCTCGGGCTTGGAATGGTCATTTTTGGCACCGCGTCACCGCTGATGCTCTTCAGGTAGCGAAAATCATCCAGCATGGGGTGCGTGCCGAAGCCAAGTTTGCCCACCACCCGCACGCTATGCGCTTTGGTCTGTACGCCGTTGAACTGGATGCCCTGCTCTGACTCATAACGCTCCACGCCTTGCAGGCCGTCGAAGAAATCAAAATGCCACCAGGCACGGCGAAATTCCCCGTCAGTCACCACATGCAGGCCGCAGGCACATTGCTGCTCAACCGACGCACGAATCGCTTCATCTTCAATTTTACGCAACTGGCTGGCATCTATATCCCCTGAGGCGAACGCCACGCGGGCATTTTTGATCGCGGCAGGACGTAAAAAACTCCCGACGATGTCGGCTCGGAAAGGTGCGCGATGCGATAAGGACTGTGGCATGTGTTTTCTCCATAACCTCGCAATTGATTTAGCAAGGTGATAATTCATTATTAGAATATTTAGCCATCTGGACGGCTATTGTGTAATGGAGAATGGCAGAACTGTGAGTTGCCCACAAACGAAAATCTTTCATGGTTATTGAAAATAATTCATGTTGTTAAATCAATGTAAATTCATGATTGATCTACGTCACACTTTACCGTTAAATATGACGTCCTGTTTTTGAGTTTCCTGATTATGATTGTTCGCCCGCATCAACACTGGTTTACCCGCCTGTTTGTCTGGCATGGTTCGGTTCTGCAAAAAATCTATTCTCGTCTGCTACTGAATCTGGCGCTGTCGATTAGCGTGATTTTCTTTTTGCCGTGGTATGAAGCGCTTGGCATAAAGCTCACTATCGCGCCGTTTAGTATTCTCGGCGTGGCGATTGCCATCTTCTTAGGGTTCAGAAACAGCGCCTGTTATGCGCGTTTTAACGAGGCGCGTACGCTGTGGGGGCAACTGGCGATCACGCAGCGCTCTTTTTTGCGTGAAGCAAAAAGCCTGCTGGGCACGGATGAGCGCCAGATTAAACATTTTGTGAATTTGCAGACGGCTTTTTGCCATGCTCTACGGTTGACGCTGCGCAAGCAACCTAATGAAGCGACATTAAAAAAATATCTGACGCAGGAAGAGCTCCAGTGGGTGCTGAAAAGCCACGCGCCGTGTAATCGCATTTTGCAGCTAATGGCGGACTGGCTGGCGGATAAACGTAAACAGGGGCTGATTTCTGATGTGGTCTGGAGCAGTCTGAATCATCATCTTAATGAGCTTTCGGCGGTTGCCGGTGGCTGCGAACGTATTGCCGGAACGCCTGTGCCATTTGCCTACACGCTGATTTTGCATCGCACCGTGTATCTGTTTTGCATCATGTTGCCGTTTGCGTTGGTCACCGATCTGCATTACATGACGCCGTTTTTATCGGTGTTTATTTCCTATACGTTTATTTCGCTCGATACCCTGGCAGAAGAGCTTGAGGAGCCGTTTGGCACCGAAGATAACGATCTGCCGCTGGATGCGATTTGCAACACCATCGAACGCGATTTACACGATATGGACGAGAGTGAAAATCTGCCAGAGAAGTTGCGCCCGAACCGGCATTATCAGCTTAGTTAACGGGCGCAATATTATTTAGAAGATTGGGCCGACGAAATCACGTTTACCAAGCGGAACACCGGCCTGGCGCAGGATGTCGTAGGCGGTGGTGAAGTGGAAATAGAAGTTCGGGGTCGCAAATTTATACACGTAACCGCGGGCGGTAAAACGTAGCTCGTGCTCGCGGGCCATCACCACGATTGGGCGCTCGTCGTCGCCATCTAACTGCGCGTCGGTAATCCCTTTCATGAACGCGACCGTTGCGCTGATGCGCGCCTGAAGCTGCGCAAAGCTGGTTTCGTTATCTTCCATCACCGGCGCGTCAACATTCGCCAGACGTGCAACGGCACGTTTTGCCATATCAGTGGTAATTTGTACCTGGCGCACCAGAGGATACATATCTGCCGCCAAAGCTGCTTCCAACAGGCTCTCTTCGGTTTTGCCATTCTCTTTCGCCCAGGCGGCTGCTTTATCAAGGATGGCAGACAAGTTGCTTAAACCCAGGATGAACTGCGCATTGGTTTCGCTGTAAATCGACATTGTGACTTCCCTTATTACTGACAAAAGTGAGGCAGAGATTACACGTACTTAGCGTATTGCGGATAGCGAATTTAGCGCTCAGGCAAAGCTAAATCCTTCATCGGCCCAACCGGTTATTCCGCCTATCATCATTTTTACCGGGCGCCCCAGGCGTGCCAGTTTCAGCGCTGCGCGGTCTGCACCATTGCAATGTGGCCCCGCACAATACACCACAAACAGCGTGTCCGCAGGCCATTCGGCCATACGCTCTGATGACATATCACGATGGCGCAAATGCAACGCCCCTGGAATATGGCGACGCGCAAAGGCTTCAGGCGAGCCAACGACATGCAGCAGGACGAAATCGACGTCCCCTTCTTTCATCGCCGTGTGCACATCATCGCAGTCCGTTTCGAGGCTCAACCGCTGGAGAAAATGGGCGGCGGCAATTTCAGGTGCGGCAGGCGGGAAATCAGTAACGTAACTCATAAGTGCTCCTCATTTGGGTGAGCTATGACTATAGAGCCTGGAGTGTGACTTGACGTGTGGCAGAAATGACAGATAACGTGAAGATTATGACAAACTGATGGACGACTCCGTTGCAAAACCCTTTTGTTGTTGCCCTGGCGTATGACGGCCTGTGTACCTTTGAATTTGGCGTCGCCGTTGAAGTCTTTGGCCTGCCGCGCCCGGAAATGGGTGATAACTGGTATCGCTTTGCCGTCGCGGGTCTGGAAACCGGTGAGCTACGCGCCACCGGCGGTATACGGATTGCGGTCGACGGTGGCCTCGCTTTACTGGAACAAGCAGGAACCATTATTGTGCCCGGCTGGCGCGGTGCCGACGAGCCGGTTCCTCCCGCGCTGTGTGAAGCCTTGCGAACCGCACATGCGCGTGGGGCGAGAATTATGTCAATTTGCTCCGGCGTGTTTGTACTGGCAGCCGCCGGTTTGCTGGACGGTTTACCGGCCTCCACACACTGGCGCTATACCGAAAAACTGCAACAGCGTTACCCCAAAATTCAGGTGATGCCGGATGTGCTCTATATCGACAACGGTTCCGTGCTGACCTCCGCAGGCAGTGCGGCAGGTATAGATCTGAGTTTGCACCTGGTGCGGCGTGATTATGGCGCGGGTGCGGCGAACAGCGTTGCCCGCAGGCTGGTAATCCCCCCTCATCGTGTCGGCGGGCAAGCGCAGTTTATCGAGCAGCCCGTTCCGGTCGCCTATGAAAGCACGCGCCTGAGTCCGCTGTTTGATTACCTGCAGGCTCATCTTGCCGATGAACATTCGGTGGAATCCCTGGCCGCGTTCACCGGCATGAGCCCGCGAACTTTTTTACGGCGTTTTTCTGCCGCTACCGGCACCACACCCGCACGCTGGCTGCTAACTATGCGGCTGACCCGCTGCCGTGATTTGCTGGAAAGCAGCACGCTGTCTGTAGAGGATATTGCCGAGCGCGTGGGCTTTGGCAGCGCGGCCACGCTACGCCACCATTTTCGCGCCAGGCTCTCGAAGACTCCTGCGGCTTACCGCAAGGCATTTACTTCACGTAACGAAAAATTGATTACTTCTAGCGAAACAACGTGATAGAGATAACGGCATTATTTGAAATTCGGCAGATGAATGTATCTGGAGTAGATATGAGTAAATTGAATGTATTTGTTTTATCCGCGGCCCTGATGGCGGGTTCTTTACCCCTGGCCTTTTCCGCTCACGCTGCGGATGCCCCTGTAGCCGTGCCCGCACCAACCAGTTCGTCTTTTGAAATCACTGAATTTCATGCAGATTACAAGCCATTTAAAATTGGCGACATCGTGCCGGATTTATACCGCACCAAACCGTATCAGATTGACGCCTGGCAAATCAGACACCTGCCTGCCCCAGAAGCAGGCAGCCACTGGACGTACATGGGCGGAAACTACGTCTTGATTACCGACGCGGAAGGGAAAATTGTTCGTGCCATGAAAGGCGAGATTTTTTACGGGCACTAACTCTTCAAGCCCTGGCATTGCGCCAGGGCTTGTTTTTGAATCATTACTTCTGTTTTGTAGTCGCAGTTTTGCTTTTCTTTGCAGCCGCTTTTTTCTGATTCTGTGCTCTAGTCTTTGACGTATCGCAACTACCGTCTGCATCCGTGAGTTGGGTACAGCCTGAACGTTCAAGTTTCGCACGATAAGAAGCTGTAATAGCGTATGCCGGGGATAAAGAACCCGCGATCAGTGCGGTGGTGGCAAGTGCAAGAATAATTTTTTTCATCAATGTCTCAGTGTTTGCTATTCATCAGTAATAACGTTTTTATGCTGTATTTATATTTCCCTTAATGGCCTTATTGTCTGCTTTACGCTGTTTTCCTTTCCAGTAAACCATCAGACCGGACGCGATTTTGCCCATACACATTTATGCGTGTAAATGATCGTTGCATTAAGTATTGCGCCGGGTCAAACCCGTTAGAGACTTCATATCTACCAGGAACTTTCTGATTGAAGTAACTCATGACACGACGGTGAAAATTGCTCGTTCGAATAATGATGAGGGGATTTAGATCGAAGGCAACTCAGGGAAAACCCAGTACCGCGCGAGCACTGGGTTTATTGATTTACGCAGTACGCATCGCTTTAATTTTCGAATAGCCATGTTCGAAAATCATGTCCGTCGTACACATAAAGACAATCACATCACCCGATGCACACTCGTCGAGCGCTTCGCTTAATTCCGCATCAAAATCTTTAGACAGTTGCGGCATCAGCATCTGCATATCGCCCGGATAATCTTCATCTTCGTCCGCAGGCATATCTTCAATTTTTGAACCGCGCACCACGTAAACCAGAAGATCTTTATCGTTAAAAGTGACCGGCGCGCGCAGATGCTTACCCGTTGGGTGCTTTGCCATATTCGTTACCTTTTGTTCATAGCAGGAAATTGGGCGCTATCCTCGCAAAAGATGAGACGAAAAGACAGGCTCTATGTGAGGCCCTGGGCGAGTGTCACGCGCTTTTGCAACATGATGGCAATGTGCTGATGCTGTTTCCGCGCCTTTTTATCGTGGCGCGGAAAGTTACAGCGTAACGTTTAAACCTTACGCCTGGCACTGCGTCCAGCGGGCACGCAGTGTGTCGTACGCCCAGTTATAAACCACGGTGTACGGCAGGAAGAACAAGAAGAAACCGATCTCAACCATAAACGCCTGCAGCAGGGAAATATCGAGCATCCAGGCGGCCAGCGGCAGGCCAATTAAGATGAAACCGCCTTCAAAACCCAGCGCATGAGCTACGCGCAGCGGCATCCGGCGTTTATTCCCGATGGGGAAAATTTTGTCAAAACCGGCGTTATAAATGATGTTCCACACCATCGCGACGGTTGAAAGCATAATCGCCAGCGCTCCCATCTGAAACAGAGGTTTGTCCATAATCCACGCGGCGAGCGGCGCACAGATGGCAATGGCGATCACTTCAAAACCCACAGCATGCAGGATGCGTTCTGAGAATGTTCTTTTTTGAGACGGCATATTCAACTCCAGATAGTTGACAACAACAAAGCTATGCCGCGCATTATCATCGCCATTACTGATAGAATGAAGTGAGCAACCATCGACAAAAGCGATAGATGATGAACTACTCTCCTGAATCTCTTGAAGCCTTTTTGCAAGCGGTAGAAACCGGATCTTTCTCTGCCGCTGCCCGTAAGCTCAAGAAAAGCCAGTCGACGATCAGCAGCGCGATTGCCAATCTGGAAGCGGATTTAGGCGTAACGTTATTTGACCGTCAAAGCCGCCAGCCCGTGTTAACGACGCAGGGGCAACACGTTTTGCCCTATATAGAGTCGATTGTGGCGGCAAGCGAACGGTTGAATGAAGTCTCGGTACGCCTTGCCGGAAACGTCGAACCGCGCCTGAGTTTTGTGCTCTCAGATGTCTGGCAAACAGCACATCACGAATCCATTCTCCAGCGTTTTTCGCAGCGCTTTCCGGATATCGAATTTGAATGTTTGATAGCCGAAGATGAAGATGTCATCGACCTGATTCAGATAGGCCGTGCGCATGTGGGCGTGCTGCGAGTGCAGCCGCGTTACCCGGTGGATGTCACCGTTGCACGTTTGCAGGTCGGGGCGGAGATGGCGATTTATATTCACCGCACACATGAGCTGGCAAACAGAAATGTGGTTGAAATGGACGCGTTACATACCGAACGCCAGCTTTGCCTGAGTACCTTCACTGACCCAACGCGCAATAAACGCGGAGGCCCGATGTGGTCTTCACCGTCACTGTTAATGCTGTTAGAGATGGCTGAGCAAGGATTCGGCTGGGGGATTTTACCGCGCTGGCTGGTTGAGCAATTTGGGCATGATGTTTTGCAGGAGTTGCCCGTTGCAGGCTGGCCGCAGTGTATTGATGTGGATGTGTTGTGGTCGAATAAAACGCCACCCGGCCCTGCGGGGCGCTGGATGATTGATCAATTGCGGGCACAAAATCCTTAAACAGATGTCGGATGACGCTTGCGCTTATCCGACCTACAAAACGATTTTCCAATCCGTCACGTAGGTCGGAGTATTAGGCAATCAAAGATTATTTGCGCTTAGGCATGGTCTTGAGCAATTCATCCGGGCTGATGGACGCCACCACATCGCTGCCAGGAAGTGGCATCTTCAGGATATGGTTTTTCATTTTGCCGATGACGTGCATTTCGCACGGCTTACAGTCAAATTTCAGCGTCAGAACTTCATCCTGATGCACCAGTTGCATCGGCGTTGCACGCCAGCTTTTCACCGACCCTTTTGCCTGTTTTGGGCATAAGTTAAAGGCAAAACGCAGGCAGTGTTTGGTGATCATCACCGGGACTTCGCCCTTCTCTTCGTGCGCTTCATACGCCGCATCGATCAGTTTCACGCCATAACGCTGATAAAATTCGCGCGCTTTATGGTTGTAAACGTTCGCAAGGAAGGTCAAATGCTCTTCGGGATACACCGGCGCGGGAACAGAAACCGCTTTACGCGTGCCACGCTGATACTGTTGCAGGCGTGCTTCGGTCAGTTCATCAATCACTTCCCGGCGCAGTTGGTTTAACTGGCTGTTGGGAATAAACAGCGCGGCAGGCAAATTGAGGTCAACTTTACGCGCCTGATATAGGGTTTGCCCCAGTTTCGCCAGGCTGTCGCGCAGGTTCGAGTACGCCTTTTCCGGATTGTTCGCCACATCGAACTGCCCTTCCAGCGTTCTGCTGACGCTGACGCCCTCTTCGCTGGTCGCGGTTAGCACCAGTTGTTCCTGCCAGCCGCCTAACTCCAGATCCACCGCAATGCGACGTTCGCTGGAGGTTTTGGTCAGCGCCTGCTGCCAGTTGTGGTCGAGGTTGCGATTAAGAGGATGGTTTGGACGCACGTTTTTCAGCGTATCCGGCATTTCATTTGGCCAGACGCGGTACTGATTTTTACCGGTTTTCTCAACGGTATTGGCGCGGAAACCGATGATATCACGTTTAATCAACACGTTAAGACCATCGCCATTGGTCAGCGTGTCGGTCACATTCACATCAAGGAACTCTTTGCCGACTTTTAGCACTTCGCCCACCGGCAGGCCAATAAATTTCGGGGAATCAAATGCGCCGATGTCAATTTTGCGCTCGTTAACAAAATAGTCAGTACTGCCGCGGTGGAAGGTTTTATCCGGCGACGGAATAAAGAAGTGCGACGTGACGCCCGCAGACGCGCGAACCAAATCGGTGCGCTGTTCCATAAGTTCGTCCAGCAACTGGCGATAATAAGCGGTGATGTTTTTCACGTAGCTCATATCTTTGTAGCGCCCTTCAATCTTAAAGGAGCGCACACCTGCATCCACCAGCGCCGCCAGGTTGGCACTCTGATCGTTATCTTTCATCGAAAGAAGGTGTTTTTCATAGGCCACCACGCGGCCCTGATCGTCTTTGAGCGTGTACGGCAAGCGGCAAGCCTGGGAGCAATCACCACGGTTTGCGCTGCGCCCGGTCTGAGCGTGAGAAATGTTACATTGCCCGGAATACGCCACGCAAAGCGCACCATGAATAAAGAATTCGATGGTGGCGTCGACGTTTTCATGAATCGCGCGAATTTGATTGAGGTTCAATTCGCGGGCCAGAACAATTTGCGAGAAGCCCACATCCGAGAGGAACTTTGCTTTCTCAACGCTGCGGATGTCGCACTGGGTGCTGGCGTGCAATTCAATCGGCGGCAGATCCATCTCCAGCACGCCCATATCCTGCACAATTAACGCATCAACCCCAACCTGATAGAGGTCGTGAATCATGCGGCGCGCCGGTTCCAGCTCGTTGTCATGCAGAATAGTGTTCAGCGTAACGAAAATTTTCGCGCCATAACGGTGAGCAAACGGCACCAGGTCTGCAAGATCCTGCAGGCTGTTGCCCGCATTATGACGAGCACCAAAGCCGGGCCCTCCAATATAAACCGCATCTGCGCCATGCAAAATGGCTTCGCGGGCGATGGCAGTATCACGGGCGGGGCTGAGTAATTCGAGATGATTTGCGTGCAGGCGCATAATGGGTCTGTTTTCTGTGTTATGGACGAAAGGCGGCTATTGTAGTCAGATTGGCCCCATAAGCCTATACCCTTCGCCCTTCAAGATGCCGGGTTAGGTTTAGAGGGCGTGTATTAGGAAATAAATTAATTTATACTTCCGCGGGGAATAATTTCAACGAGTGATCATATTAGACTTTCTGAAGTAGCAGCGCGTCGAATTGCTCAATTAAGATAAGCGGAAATGACCAAAAACATAGAACATTCAAAGCTTTATCGCTCAGAAGGCGTGAAGCTTTTATACAACAACTCATTACCAGGCATTCTGATTACTTTTATTGCCTCCACGACGCTCGCTTTCACCTTCATCAATAATTCCAACTTCCATACCAAAATAACCTGGTGGTTGGTGATGACCCTGCTACTTGTTGCTCGGGTTATTGATACCCAGCTTTGGAAAAGAAGCCCTTCCGAATGTAAAACCCGAAAGCGTTGGGTATTACGATTTTCCAGCGGCTGCTTATTAACCGCGATGCTCTGGAGCTTCTACGCCGTTAATTTCTACCCGCAATTTTCAGTCGAAGAATTAAGTACCACCAATGTGATTCTTGCCGCGATGGCGGGCGGCGCAACCAGCATTCTTTCCGGCAATCTGCCGCTGGCATCGCTCTATAACATTATTATTCTGATGCCCATGTCTATATTGCTGATGACGCAGCCTGAAGATTATAAAAATAATCTCGGCATGCTCGGTGTCTGCTTTACCGCCATTATGATTGTCTCTTCTGTTCGTTCATCAAAGTACCTTCGGGAAGGGATTTTACTGCGTTATAAGAACAAAACGCTGGTGGCGAGCATGGAAGAGACCATCAAGAAAAGAACCCGGGAAGTGTATGAAATATCGAATAAAGATTCGCTTACCGGGCTGTTTAACCGTAGCGCGTTTTTATCCGCAGCAGAGCGTGTGGAGCAAGATTTTAAAGATAATAAAATCGCGGGCTTTTCAATTTTCTTTATCGATCTTGACGGTTTTAAGAATATTAATGACACGCTAGGCCACAATGTTGGCGACAGAGTGTTGGTCAATTTAAGCGCACGCCTGAAAAACTGTAACGATACTCAGACGTTAATGTGCCGCTGGGGCGGGGATGAATTTATCCTGCTGGTGAAAGAAAAAGACCCGACATTAACCCGTAATTTAGCCGAGCATATTACCAGCAACTTTTCACTGCCTATCAAACTTGATGACCAGGTTATTACCCTGAATGCAACCATCGGGATTTCCATTTGCCCGAATCATGACAGTTCAATTACCCGTCTGATTCAGCTTGCCGACATCGCGATGTATTCGCAGAAAGGTAAATACCCGGAGCGATTCGCTTTCTATAATCTCGACCTGGAACGCAATCTGCGCCGCAAAATTACCCTTAATGAAGCCTTAAAAGGGGCGCTCGACCGCAACGAGTTTCGCCTGATGTACCAGCCGATCGTCAATGCTTCCGGCCACGTCGTGAGCTTTGAGGCATTGATGCGCTGGCGTTATAAAGGGCAGGAAATTTCCCCGGTTGAGTTTATTCCGTTGATGGAACAAAGCGGCCGCATTGTTGAGGCGGGCAATTGGGTGCTGGAAGAAGCCTGTAAAATGCTGGCAAAAATGGTTCAGCAGAACGCGGAAATTTGCATGTGCGTGAATATTTCCCTGATTCAGTTTTACGACAAAGGTTTCGTGAACAACGTCAATCAGGTGATTGAGCGCTACGCCATTCCGGGCCATTTATTGCATCTGGAAGTGACCGAATCCATTTTCCAGTCCGAACAGATGATGGTTAACCAGAAAGTCAGCCAGTTGCAGCAGCGCGGCGTGAAGTTCTCCGTGGATGATTTCGGCACCGGCTATTCCAGCTTGTCCGTTATCCAGAATATGAACGTGGATTACATTAAAATCGACCGTTCGTTTATTCAACACATTGAACTTAAAGGCCTGGCGATCGTTCAGGCGGTGATGAATATCTCCCAAAGCCTCAACTTTAGCGTGATTGCTGAAGGGGTGGAGACGGAAAAACAACGCCAGATGCTGGAGGATTGCGGGATTCCCTATATGCAGGGCTACTATTTCTCGCGGCCGCTGGAGCAAGAGAACGCGCTGAATTATTTGAAAACGGCGCCTGAACAAGAGTTGGCGACAGGTCTGGCATAAAATACTCCCCCAGCTCCCTTATTAACTTGCAGCGTTTTCAACATCATCTCGTCTGTTGTTAATGATTTGTAATGTTATAGTGCGGCGACGCTAAAAAAATAAGGGACAACATGCGCACCGTATCCATTCCATTACCGACCGTTCTGGCGGGCTTTGTGGCGGTTTTAGTTGGTTACGCCAGCTCAGCGGCAATTATCTGGCAGGCCGCAGAAGCGGCTGGCGCCAACACCTTTCAAATCGCAGGTTGGTTAACGATGCTTGGGATCGGCATGGGCATCAGTACGCTTGCCCTGACGCTCTGGTATCGCACCCCGATTCTTACCGCATGGTCAACACCTGGTGCCGCGCTGCTCGCAACCAGCCTGCCCGGCCATTCGCTCAATGAAGCCATCGGCGTATTCATTTTTGCCTCGTTTTTAATTCTGATTTGCGGTGCGACGGGTTTATTTGCACGTTTGATGCGCCTGATTCCCTCAACGCTTTCCGCCGCAATGCTGGCGGGGATTTTGCTACGTTTTGGCCTGGATGCCTTTACTTCATTGCAGGGGAATTTTTTACTTTGCGCCAGTATGCTGCTGGGTTGGTTGCTGGCGAAAACCTGGGCGCCTCGTTACGCCGTAGTGGTGGCGATTGGGGTGGGGCTGGTCGTTTGCGTCATGAGCGGAAATCTGCAAAGCGGGAGCGTGGCGGTTGCGGTGGTCATGCCTGAATTTACCGTTCCACATTTTTCGCTGGCAAGCCTGCTTGGAATTGGTATTCCCTTTTTCCTCGTGACCATGGCATCACAAAATGCGCCGGGCGTTGCCACGCTAAAAGCCTCAGGCTATGACGTTCCGATATCGCCGCTTATCGTCGTTACCGCCGCGATTGCCCTGCTGCTTGCGCCATTTGGGGTATTTTCCGTGTGTATCGCTGCGATCACCGCCGCAATTTGCCAGGGTTCAGAAGCCCATCCCGATCCCGCTAAACGCTGGCTTGCCGCCGCTGCGGCGGGTGTATTTTATTTGCTGGCCGGTATTTTTGGCGGGTCGATAACCACGCTGCTCACCGCACTTCCGGTCGCCTATATTCATACCCTCGCGGGGCTTGCACTGTTAAGCACTATTGCCGGAAGTTTGTATCAGGCGTTAAACCACGAACTCGAGCGTGATGCCGCCATTGTGACGTTTTTGGTCACCGCATCAGGGGTCAGTTTACTGGGGATTGGGTCTGCTTTTTGGGGGCTGGTGGCGGGCGGGATCTGTTACGCGTTGTTCTCATTTACCCGACGCGCGTAGCTGGGAAGGTGTGATGCCGATTGCCGCTTTAAAACGGTTGCTAAAATGGCTTGCCGAGCTAAATCCGCAGGCCATGGCAATCTCGGTCAGTGCCAACGGGCTATTTTTCACCAGCGTTTCGGCACGCAACATACGGCGCTGCATAACATATTGATGCGGTGCTAGATGTGTTGATTGCTTGAACATGCGCGCAAAGTGAAACTCGCTTAAATCCGCCTCCTGCGCCAGTTCCGTCAGGGTTAAGGGTTCGCAGAGATGCTGCTCAATGTAGGCCTGAATATTACGCAACACCGCGGGTGCCAGGCCGCCACGCACATTCGGCAAACGCCATTGCACGTTACTGTAAGTTTGCACCAGATGCGTCAGGAGCAACGTTGATGCTGTACTGAGCATCAAATGATTCGCCTGCTGCTGCCAGTCGGTACTCAGCAGAAAATGGCGGTAAAGCTGCGTAATGCGCGGGTCATCGCTAAAGATTTTTTCATCAAGTTGGATAGCCGCCGGGCTGCGATCCCAGATTTGCTCCGCAATATTACGCAGGTGCTCATCAGTGCAATACAGATGCACAAACGAAAAATGGTTGCGGATATCCCAGGTGGTTTCGCTGTCTTCCGGCATCAAACAAAAGCGGTCAGGCCCCCCGCCGTTTTTCCAGCCAGCGGATGTTCGCTGATAGGTTTCGTAGCCTTCATTCACGTACATGCTTAACGTATGGTGATTGCTGCATTGCGTCACACGATCCAGGCTGTTTGACCACGCCGCAAGTTGGATCCCTGACCCAAGCTGTACGTTATCTTCCAGCACAGCGTTGTGCTGGCGAAGATTTTCAAAGGCGTGATACGGTTGGGTCATGGCGGGCTACCATCAAAGTTCGGGAATCACAGTTTAAGGAGACCCGCAGACTGTTACCAGCCATTAACAATCCGCCAGGCAAAAAAAACCGCAAGAATATGCAAGCCTCGCAAACCTGTGAAAGCCCCGGTTCGCCCTTTCGCGGATACTCCGGTTATCCGTTTAGGGAGAGAGCAAAATGAACGCATTACTTTATATTTCTGTGGTGGTGATTTGGGGAACAACCTGGCTTGCGATTTACATGCAGCAAGGTGTGGTGTCAGTTCCGGTTTCAATTTTTTGGCGTTTTGCCGTGGCGGCAGTGGTAATGCTGGTGGTTTTGCGGGCATTAGGGCGTTTACGTCGCATCAGCCTGCGCGACCATCTGTTCTGTATGCTGCAAGGCGCCTGTGTTTTCGGTTTTAATTTTCTCTGTTTTTATCATGCGGCGGCGTATATCAGCTCAGGCCTTGAGTCCGTTATTTTCTCGATGGCGGTGCTGTTTAACGCGGTGAACAGCATGATTTTCTTCCGCCAGCGTCCGCACAAGAATTTGCTGCCTGCAGCCATCCTCGGCATTGCCGGAGTCATCGCCCTTTTCTGGCATGATTTAGTCGCCACACAACTGGCACCGTCACTGCTGCTTGGGATTGGTTTGAGCGCCCTTGGCACCTACGGCTTTTCACTCGGCAATATGATTAGCACACGCCACCAGCGGCGCGGGCTGGAGACGCTTTCCACCAATACGTACGCAATGTTTTACGGCACCGTGATTATGGGCGTGCTAGCCCTGCTGCGCGGGGATTCATTTATCCCGGAATTTACGCTGCGCTACCTCGGTTCACTGTTCTATCTGGCGATTTTTGGTTCGGTGATTGCCTTCGGTGCCTATTTCACGCTGGTCGGACGTATCGGCGCAAGCCAGGCCGCATACAGCACGTTGCTGTTCCCGCTAGTGGCACTCAGCCTGTCGACGATTTATGAAGGGTATGTCTGGCACAGCAACGCGATTATTGGGCTGGTGATGATTCTGCTGGGTAATCTGGTGATGTTTTCAAAACCGGGGCGGTTTAACGCACTGTTGTGGCGCAAGCGAGCGGCGTAAAAAAAGGGAGCCAGGCTCCCTTTTCGCTTTGATTATTTCTGTGCAGTATCAAACATTGTGGCGTCGGTCGCCATATCGTCGATAACCTGTTTTAAGGTATCAACGGTTACCTTCGCGTTCTCATTGCTTACGGTTTTCCCTTCACCTTTACGCACCACGCGCATTACCGGTTTATTGGTCGCGGCGTCAATCAGCTCACCTTCAAAATACAGGTTAGTTTCCATGGTGCGGTGGCCGGTTGCGGCTTCTGTGCCAGCAACGACCATCGCAATTGGGATAACTTCATAGAACTGCAAACCTTGTTTGCTGCTATCCACACCGGTAATCGCGCCACGGAAAATCAGACTGCGCGGGCCCGGCTTCGCTACCAGCGGTTTACGTTCTGCCGCTGCCGCTTTCAGTTTGGTATTGGTGTAAGCCAGAACCTGATTCAGCGTCTGCTCACCGATCTGGGTGTTTGGTTTTGGCACCGGATAGTAGGTCACCGGGTTATAGACAAGGCTATCGTAATTACTGGTTTTGAAGTTCGGATCAACCCAACGCATAACGGTTTTACCGGTACTGGATTTAGTTTCCTGTAAGCCAGAGTAATCTTTTAAAAAACCCGAATACTTCTCAGGTGCGGTAACCGATGACGAGCATCCAGCCAGAGCTAATAAGCCCGTCAGACAAGCAGCTTTAAAACAAAGAGAAGTGCGCATGTTTAATCCCTGTAAATTTTATGTAACCCTTTCAGTTATAGCAAAAAATCGGTGAATTCAATGAAGTTAAAAATGCTATTTTTTAAATTTCAGATATCACACGCGAAATTTCTGTTTTACATGCGCATTCGTGGGCGCAAATCCCAACGATGAGATAACCTTAAAAGCTACCTTTATGTCTGGAGAAAATATGACACCTCATCTGCGCATTGCCCGGCCAGTAACGGATCTCGCTCAAAGCAAAGAGATGTATTGCCTGGGGTTGGGTTTGCAGGAAATTGGGGAGTTTAGCGAACATGATGGTTTTAGCGGGGTGATGCTTGGGCGGGAGGATTTAAGCTGGCACCTGGAATTTACCGTCTGCCATCGCCATCCCGTTGAGCCTTCCGCTACGGTCGATGACTTGCTGGTACTCTATTTTCCGGACAATCTGCAATGGCAACAAGCCTGCCAGCAAATGCTGAATGCAGGCTTTTTAACCATTAACAGCTTTAACCCTTACTGGGATGTGGCCGGGCGCACTTTCCTCGATAACGATGGCTATCGCATCGTGTTGCAAAACCGCGCCTGGCCGCCCGCTTAAATCTTACGCGCCAGCATCGTGGCGAAACGCAGTTTAATGCGGTTACCTTCAGCGTCGGTTTTATGTAAAGCACCGACGTCTTCGTTATATTTAATCAATTCCCAGCCCGCGTAATAATCGCGCAATTCACCTTCAGCAAATGCAAACGGGAAGCCCACGGTGCACGGGAAATCTTCGGTATCCATGGCCGCCACAATCAGGTTATAGCCGCCCACTTTAGTGCAACGCTGCATGTTAGCGATAAGGCCTGGGATAGTGTTGCGCTCTAAAAACATCATCACTACGGTGGAAAGAATAAAATCGTATTCACCGTCAAACGTTAATGTGTTGAGGTCAACAACATCGGTGGTGATATTTTTTAGCCCTTCCGCCTCAATAATTCTGTTCACATTGCTGATGCTCATCTGGTTTTTATCCCAGGCGGTAACATCAAACCCTTTTTGATTCAGATACAGGCTGTTGCGCCCGCTCCCGCAGCCAAGATCCAGCGTTTTACCCGGCGGTACAATTGTCGCCGCATTCACCACATCAGAATGGGTTGCCGTTAAGCCATATTTCTCGGTGTAATGATTTTCAGAAAGCATTTAGTTTTTCCTTGTTGCAGGGCGCTCAACGCGCAGCAGTAATTTACCCTGGCAAAGCAGGATAATCGTACGCACCAGCAGGAGCCCGATGATGAAATTAGTGAAGATAAATAGCGGTACCGCAATCGCGGTAAAAAGCCCGTCATTGCTGCTATGGCTCAGATGTAGCGCCGTCGCGGCAAGGGCTGAAATACCAAATGAAAAGCTCCAGAAAGACGCATTAAAAGGCTGCATCAAATACCAGGGCATCAGGCGGAACATAAACAGCAATTGCAGCAGACCGTAACCAAAAAGCATTTTGGCAAAGAAATCGGGTTCGCCACCGTTGACGCTCATGTACGCATTGCAGGCGACTAACGAGGGCGCGAGCTGGATCCCAAGCGACGTTCGCGCGGGCTCCGGCAGTTCTCCGGCGCTGCGCAAGCGGTGTAATATCGCAGGCTCAAGGCTGAGCCAGGAAAACACACCCGCGCCAAAGAACAGAATACCCAGGTCGTGATAACCCAACGCACCGCAGGCCATGGCGCTAATAAAATTATTGGCAACCGTCGGCAGATAAAGACCCGGTGTGGTATCCGTGTGCGGGTGATGGCCACGCCATAAACCGGCGCTTTGCCATGCGGCGTAAGACAGTTGCACCAGCGCCCCGAAGGCAAACATCCCCACTGCCAACGGGCGGAAATATGGCGCAACGGCAATGGAAACTAACATGGTGGTTGCCGGAAACAGGCTGACGAAACTCCCCTTTAACGGATGGCGAATTTCATCAATCACCGTCTGCGGATACTTCACCAGACGCACGATAAAAGCCAGGGCCAGCGCCAGCCAGACGGCGATCGCCAGAATTTCGAAAGACTCGCTAATCTCAGGCGGCACCGGCCAGATAGTAGCGGCATAACGCCAGGCAAATCCCATCCCAATAATCCCAAGCACCATCCCAAAATACCCCGCCGGAAGGTTGAGCATGGTGCGAGTCGAAGAGTTGTTCATTTCGTTTAAAGTTTAAAATGTATTTTAAATGCATTTTATGGGATTGCGCTGTGAAACACCAGCGAGGGATTTTCCTGCTACGGTTTAAGCAGGCGCGCAACAGAGAAAAACCGATGAACAAGTATCAGCTAACGGGCGATTCCCGCCTGCATGATTACCTGGTCGATGGCAATAAGCAGCAGGTGAAACTATGGCAAATCGTGGCGCTTTGCGACTTCAACGATGTGCGCCACGGGCAGCTCGGTGGCTGGGTTGAAAACGAGGATAATCTCAGCCAGCAGGGAAATTGCTGGATTTATAGTGATGAAAGTGTGGTGTTTGGCGGCTCAACCGTAGAAGAAGAGGCGCAAATTCATGGCGCTTCGACCCTCTGCCATCAGGCGCACGTTAGCGGTCAAAGCATCGTCAATGAATCGCTGGTCAGCGGAGAGTGTCGTATTTACGATTCCGCCCGCATTCTGAATGGTAGCCAGGTCATCGCGGTTCGGGGCTTAACCGCAGACAACGACCAGCTCCTGCAAATTTACGGCAACGCGACGGTGAATGCTTCCCGCGTGGTTCATCAGGCGCAAATTTTTGGCAACGCCGTGGTGAATAATGCGTTTATTGAACACCGCGCCGAAGTCTTTGGGCAGGCGATTCTTGAAGGCAATGACGAAAACAATATCTGGATTTGCGACTGCGCACGCGTTTTCGATAATGCGCGCATTATTGCCGGGCGCGGTGACGACCAGATCCCAACCATTCGCTATTCTTCACAGGTTTACGGCAATGCGCTCATTGAAGGCGATTGTGTCCTTAAACACCAGGTACATATTTTTGATAATGCGACGCTGGTTGGCGGCCCTATTCAGTTAGATAACCAGGTGCAAATTTACGGCCAGGCGCGAGTGACCGGGAACGTTCTGATAGAGAATAACGTACAGATTTACGATAAAGCAGCCATTGATGGTCTGAACGGTGAAGCGATTCATATTCGCGGCATTAAAGATATTAGCGGCGAGCAACGTATTACGCGCTCACCGTTTTACGGGGTATTTTAAAATCCCTGGTCCACAATGCGCCCATAAATATGCTGGTCGTGAAACTCGCCGTTTAAAAACTCAGCCTGTTTCAATCTTCCTTCGAGCGTAAAACCGTTGCGCCGTGCCACCTGGTTGCTGGCGGCATTGCTGACAATACATTTAATGACGAAGCGGCGAGCGACTCCTTCACGGGCATATTTAATGATCACCGCCTCTAAGGCTCGCGAAATAACCCCCTGCCCCAGAACGTCTTTATCCAGCCAATAACCGATGTAAGCCGTCTTATTGGTTGGCTCAATCTGGTTAAATGAAAACACGCCGACCATCTTCTCGCCGCGGAAAATCAGGAACATTTTTGCATAGCCGCGATGGTGCAAAATATAATTGCCCTGCGCCATTTTGCGCGAATCTTCAACAGACAAAACATATTGCGGCCAGTCCATCGCCGTCTGTAACCAGGCTTTATTCTTTTGCACCAGCGCAAAAATCTCATCCACATAACGCTCATTAATTGAGTGCAGCGTTATCTCATCGTCAATATTAATAACGTCATCTTTCCACGTCTCAGAATCTTGCACGCCACTCTCCTTCTTTCATCATTGTGGAAAATAATGGTGCAGAAAATCGCTTTGCACCAGCGCTGTTCCCCACGAGTGCGCAAATATACCATTCATCTTTCATCTTGCAGGCACCATGCATTGTCGAGCCGGTTTCCGCGCTGGTACAGATATTGCTTAACATCTTTGTAACCCAAAGGAGACTGAGATGAAAGCGATCATAATTGGCGGCGGCATTGGTGGACTTTCTGCGGCGATTGCCCTGAAAAGATGTGGCATAACAACCGAAGTCTATGAGGCGGTTAAAGAAATTCGGCCTGTTGGCGCAGCCATTTCGATTTGGCCCAACGGTGTGAAATGCCTGAACTGGCTCGGGATGAAAGAGCCGCTACAAAAACTGGGCGGCCCTATGGAATTTATGGCCTATCAGGAATACGTTCACGGGCAAACGTTGACCCGCTTCAGCCTCGATCCTTTAGTCAAAAGCGTGGGCGAACGCCCCTACCCGGTTGCGCGTGCCGAATTACAGGACATGCTGATCGACACCTACGGTCGCGCCGATATTCAGTTTGGAAAACGGGTAGCGCGAATTGAGGAGTATAACGGCGGCGTGCGGGCCTATTTTGAAGACGGCCACATTGCGCAGGGGGATGTTTTGATTGCCGCCGATGGCACGCACTCCGTCATTCGCCCCTATGTGCTCGGCCACCAGACCGAACGCCGCTACGCGGGGTACGTTAACTGGAATGGGCTGGTTGCTATCGACGAATCCATCGCCCCCGCCAACCAATGGACGACCTTTGTGGGCGAAGGCAAACGCGTCTCTTTAATGCCGGTTGCCGGGAATCGTTTTTATTTCTTCTTCGATGTGCCGCTAGAAAAAGGCTTGCCTGAAGACCGTTCCACGGCCAAAGCCGATTTAACGCGCTATTTTGCTGGCTGGGCCGCACCGGTGCAAAAGCTGATTGCCGCGATTAACCCCGAAACCACCAATCGAATAGAAATTCACGATATCGAACCTTTTATGCAATTGGTGCGCGGACGTGTTGCACTTTTAGGTGATGCGGGTCACAGCACCACGCCAGATATTGGCCAGGGCGGTTGCGCCGCAATGGAAGACGCCGTCGTGCTGGCCGTTGCGCTGCAAACAAATTCTCTGGGCGTGGAGGATGCGCTCCTGCGCTATCAGGAAAAACGGGCCTGGCGCGTGAAAGATCTGGTTCTCAAAGCGCGTAAACGTTGCGATGTGACCCACGGAAAAGATATGAATATCACTCAAAACTGGTATGAAGAGTTGAAAAGTGAAACCGGCGAACGCGTGCTTTCCGGAATGCGCGAAACCATTCTGGGCGGGCCGCTGGAATAGCGTTGCACACGTTTTCATTCAGATTCTGAAGGATGTTCCAGAAATGACGTCAGAAATTGACGTCATTTTTTTATATGCTAGAATGACTTCATAAATTGACTTCACGGAAGGATTCATGGGATATGGCAAGGATTACCTCAGAACAAAACATCAAGGCACGTTAAAGCAGATTTTGTCAAACCAACGGCGTCTCACATCAAATGGCAGGATGTGGAAATGCTGATTGTGGCGTTAGGCGGCGAGGTCAACACCGGCAGAGGTTCGCGAGTACGTTTCTTGCTAAAAGGCAGTATTGCGTACTTTCATCGCCCCATCCGTCCCCAGAGACTGACAAAGGTGCCATCGTCAATTTACGAGAATGGTTCGAAAGTATTGGAGTCACACCATGACGGATTCACATTTAATCCCAAACACAATGGTCATCTGCGCCCAACCGGCACTGATCACCTGGGTTCCTGAAATCAATCTGTTTCGCGGCAAGTTCCTGGGTCTTTCAGGCTATTGTGATTTTGTCGCCGACAGCGCAAAAGGCTTGATGCAAGAGGGTGAACTCTCCCTGAAAGAGTACCTTGCCGATTGTAAGACCAACGGCATTGACCCGTATGAGCGGGATGAAAAGATCAAAACGTTTACCCTACGCTATCCGGAATCCTTTGGGGAGCGCCTAGCTATTGCGGCAGCGGAAAAGCGGATGTCAGTGAACAGCTATATTGTGGAAATACTCAGTAAGCAGATGAAGTTGAAGTAAAAAACCCCGCTGCAAAGCGGGGCCTGTAGATTTACTTCATCACGCGGTCATCAACGTATTTACGTTTATCCGGCGCCGGTGGGAAATAGTGATACAGCCAGGTTTCGCTGATGGCATCGCCCTGGCAGCGCAGGAACATACGCATGTCTACCGGGTCGGTTGAATCATCCGTTGGGTACCAGTCAAACAGAATACGATAGCCGTCGAACGGCTCGACGTAGAGGATTTCAATCTGCTTAGCTTCGCCATTGGAAAGGGTGATCACCGGCTCGATACCCTTCGGTGCGGCAGCTTTTAAATCACCGCCGATAAAATCGATAGCGAAACGGCGCGACCATTTTTCAGGGAAATGCTCACCCGGCGCCCATCCTTCCGGGAAGCTCCCCATACCGGTGCGGGTTGCGTAAACACGCGCCAGCGGTGACTGAATTGGCGGCAAACCGCTCCAGTACAGACGATATTTAAACTCCAGCTCATCCCCCGCTTTCACCGGTTTTTCCGGCTGCCAGAAGCAGACGATATTATCCAGCGTTTCACCCGTGGTTGGAATTTCCATCAGGCCGACGGTGCCTTTGCCCCACTTGTTCAGCGGCTCAACCCACAGGCTTGGGCGTTTGTTATACCAGCCCATAATGTCCTGATAGTTCGCGAACTCGTGGTCGAGCTGCAGCAAACCAAAGCCTTTCGGATTGTTGTCGGTATAGGCGTTGAACTGCAATTTCTGCGGGTTATTCAGCGGACGCGTGACCCACTCCCCGTTGCCACGCCACATCGCCAGGCGGTCGGAGTCATGGATTTGCGGATGAATGGTGTCGCACATACGGCGTTCGTTGGTCCCGCAGGCGAACATGCTGGTCATCGGCGCGATACCGAGCTGTTTAATATCTTCTCGCGCATACAGATGGTTTTCGACATCCATGACCACGCGTTCGGCTTCGCAGCTAATCGTAAACTTGTAGGCACCCGTGACGCTTGCGCTATCGAGCAGCGCGTAAACCACAAATTTGGTGTCGCTCGCTTTCGGCGTTTCAAACCAGAATGAGGTGAAATCGGGGAACTCTTCGAGACGATCGGTATAGGTATTGATCGCAAGCCCACGCGCAGAAAGACCGTATTGATAGGTGTTATCTACCGCACGGAAGTAGCTTGCGCCGAGGAACGAGACCACGTCGCGTCGCGCCAGTTCCGGAGATTTAAACGCTTTAAACCCGGCAAAACCGAGGTCTATCTGCCCTTCCAGTTGCTTCGTGTCCACACCCGCGTCGTTGTAGTTAAACAACTCCGGACGGAAGTGAATTTCACGCGCCTGATGGGTCGCGGAGTCCAGGGAGAACATGCGCACACGGCGGCGGAACCCCATCCCCACATGGAAGAACTGCACGTCTAACTGACGATTTTCAATGCCGTTCCACAGGGAATGCCCGGCATCGTACTGAATGGCGTTGTAAGCCTGCGGCGTCAGGTTTGCCAGCGTGTCAGGTAACGGACGAGGTTTGCCGACCCAGGGCTGCTTTGACAAGTCATGCGCCATAGACTGGAGCACAGAGAAATCGAACGAGGTGGTGCGACCATCGGCAATTTCAGACTCTGACGCAAAGGCTGCGCGAGAAAAGAGTGCGGCAAGTGAAGTAGTACCGCTGACTGCGGCGAGAGCCATTGAGGCTTTAATAAAACGTCTGCGATTCATGCCTGAAAGAATGTCCTTCTTTTGTCGATGTGTTTCGTCCCACCAGGGCTGAAATCTGGCAATCAAGACCGCACACTCTAGACAAAAATCGCGACAAATCCAATCACCGACACCGACCTTTACGCAGCGGCACGCACTTTTTTTATATCTATGAGAATTCGATGAAAAAACGGCCAGCAAAGGGTGCAGCCGTCTTGAATATCAAGTTAATGTCGGGTGGCGCTGCGCTTAACCGATCTCCATAAGGCGCTTGCAGCGCCAGCCACCCACTATCGGCCGGGCCGCTTATTTCACGCTGACATCAATTCCAGGGAAATACTTCTTCGCAAGCGCAGTAATGGTGCCGTCCGCGCGGACTTTGTCGATAGCCGCATCAAGCTGCTTCTTGGTTTGCTCATCGCCTTTACGCAGGCCGTAACCAATCCCGCTGCCGAGAATCGTGTCATCGCTCACCGGCTGGCCAATAAAACCAAACCCTTTGCCCTGCGGTTTGCTTAAAAAGCCCGCCTGACCGGCGGCTGACATCACCAGCGAAGCGTCGATGCGGCCATTGAGCAAGTCGCCCCACGCCATATTCTGGTCTTTATAAGAGACGACGGTAACGCCCTCTTTTTCCCAGTGTTCTTTGGCATAGGTTTCCTGAATGGAGCCTTGCAGCACGCCGATAGTTTTCCCTTTCAGCCCTTGCGCAGTGGCCTGCATGCCGCTCCCGCTTTTACCCACCAACTGAGACGGAATACGGTAAATCGGCTGGGTGAAGTCGATACTTTTACGGCGCTGGTCGGTGATGTTCATTGCTGAGTTAATCGCATCAAACTTCTTCGCCATCAGCCCCGGGATCAGCGCATCAAACGACGTTTCAACCCAGGAGCATTTCAGGCTGGCAGCCTTACAAATCGCGTTACCCAGCTCGATATCAAACCCTTCCAGTTCGCCCGCCGAATTACGGCTTTCAAACGGTGGATATTCCGCTTCCACGCCATACCGTAACTCGCTTGCCGCTGACGCCGCGAACGACGCGCACATTCCTACCAACAAACTTAACGCATAAATTTTTTTCATTATGACCTCGTATCAGCGTGGCTTAACCTGGCAGAGCGCGTGAGCACCCGCACGTAACGTAGCTTCATCTTTCGCAAATGACAAACGAATCAATTTGTTGTCCGTTCCGTCGGTATAGAACGCGGAGAGCGGAATAGTCGCCACGCCATATTGAGTAATTAACCGCTTCACTATTTCGCTGTCCGATTCATCACTGAAATGATCGAACTTAGCCAGCAGGAAGAACGAGCCTGCGCTCGGCAGCAGTTCAAACGGCGAGTCAGCCAGCAAGGATTGCATTAAATCGCGCTTGCGTTGATAAAACGCCGCCAGTGACAGATAGGTGTCCGGGTTCACCATATATTCAGCAAACGCATACTGCATAGGGGTATCGGCAGAAAACATCAAAAACTGATGCACTTTGCAGATTTCATTCATCAATTCAGCCGGAGCCAGGCAATAGCCCACCCGCCAGCCGGTCACATGGAACGTTTTGCCAAACGACGAAACAATTACGCTGCGCTCGGCAAGCGCGGGATGCGTCGCCATACCGTGGTGGCGTTCGCCGTCAAACACGATGTGTTCATACACTTCATCGGAAAGAATAATGATGTCAGTGTTGCGCGTCAGTTCCGCCAACATGTCTAAATCTTGTGCGCTAAACACCTGGCCGCTTGGGTTATGGGGGGTATTAACGATGATCATCCGGGTACGCGGGGTAATCGCCGCACGCACTTCATCCCAGTTGACATTGAAATCCGGCAGTTCCAGTTTCAACGCCACCGGTGTTGCGCCCTGGAGACGCACAATCGGGGCATAACTATCAAACGACGGTTCGAAGTAAATCACTTCATCGCCCGGATGCACTAACCCGCTGATGGCGGAGTAAAGCCCTTCGCTGGCGCTGGCGGTAATTAAGATTTCATCATCAACGTCATAATGAGAGCCGTACAGCGTCGCTACCTTTTGTGCGATCAGCGTTTTTAGCGGGCGAAGGCCGGTCATCGATGCGTATTGGTTATGATTATCCTGCATCGCTTTAGTGACACCCGCGATAAGCAGCGGGTCGGGCGAAAAGTTGGGTGCGCCCTGAGAAAGATTAATGGCGTTATGTTGCGCCGAGAGTTGGCCAATCACGGTAAAAATGGTGGTTCCAACATCCGGTAATTTTGAACGAAATTGCACCGGGGTTTGCATAGTCATGGCCGCTCCTGTGAATGCGCGATTTGCATAACTATTCAATCTGTAACAGGTTGCGACCACAACCGAATTGTTGTCATAATAGCCATGCAAAAAACTCATAGCTCAGCGGAGATCACTTCAGTATGCGGCACAATTTCCCCCTCAATACCGTTGATGCTTTCCTGGTGACGGCGAAGCATCTGAACCTCACGCGCGCGGCAAAAGAACTTTGCCTGACACAGGGCGCGGTAAGCCGCAAAATTTCAACGCTTGAAGAGTGGCTCGGCTATGCGCTGTTTGATCGCCACGCCCGGGGATTGCACCTGACGCCACAGGGCTGCGCCCTGCTGCCGGAATTGCAGCACGCATTTGAAAATCTGCTCAACGTTGCAAATAACGCCTGCCATAAATCCAGCGTTATCCGGCTGAAAGCCCCGACCTGCGCCATGCGCTGGCTGGTGCCAAAACTGGTACAACTGGAAAGTCGATTCCCCGAGATTAAGGTGGCGTTAACCACCACCGTTGAACACGGCGTGAATTTTAAAAACGAACCTTTTGACGCCGCGATTATTTTTGGGAAACAAGAGAACACCGGCGCGTTGCTGTTTGAAGAACAACTCACGCCGGTCATTAGCCAGCATTTGCTGCCAGATGGCGCATTAATGGCCGAAGAACTCAGCCGCTACACCTTTTTACACCCCACGCGCGACCGCACCGACTGGTCGCTATGGCTTGCCCAAAACACTGACCGCACGCCTGCTATGAATAAAAATCAACACTTCGACACCATGGACTTAGCCATCAGCGCCGCTATTCAAGGATTTGGGATTGCGATTGCCGATGCCACGCTGGTGGCAGAAGATTTACGCCGGGGAAGATTAGTCCAGCCGTTTGTAAAACGCGTGAAAACCGGCGCCTGTTACCGCCTGGCTGTGCGTCCGGGAAGCGAAAACAATGCGGGTCTGGACGCGTTTAAAGAGGGATTGCTGACGTTAAGCGAATAAGGGCCGCGAAAATGGCAGCCCTAGTTTTACATCCTTTGCGGTTAAAGCAGCCCGCAGCGACGTTTACTGCGATCCGACGCCTGCTGATACAACGCAAACTCATCGGCCACAGGCGCGCCCAGTGCCTCTTCGAATGCTGAACGGCTGGAGTGACCGTGGCTTCGCGCCCCGCCCTCGCTCCCTAAATTCGACTGGAAAATCCCCGCCGCACTCACCGGCAGAAAATCTTCATAAATAATCGGCTGCGCCACCAGCCAGCCGCGTTCAATTAACGGCTGGGGATCGTCACCCGGTTTAATCGACTGGCGGTGCATTTCCCCCACCGGCGTTAAGCGATAGCGGAAATAGGCCAGGTCCTGGCAACGCATCAGCGTTTCGCTATCCGGCAGGCGGCTGAAAACTTCCTGCAAATGCTGCTGATGGCTGAAGTTATCCTGCCCGCTGCCCGCCTCGTTAAGAAGCTCATCGTACAGAGCGCGGCCTTTAGGCGTTAACGCCACACCGCGCTGTTCAATTTCACCGAACCGTGCGGTATGCGTCCCGTGATGCACGCCGGCGAAAATAATCGGCTCCTCAAGCGCTTTAAAACTGGTCTGGCGTAGCAGAATCGGGAAATTGCGGCGCGGCGGGCCCTCGATAATTGCCTTCGGCGCAATGCCATATTCCGGCATCAGCGCCTGCACGCGGTCAATATCCAGCGTGCGCGGCGTCAGGTGGTTGATATGGCAGCCACGGAAACAGACCACATCGGCAATTAACCGGTGCTGCTGATGAAACGCCTGATACGTTTGTGCATCAACGGTGGCGTGGCTGTGCCAGCGGAAAGTTTCCAGCGCCTGCTCAACAAATTCGTCGGCCTGCTCTTCGCTAAATTCGCCCTGCTGGTCGTAAATGTCGAGTAATGCGCGGCAACGCGGGGTGAAAATGTCTCGCTCGGCCAGAATCGCGGCGGCGGTTTTACGCAACTTTTCGTCATCGATTAATTCAAGACGCAGCAGCGAGGTGAAAATTCTGAACGGATTTCGCGCCAGCGCCGCATCATCAATCGGGCGAAACGCCGTGGAGTGCACCGGCACGCCCGCCTGAGAAAGATCGTAATAGCCAACCGGGGACATGCCCATCACCGCAAAGACGCGGCGTAACGTCGCAAGTTCTTCCGCTTTACCCACGCGAATGGCGCCGTGGCGTTCCACATTCAGCCGCGCCAGTTCATCCGCATTTTCTAACTGCTGCTGCAGATCCGGGCAGTTTTCAAGCACCGCCAGATTCACGTCAGCCACTAGCTCTAACAAGGTTCCGTATTGAGGTACCTCTTGCTGGTACATCGCCGACATAGCGTGCGAAAATTTTTCCCGAATATCATCAGCCGTGATGTTGTTCGCCATGATGTCGTCTCTCCAGTGAATATTGCTGAAAGCGTAGAATGTTGCGCGGTGGTTTTGGGCGAAGAATTTTCGTTTTGTGACCGACTCTACAGCCACGCACCAGAAGTAATGCTACCCCGCCATTTCATAGCTTTTAGTTATGTATTACAGCGCTTAAATTCACTTTAATTTAACAACTTATTAACTGAGACTGTGTGCGGAGATAGACAAAAACATAAAACATCCCCCTTTCTGGAGCACCCTATGTCTCAAATCTGGCAACCACGTGAGCTGGTCCATCGCGACTATGATTCCCATCCTCCGTCTTTCGCGCCGGGGTACAAAACCAGCGTGTTACGTTCCCCGCGCAATGCGCTGATCTCGTTGCAGAACTCGCTGTCTGAAATTACCGGCCCGATATTTGGCGCAAAAGATCTCGACCCGCTTGATAACGATCTAATCATGAATTACGCCAAAGACGGGTTGCCGATTGGCGAGCGTATTATTGTGCATGGCTACGTGCGCGACGGCTTCGGACGCCCGATGAAAAACACCCTGGTTGAAGTGTGGCAGGCCAATGCCGGTGGACGTTACCGCCACAAGAAAGATAAATATCTCGCGCCCATCGACCCCAATTTTGGCGGCTGCGGGCGCGTATTAACCGATGAAAACGGCTACTATTTTTTCCGCACCATCAAGCCTGGCCCGTATCCGTGGCGTAACCAGGCCAGCGACTGGCGGCCTTCCCATATTCACTTTTCACTGTCCGGCGAATCCTTCGCTCAGCGCCTGATCACCCAGATGTATTTTGAAGGCGACCCGCTCATCAAACAGTGCCCGATTGTGAAAACCATTAATAATGACGATGCCATCCGCACATTGATTGCCGAGCTGGACACCCATGCTGCGGTACCGCTCGATTGCCTGGCCTATCGTTTTGATTTGGTGCTGCGCGGCCAGCGCGCCACGTTGTTTGAAAACCGCACGCAAGGAGCCGTTTGATGAAAAATTATTTAGCGGAAACCGCCTCGCAAACCGCAGGCCCGTATGTCCATATTGGCCTGGCCCCGCAAGCCGCGGGATTTAATATTTTTGAGAAAAACTTCAGCCATGTGTTGACCAACTCCCACACCCAGGGCGAACGCATTATCGTCGAAGGTCGCGTGTTTGATGGCTCCGGTACGCCGGTGCGCGATGTGTTACTTGAAGTGTGGCAGGCCAACGCCGCCGGGCGCTACAACCACCCAGCCGATGGGCAAACGGATAAAGCGCTGGATGAAGATTTCCGTGGTTGGGGGCGCACCTGTTCAGATTTCGACAGCGGCGTGTGGCGTTTTGACACCATTAAACCTGGGGCGGTTATCGGGCGCGACGGCCGTGTAATGGCCCCGCATCTGAACCTCTGGATTGTAGCTCGCGGCATTAATATCGGGCTAAATACACGGATGTATTTTTCAGATGAACAAGCGGCGAATGAAACCGATCCGGTGCTGAATCTTATCGAATGGGAAGTGCGCCGCAATACGCTGATTGGTAAGCGCGAGCAGCGCGGAAACGAGGTGGTGTATACGTTTGATATATATCTTCAGGGCGAGAGGGAGACGGTGTTTTTTGATGTTTAGGCAGATGTTCACGACCCCACCCCAACCCTCCCCTTACCAGGGGAGGGAGCAGACCGGTGCAATTTAGCTCCTCCCCCTGACAAGGGGGAGGTTGGGAGGGGGTCACTACCGTTGAACCCGATCCACAAACAGGGATATTCCCATTCCTGACTGTTATCGATTACGATAAATTGTTAATGAAATTTTGCTAGCAAGTTATCAAAATCAAACAACTTATCTTGTCACCGCCACCGCTCTGTTTTTAACATCAGTTATGGAAAAAAATGGTTTATTCAGTCAGCGCATTCGGTTGCGCCATCTTCATACTTTCGTGGCTGTCGCTCAACAGGGAACACTGGGGCGCGCGGCTGAAACACTTAATCTGAGCCAGCCTGCATTATCGAAAACACTCAATGAGCTTGAGCAGCTAACCGGGACGCGTTTATTTGAACGCGGGCGCTTAGGTGCGCAAATGACGCTGATGGGCGAGCAGTTCCTGACCCACGCCGTTAAGGTGCTCGATGCGTTGAATCACGCCGGGCAGTCGCTCAATCAGAAAGATGGGCAAAGTGCGACGGTCGTGCGTGTAGGAGCATTACCCACGGCGGCGCTCGGCATATTACCCAAAGTTATCGGCCAGTTTCACAGGCAGCAGGCCGACGTGACGCTGCAAGTCGCAACCATGAATAACACGATGTTGCTGTCGGGTTTAAAGTCCGGCGAACTGGACTTGGGTATTGGCCGGATGTCCGATCCGGAATTGATGACCGGGCTGAATTATGAGCTGTTATTTCTGGAATCATTAAAGCTGGTGGTGCGCCCGGGTCACCCGCTGTTACATGAAAACATTACGCTTAGCCGCGTGATGGAGTGGCCGGTGGTGGTCTCGCCGAAAGGGACGATTCCGCGTCAAAACGCGGAATCGCTACTCTCAAGCCAGGGCTGCAAAATGCCGGCGACCTGTGTCGAAACGCTTTCCGCGTCGCTCTCCCGCCAGCTTACGGTGGATTACAACTACGTGTGGTTTGTGCCATCGGGTGCGGTGAAAGAGGATTTACGGCAGGGAACGTTGACCTCATTGCCTGTTACAACACAAGGCGCGGGGGAGCCGATTGGCATTTTAACCCGCGTGGATACCCCGCTCTCTCCAGCCGCACAAATTTTATTGGCGTCGATTCGGAAGTCTATTCCCGGTTAAGTCGGTGGGTGGCGCTGCGCTTACCCACCCTACAAAAATCGACTCACGCCACCATTAACGCTTTGCTGCATCCATCTCATCAAATACCTGTTGGGCCAGGTGCATGGTGGCGTTGGCGGCGGGCAAACCACAGTACAGCGCCGAGTGCATAATCAACTCTTTTAGCTCATCCCGTGTCACGCCGTTATTGAACGCCGCGCGCAGGTGCATTTTCAGCTCGGCCTCACGGTTTAGCGCAATTAACATCGCGATGGTAATCAGGCTCCGGGTATGGCGCTCAAGCCCCGGGCGCGTCCAGATATCGCCCCAGGCGTAGCGCGTAATGAAGTTCTGAAACTCTTCATTGAGCGGCGTGAGCTGGGAGAGCGTACGGTCTACGTGCTGCTCACCCAGTACGGCGCGGCGAACGTTCATCCCTTGCTGATAATGTTCTTCATCATTCATGTCAGTCATCCCGTTGAATAAAGTTGAGCAGTACTACGTTAAAACCCTGCACATCTTCAATATTTGAAAGGTGCGATGCGTTAAGCGTCACAAGATGTGAACCCTTGACCTGCTGATGCATAAATTCGCTGTCGGCAACCGTCGTGACCGGATCTTCGCTTCCGGCGATAAATAACATGGGCAGCGATATCGCATCGATTTCAGCGCGCAAATCCGCTGCGGCTAACGCCTCGCAGCAGGCCGCATAACCATCGGCATCGCTTTTAGCCAGCGCATGGCATAAGGCATCCACTTCTGTTTTGTGATGTTTGACAAAATCCGGCGTGAACCACCGGGAAGCAGCACTCTGGGCAATCGCGGAAAGCCCTTCGCTGCGCACATTGCGGGCGCGTTCCAGCCACCCGCTTTGCTCGCCAATTTTTGCCGCACTGTTGGCGACCGTGACCGAAAGAAAACGCTCCGGTGCAAACCGCGCCAGCCACAGGCCAGTTAGCCCGCCCATGGAGATACCGCAGAAATGCGCCTGCTGCACACCGGCATCATCCATGATTGTTATCACATCTTCTGCCAGTTGCGGCAGCGTCGTTTTATCGTGTTTTGTGGTGCGACCATGACCGTGAGTGTCGTAGCGTAATACGCGAAAATGCTCGAGTAACGCCGCCATCTGCGGCTGCCACATCTCAAACGTGGTGCCCAACGAATTAGACAGCACCACCACCGGCGCGCCGCTCGGCCCTTCAAGTTGATAATAAAGGCTCATTCTGGCTCCTTGTTTTGTTGTGCCGCCCGCGCCAGAACCTGATTGATAAAAAGATTGTTACTGCCAAGGGCTTGTTGCGGGTCGAGCAGATGTTCGATTTGTTTTGCAGAAAGGTGTGCGGTGACTTCAGGCTGTTGGGCAAGTAAGCGTTCAAGCGGCTGATTTCCATCCAGCGCACGGTGGCAAAGCTGTTCAACCAGATGGTGCGCCGCCTGTTTGCCGATGAATTTTGCCAGCTCAAGCGTTACGGATTCCGCCATAATCAGGCCGTGGGTGATGTCCAGATTGGCACGCATTCGGGTGGTATTGACCTGCATGCCACGCATTAACTCAAGGGTGGTTTGCATCACCCCGCCCGTAAGCGTAATGAGTTGCGGGAGCGTTTCCCACTCCGCTTGCCAGCCGCCAAGCGCCCTTTCATGCTGTTGATTCTGACTGGCGTACAGCGTTGCCATCAGCCCTGGAATGCGGGTCGTGGCGGTTAAAATGGCGGCACAACTGACCGGGTTACGCTTATGCGGCATGGTGGATGACCCGCCGCGACCTTCGGCAACCGGTTCGCCCAGCTCAGCAACTTCGGTTTGCATCAGCAGAGAAAAATCACCGGCGAATTTGCCGAGCGTGCCGCTCACGCCGGCAAACCAGGCGGCAACTTCCAGCAGTCTGTCGCGCTGACTGTGCCACGGGGTGTCGGCCTGGGTGAGCGAAAGTGCGTTTGCCAACGCCTGCGCTACGTCACCGCCCCGATCTTTTAGCGAGGCGAGCGTGCCCGCCGCCCCCCCAAATTGCAGCACCAACGCGCGGGGCTTCATCTCATGCAGACGTTGCTGCCAGCGCAGCAGCGCATCCAGCGTGCCAGCCAGTTTCAGCCCAAAAGTGATGGGCAATGCGTGCTGCATCCAGGTACGGCCGGGCATCACGCTATGCTGATGGCGCTGAATTTGCTCAGTTAAAGCGAGGATAAGCTGTTCCAGCAGTGTTTCGCTGGCTTCCAGCCCTTTACGCAGTTGCAGTATTAAACCGGTATCAATCACATCCTGGCTGGTCGCCCCCCAGTGAACGTAACGCGCAGCCTGTTCATCCTGCCGTTTGACGTTCGCCGTTAGCTGTTTTACCAGCGGGATTGCCAGATTCCCGGCTCCGGCTGCCGCCTGGGCTAAAGCCTGAGCATCGAGATTTTCGGCCTGACAATGGGCGGTAATCGCAGCCAGCGCAGACTCAGGAATGACACCGCATTGGGCGCAAGCCAGCGCCAGCGCGGCTTCAAAATCCAGCATCCCCTGTAACGTCTGCTCGTCGCTGAAAATTTCAGTTAACGATGAATGACGCAACATCGGGGTAAACAGTGTCATGCCTGCTCCTTAAACTCGTTCGATAATCAGCGCGATTCCCTGACCGACACCAATACACATGGTACATAGCGCATAACGCCCGCCGGTACGTTTGAGCTGATACGCGGCGGTCATCGCCAGACGCCCACCGGACGCGCCAAGCGGATGCCCCAGCGCAATGGCACCGCCGTTCGGATTGACATGCTCTGCATCATCCGGCAGGCCAAGGTCGCGCATCACCGCCAGCGCCTGTGCGGCAAAGGCTTCATTTAATTCAATCACATCCATTTGGGCGAGCGTTAAGCCCGTTTGGGCTAACACTTTGCGCACCGCAGGTGCAGGGCCAAAACCCATAATACGCGGCGCAACGCCTGCGGTCGCCACGCCAACCACGCGTGCCAGCGGCTGCAAGCCGTGCGTGTTTAACGCCTGTTCACTTGCCAGTAACAGTGCGCAAGCCCCGTCGTTTACGCCCGAGGCATTGCCCGCCGTAACGGTGCCATCCGTGCGCACCACGCCTTTCAGTTTTGCCAGCGCTTCAATGGAGGTTGAGCGCGGATGTTCGTCGCGGTTAAACAGCAGCGCTTCGCCTTTACGCTGCGCGATAGAAACCGGAATCAGCTCATCATCAAAGAGGCCCATTTCCTGAGCGCGGGCGGTGCGTAACTGGCTGCGTAAAGCAAACGCATCCTGGTCTTCACGGTTGATATTGAAATCGTCAGCCACGTTTTCAGCGGTTTCCGGCATCGCATCGACACCGTATTGCGCTTTCATCAGCGGGTTGATAAAGCGCCAGCCGATGGTGGTATCTTCCATTTTCATACTGCGGCTAAACGCGGTTTCCGCTTTGCCCATCACAAAGGGCGCACGCGACATGCTTTCCACGCCACCGGCAATCATCAGATTCGTTTCGCCGCTTTTTATCGCTCGCGCCGCAACCCCCAGCGCATCCAGGCTTGAACCACAAAGGCGGTTAATGGTGCTGCCCGGCACGGTTTCTGGCAGCCCCGCCAGTAATAACGCCATACGCGCTACGTTGCGGTTATCTTCTCCGGCCTGGTTTGCGCAGCCGAAAATCACATCGTCAACCGCCGACCAATCCACATTAGGGTGGCGAGCCATCAACGCTTTTAAGGGCAACGCGGCTAAATCATCGCTTCGCACCGTGGACAGTGTGCCGCCAAAACGGCCGAACGGAGTACGTACTCCATCACAGATAAATGCTTGATTCATCATAGTTCCTTACGCGCTTTCCGCCAGTTGTTCGAAGCCAAGTGTGACCGGAGTAATACGTTGCAGCTCTTCAAATGAGAGGCCGTTGAAAATCTCACGCACCACCGGCCCTTTTTCTGTGATGTCGATGACCGCCAGGTCGGTATAAATGCGGCTCACGCAGCCAATACCGGTCAGCGGATAGGAGCAGGTTTCAACCAGTTTGCATTCACCGTCGCGCGTCAGGTGATCCATCATGACAAAGACCTGGCGCGCGCCGATGGCTAAATCCATCGCGCCGCCCACGGCGGGAATGGAATCCGGTGCCCCCGTACTCCAGTTTGCCAGGTCGCCTTTGGCAGAAACCTGGTAGGCACCCAGCACGCAGATATCGAGATGGCCGCCGCGCATCATGGCAAAGGAGTCGCCATGGTGGAAAAAACAGCCGCCCGTCAGGAGCGTGACGTACTCTTTTCCGGCGTTGATCAATTCAGGATCTTCTTCCCCTTCCGCCGGTTTTGGCCCCATGCCAAGCAGACCGTTTTCGCTGTGCAGGAAAATTTCTTTATCTGCGGGAAGGTAGTTGGCGATGCGCGTAGGCAAGCCGATGCCGAGGTTGACGTATGCCCCTTCGGGGATGTCGCGGGCGACGCGCTGCGCCATTTCATCACGGGTTAATTTTTTCATCTCACCTCTCCTTATGCGCTTTGTGCCAGCGCGTTTTCGACGGCGACCAGGCGCTGCACAAAAATCCCCGGCGTGACGATGTTTTCTGGATTGAGTTCCCCCAGCGCCACCACACGGCTTACTTCCGCAATCGTGACGGTGGCGGCTGTTGCCATAATTGGCCCGAAATTACGTGCGGCTTTGCGGTAGATCAGGTTGCCCCAGCGATCACCCTCAAAGGCTTTAATCAGCGCAAAATCGGCTTTTAATGGGTATTCCAGCACGTACTGGCGACCGTCTATTTCCCGCGTCTCTTTGCCTTCCGCCAGCGGTGTGCCGTAACCGGTTGGCGTAAACACCGCGCCTAATCCCGACCCCGCCGCCTGAATACGTGCCGCCAGATTGCCCTGCGGTACCAGTTCCAGTTCCACTTTGCCGCGACGGTATAGATCATCAAAAATTTGCGAATCCACCTGGCGCGGGAAAGAGCAGACCATTTTGCGTACGCGCCCTGCTTTCAAAAGTGCCGCCAGCCCCACTTCACCGTTACCCGCGTTGTTATTGATAATGGTCAGGTCGGTCGCGCCCTGGGCAATCAGCGCATCAATAAGGTGTGTGGGCTGTCCAGCCGTGCCGAAGCCACCAATCATGACGGTTGCCCCGTCGAATATTCCGGCGACCGCTTCTTCCAGCGAGGCCACACTTTTGTTGATCATCACTCAGCTCCTTAGCGTGCGTAATTCGCACAAGTTTGCGTTGTTCGAACAAAATGTGACCCCGTTAACGAAGCTGGTCAAGGGCGATAATCGAAATATGGTGCGATTATCGAACATCGTATATCTTTGTTATCAGAGTGTGATCGATGGCGGAAATTTCAGGAGAACAGAGTGGATATTCAACGTGATGAAATAGCGGCGGGCGATGGCGATCCGTTTAAGGGCGACCCAAATTTTATGGCGTCACTGGCGCGTGGGCTTGAGGTGATTCAGGCGTTTACTCCCCAGCGGCGGCAGTTGTCTATTTCCCAAATTAGCCAAAAAACGGGGATACCTCGCGCGGCGGTGCGCCGCTGTTTGTATACGCTGGGTAAGCTCGGTTTTGTCTATGCCGAGGATGGGAAATACTACCAGTTGCGCCCGCGTATTCTGGCTCTCGGCCATGCTTATCTGGCTTCGACGCCGCTGGCAAAATCCACCCAGCCGGTGCTCAAACATTTGAGCGAAATGCTCAACGAATCCTGTTCCATTGCCACGCTGGATGGGGACGATATTTTGTATATCGCCCGCGCCTCAAGTTCGCGCATTATGACCATTGATTTAGATATTGGCAGCCGCCTTCCCGCCTGGTCGACCTCGATGGGGCGCGTGCTGTTAAGCTATTTGCCGGAAGAGCAGCTCAACGATTTTCTCGGGCGCATCACCATGATTCGTTATACGCCGCAGACGGTGGATTCAGTGAGTAAGCTGCGCGAAGAGTTAAAGCGCGTACGCCTGCAAGGCTATGCGCTTAACGACCAGGAACTGGAGATGGGGCTGCGTTCGATTGCCGTTCCGCTGGTCAATCCCGACGGCGCTGTCGTAGCCGCGCTGAACGTGGGCGTGCATGCCGGGCAAGTTTCCGCACAGGAGTTGCTTAACCGTGTGCTACCAAAACTTCAGGAAGCGGCGCAAGAGTTGTCGCTATTGTTGAAATAGGCGGGTCGGAAACGTCGGATCGCGCCCTTATCCGACCTACGCGGCTGAAGTGTGGGTTAGCGGCTGTGTTTTGCGTGGCGTTCCCAGTTTTCGACTTTTGCCTGGTCGGATTTTTTGAGCGCCACATAACACGCCCCGCTTCCACCGTGGTGCGGCATCGCGCTGCAAAAGGCCTGCACTTCTTCAAATTCCATCAGCCAACGCGCCACATAACTGCGCACGATGTTGGCGTGGGATTTGTCGTCGCGCCCTTTTCCATGAACGATCAGCACATTACGCAGCCCCTCTTTTTTGGCTTGCTGGATGTACGCAAAAAGCAACTGGCGACACTGCTCGACGGAGTGACGAATCAGATTCAGGCTGGCTTCTTGTTTGTATTTGCCGTGGCGGAGTTTATCCAGCACGCCGGTTTGCAGCCCTTCACGCTTAAATTCAAGCAGCGTGGCGAGCGGAATAATTTCCAGAAAATCGGTAGTCAAAAAATTATCAAGCTGAACCACATCGAGTTTTTGCACCACCTTCTCTTTAGCCGGTTTTATCCACTGGCTGCTGTTGCAGTTCTTCAGCGGTTTCACATCCTCCATGGCGTCAAGAAACAGCGATTTTTCGTCAAGGTTCATGTGCAATCCTCCGGGGCTAATTCTGACGTCACTATAGCCGCCAAAATGCCGTGGCTCAATGCTGGTTAGCGGCATTCGCGCCGAAACTGGTTAATCAGCGCCGTGGTCAGTGGAGCCTGGGAGACATCACGCCGTTGAATCAAATAATAGGTGGCCTGGGGCAGCGTTTCACTGACGTTAATCTGTTTAAGCCGATGAGCCAGCAACGGGTCATTGCCTAATTCTGCGGGCAAAATACTCAGGAAATCGCTTTGGGCAACGAGGCTGATACAGGCGGAAAATGTCTCGCAAAATACGCTGACATTCGGAATTTCTGAGCGCTTCTGGAATAACTCTTCGAGCTGTTTGTAGTAGCTGCCGCGTGGGGTGGGTAGCGTCCAGTTATAGTGCAGCAGGTCTTTTATTGATTGCGCATTAATAGCCGGGTGCCCCTCGCGAGCAAAGATGGCGAACGGTTTTTCAAACAGTCTCTCAAAGGTAAATTCCTGGTCGTATGGGCCCTGATAATAGGTGTTGATGGTGAAGTCCAGCTCGCCCTGGCGCAGAGCGTTGATCATCGAAACCAGTTGCCCTTCCATAATGCGTACTTTGACTTGCGGGTGTTTTTGATGGAACGCGGTGATAACCGGCGGCATCAGGGTGCGTGAAATACTCGCGGCCATGCCGACATTGATTTGCCCGGCCAATTGACCCTGGCGTTGCAATATATCTTCCTGCGCGGCGCGTAACTCTTCGAGAATCAAACGCGCATGCTGGTAAAAGCTTTCCCCGCATTCGGTTAAGGCCACGCCCTGGCTGCGCCGAATAAACAGGCGGGCAGACATACCCTCCTCTAATTCTTTAATCGATTTTGTCAGCGCGGGCTGAGAAAGATTGAGCGCCCGACTGGCCCCGCGAATGCTGCCATTTTGCGTAACCGCGACGAACGCACGAATCTGATGAAGCTTAACCTGGAAGGACACGCGACCTCCTGATAACCATTAGCTATCAGCCAAAAGATTTTGGCATCTACTGTAATTCAATCTCTTATGCCAGGGTAATCCCATGACGGCGAAAACTACCAAATATCGCTCAGTGATAAGTAAAAACTATCACAGCGTGAAGTCGATCACAGAAGATGCTTAACCGAGATGAGTGGGCTTATGTCGAAATTAGAACGGGCAGTACATGAATTAGCACCGCGCCTGCAGCACTGGCGGCGTGATTTTCACCACTTTGCCGAGTCCGGCTGGCTGGAGTTTCGCACTGCCACCCTGGTGGCAGAAACGCTGCATCAATTAGGGTATCAATTAGCCCTGGGCCGTGATGTGGTCGATGACGCGGCGCGAATGGGGCTGCCTTCTGCCGAAGTGCTGGATCGCGAAGAAAAACGTGCCGTTGAACAAGGTGCGTTGCCACAATGGCTGGCGTATTTTTCCGGCGGATTTACCGGCATTGTCGCCACGCTTGAAACAGGCCGCCCAGGCCCAACGCTCGCTTTTCGCGTGGATATGGATGCACTCGATTTAGGTGAGATGCTTCAACCTGCGCATCGCCCATTTGCCGAGGGGTTTGCCTCTTGCAATGCCGGAATGATGCACGCCTGCGGCCATGACGGGCACACGGCAATCGGGCTTGGACTTGCCACCGTACTGCAACAGTTTTCCGACCAGCTAAACGGCACGATTAAGCTTATTTTCCAGCCTGCCGAAGAAGGGACGCGCGGCGCACGCGCCATGGTTGCCGCAGGCGCTCTAGATAATATCGATTACTTTACGGCGATTCACATCGGCACCGGTATCCCGACAGGCACCGTGGTGTGTGGCAGCGATAATTTTATGGCGACCACCAAATTTGATGTGCTGTTCACCGGTGTTGCCGCACACGCAGGCGGGAAACCCGAAGAAGGCCGGAACGCCCTGCTCGCCGCCGCACAAACCGCGCTGGCATTGCATTCCGTAGCACCCCATAGCGCAGGTGCTTCCCGCATTAACGTTGGGGTGCTGCAGGCCGGTAGCGGGCGCAACGTGGTACCGGCGCAGGCCTTACTGAAAGTAGAAACGCGTGGCGAAACCAACGTTATCAACGATTACGTTTTTGACCGTGCCCAGGAAATTATTCGCGGGACCGCCACGATGTACGGTATCGAGGCAGAAGTGCAGTTGATGGGCGCTGCGACCAACAGCGTACCATCTCCTGAATGGGTCGAATATATTCGCCAGCAGGCGAGCGAAGTGAGCGGCGTGACGCAGGTTGTGGATACCGTGAAAGGCGCGGCGGGTTCGGAAGATGCCACGCTGATGATGGCGCGTGTCCAGGAGCAAGGCGGTAAAGCGTCCTATATGGTTTTCGGTACTGAATTGAGTGCCGGGCATCATAACGAGAAGTTTGATTTTGATGAGAAGGTGATGGAAGTTGCCGTGAATACGCTGGCTCGCCTCGCCCTTAATTTCCCCTGGTCGCGAGGTGTGTGATGAGTTCAATTTATCAGTTTGTTGATGATGCCATTGAGGCCAAACGCGGTGAGTTTACCGCGATTGCAGATGATATTTGGGATCACCCGGAAACCCGTTTTGAAGAGCATTGGTCGGCAGAACGCCTCGCCTGTGCGCTTGAGGCCGAAGGTTTTAGCGTGGAGCGCAATGCAGGAAATATCGAAACCGCGTTTGTGGCAAGTTTTGGCTCCGGAAAACCGGTGATCGCGCTGCTGGGTGAATACGATGCGCTGGCGGGGTTGAGTCAGTGTTCGGGTGAAGCATCACCTGCGCCGCTGGTTGAAGGCGCTAACGGCCACGGCTGCGGCCACAATTTACTCGGCACCGCCGCTTTTGCGGGTGCTGTTGCGATTAAAACCTGGCTTGAGCAATACGGTGGCAAAGGAACCGTGCGTTTTTATGGCTGCCCAGGGGAAGAAGGCGGTTCCGGCAAAACGTTTATGGTGCGCGAAGGGCTTTTTGACGATGTTGATGCCGCCGTTACCTGGCACCCGGAAGCCTACGCGGGCATGTTCAGCACCAGTTCGCTGGCAAACATTCAGGTAGCCTATCGTTTCAATGGTATTGCGGCCCATGCGGCTAATTCACCTCACCTGGGGCGCAGCGCCCTGGACGCCGTTACGCTGATGGCGACCGGCACCAATTTCCTTAATGAGCACATTATTGAGAAAGCGCGTGTGCATTACGCCATTACCAATACCGGCGGTATTTCGCCAAACGTGGTGCAGGCGCAGGCCGAAGTGCTCTATTTGATTCGTGCGCCTGAAATGGCACAGGCCCAACATATTTACGAGCGCATCAATAAAATCGCTGAAGGCGCGGCATTGATGACTGAAACCTCGGTGAACGTGCGCTTTGATAAAGCCTGCTCTAATTACCTGCCAAACCGCCATCTCGAAGGCGTAATGTATCAGGCTTTGCAGGCGCTTGGCCTGCCGCAATGGAGCGATGAAGAGCTGACGTTTGCCAAAAAAATTCGCGCTACGCTGACCGAAAACGATCTGCAAAATAGCTTAAATAATATCGCTAACACCTCCAATGAAGAGGGCAAGGCCTTTGCACGTCGCCATCGTGAAACGTTACTGATTAATGAAATTGCGCCCTACGCCGCAAATGACAAAATCCTTCCCGGCTCGACGGATGTGGGTGATGTAAGCTGGAAAGTGCCGGTTGCACAATGCTTTAGCCCGTGCTTTACCGTGGGTACGCCGCTGCATACCTGGCAACTGGTGAGCCAGGGGCGCACCTCAATCGCCCATAAAGGAATGTTACATGCAGGAAAAGTGATGGCGGCCACTGCGCTGCAGTTGTTTACCCATCCACAGACGCTGGAAGCCTGCCAAAGTGAGTTGCACGCACAACTTACTGAGCGCCCTTACCAGTGTCCGATTCCGAAAAACGTTACACCGTCACCTTTAAAATAACCAACGACACCAAAGAGTGAGCGTTTTTTTAGGGCGGATTAGCGCAGCCTCATCCGCCCTAAACACGACAAAACCATAAATAAAAACACAACATCGCAACCGATAGAGGCCCTCTATGAGTCTTTCATCCTTACCCTCGCATACTGGCAACAGCAAGCTGTACGGCCTGGTAGAAAAAATTGGCAATAAAGTGCCCCATCCTTTTTTGCTGTTCGTCTATTTGATTGTCATTTTATCCGTAAGCACCGCGATACTTTCGGCATTCAACGTGAGTGTGCGAAGCCCGGCAGACGGAAGCCTGGTGCAAGTCAAAAATTTGCTGAGTGCCGAGGGCGTTCACTGGTTTTTGCCGAATGTCATTAAGAACTTCAGCGGATTTGCCCCCCTGGGAGCGATTCTGGCGTTGGTGTTAGGCGCGGGGCTGGCGGAACGTGTCGGGTTGTTACCGAGCCTGATGGTAAAAATGGCATCGCACGTCAGCGCGCGTTATGCCAGTTATATGGTGCTGTTTATCGCCTTCTTTAGCCACATCTCTTCGGATGCGGCGTTGGTGATTATGCCCCCGATGGGCGCACTCATTTTTCTCGCCGTGGGGCGTCACCCCGTCGCCGGTTTGCTGGCGGCGATTGCCGGTGTCGGTTGCGGATTCACCGCTAATTTATTGATTGTGACCACTGATGTGCTGCTTTCTGGGATCAGTACCGAAGCCGCCCACAGTATCGACCCCGCAATGCACGTGAGCGTGATTGATAACTGGTATTTTATGGCGACATCCGTGGTTGTGCTGTCGATTGTTGGCGGCCTGATTACCGATAAAATCGTCGAGCCACGTTTGGGGGTCTGGCAAGGTGAAAACCGAGAAAAGCTTCAGCAACTCGACGATGTACAACGCTTTGGGTTGCGCGTCACCGGGATTGTTTCGCTGCTGTTTATCGCGGTTGTCGCTCTGCTGTTGGTGCCAGAAAATGGTTTGCTCCGCGACCCGGTTAAACACACCATTATTCCTTCTCCTTTTATTAGCGGAATTGTGCCGCTGATTATCCTGTTCTTTTTTGTCATTTCGCTGGCATATGGCATCGCGACGAAAAAAATCCGCAGGCAGGCAGATTTGCCGCAGTTAATGATTGAGCCGATGAAGGAGATGGCCGGATTTATCGTAATGGTGTTCCCGTTGGCGCAGTTTGTAGCGATGTTCAACTGGAGCAATATGGGCAAATTCATGGCCGTCGGGCTGACTGATGTGCTGGAAGGTTCTGGCCTGAACGGTATTCCGGCATTTCTGGGCCTAGCCCTGCTGTCGTCTTTTTTATGTATGTTTATTGCGAGCGGCTCGGCTATCTGGTCAATTCTGGCCCCGATCTTTGTCCCGATGTTTATGCTGTTGGGGTTCCATCCGGCCTTTGCGCAAATTCTGTTCCGTGTGGCGGATTCTTCTGTAATCCCACTGGCTCCGGTTTCACCGTTTATTCCATTATTCTTAGGATTCCTGCAACGCTATAAACCGGATGCGAAATTAGGGACTTATTACTCTTTAGTATTACCTTACCCCCTCATCTTTTTGGGTGTCTGGTTGCTACTGCTGGTGGCGTGGTATCTTGTGGGCCTGCCAATTGGGCCGGGAATTTACCCGCGTCTGAGTTAACCGGAGCGAATAATGCTGACACTGCTGGAAGACAAAATCGAAACACCATTAGGGCCGTTATGGGTGATGTGTGATGAGCACTACCATTTGCGCGCGGTGGAATGGGATGAACATAGCGACAGAATGGTGCAATTGCTCGGTCTTCATTACGGTGTCAGCGGCTACCAGCGCGTGGCGAGCGCTAATCCAGGCGGGTTGAGCGATAAACTACGCGACTATTTTGACGGCGATTTAGCCGTGATCCAAACGCTACCGACCGCGACCGCCGGAACAGAATTTCAACGTGAAGTGTGGAAAACACTGCGATCGATTCCGTGCGGTCAAATCATGCATTACGGGCAGCTAGCGGAACAACTCGGCAGACCGGGTGCTGCGCGCGCGGTGGGTGCGGCAAATGGTTCAAACCCGGTAAGTATTGTGGTTCCTTGCCATAGGGTGATTGGCCGCAATGGCACGATGACCGGTTATGCGGGAGGGGTTACCCGAAAAGAGTGGCTGTTGCGCCATGAAGGGTATTTGCTGATCTAGCATCGTTCTGCATAGGGATTTATGCTTTATTCTTCGTGGAATAATGCTGGCATCTGTGCAGTTCCATGAATTTCAATGGGATAGCTCTATAACCCTGGCTTTAATACCCGTTATATTCTGAATGCGCTTTCATCATACTTACGTGCTCAAGAAAAAGATGTTAAAATTGACCAATATCAATAACGGCCCGAGCATATCTATGATCCCTGAAAAGCGAATTATTCGACGCATTCAGTCTGGCGGCTGTGCTATCCATTGCCAGGATTGCAGCATCAGCCAATTATGCATCCCCTTCACGCTCAATGAACATGAGCTTGATCAGCTTGATAATATTATCGAGCGTAAAAAGCCTATTCAGAAGGGACAAACCCTGTTTAAGGCAGGTGATGAGCTGAAGTCGCTGTACGCGATTCGTTCAGGGACAATTAAGAGCTACACCATCACAGAGCAAGGTGACGAGCAGATTACAGGCTTCCATCTGGCGGGTGATTTAGTGGGCTTTGATGCTATCGGCACCGGGCTGCACCCAAGTTTTGCGCAGGCGCTGGAAACCTCAATGGTCTGCGAGATTCCGTTCGAAACGCTGGATGATTTGTCCGGTAAAATGCCGAATCTGCGCCAGCAGATGATGCGTTTGATGAGCGGTGAGATTAAGGGCGATCAGGATATGATTCTGCTGCTTTCTAAAAAGAATGCAGAAGAGCGTCTGGCCGCGTTTATCTACAATCTTTCACGCCGCTTTGCGCAGCGCGGTTTCTCCCCTCGGGAATTCCGTCTGACCATGACGCGTGGCGACATCGGTAACTATCTTGGCCTGACGGTTGAAACCATCAGCCGCCTGTTAGGGCGTTTCCAGAAAAGCGGCATGCTGGCGGTAAAAGGAAAGTATATTACTATCGAAAACATCGATATTCTTTCACAACTCGCTGGTCAATCGCGTAACGTTGCTTGATTCTTCCTGACTTAACCAGGATCAATAGATTTTGTCGATTTATTGATCCTGCAATAGGTTATCACCTGTTTCATTCATCACATATAGGTTAATCTTACTTAACAGACTGTGGTTAAGCAGTTGTAAGGAGACCTGTATGGCAAAGTATCAAAACATGCTAGTCGCAATAGATCCTAATCAGGATGATCAACCCGCCCTGCGGCGTGCAGTTTATTTGCATCAACGGATTGGGGGCAGGATCAAAGCTTTTCTGCCTATCTATGATTTTTCCTACGAAATGACCACCCTTCTGTCGCCAGATGAGCGCACCGCTATGCGCAAAGGCGTGATAAGCCAACGCGCGGCCTGGATTAAAGAACAAGCCCAGTACTACATCGATTCGGGCGTCCCGATTGAAATTAAAGTGGTGTGGCATAATCGTCCTTTCGAGGCGATTATTCAGGAAGTGATCAGCGGTGGTCATGACCTTGTGCTTAAAATGACGCACCAGCACGATAAACTGGAAGCCGTTATTTTCACGCCAACCGACTGGCATCTCCTGCGTAAATGCCCGAGCCCGGTGTGGATGGTTAATGAAAAACCTTGGCCTGAAGGTGGCCGTGCAGTTGTCGCGGTAAACCTCGCCAGTGAAGAGCAGTACCACAACGCACTGAACGAAAAACTGGTTAAAGAGACGCTTCGCCTGGCCGATGATGTTAACCACACAGAAGTCCATCTCGTCGGGGCCTACCCCATTACCCCCATTAATATTGCCATCGAACTTCCAGATTTTGATCCAAGCGTTTATAACGATGCCATTCGCGGCCAGCATTTGGTGGCAATGAAAGCGTTACGCCAAAAATTTGGCATTGATGAGAAAATGACTCACGTCGAGAAAGGGTTGCCAGAAGAAGTGATCCCCGATCTCGCCGAACATTTACAAGCGGGTATTGTAGTGCTCGGCACCGTAGGCCGCACTGGCCTTTCTGCCGCGTTCCTGGGTAATACAGCGGAACAAGTTATCGACCACCTGCGGTGTGATTTACTGGTGATTAAACCTGATGATTACCAGACACCCGTAGAAATGGATGACGATGAAGACGATTAGCCGCAAGATTTAAGCACAGTAAAAGAAAAGCCCGCTCATGGCGAATGAACGGGCTTTTTGTTGGGTGGAGTGCTGAAATATCATGCAAGATTCCCATGTGTGGCGGGGAAAATCCCCCGCCACTGACCTCTAAAACTTCGCGATTACGACTTTCGACAGGCTAAAAATGCCGCCATCTCAATGCTGCCTTTTCGGTAGTGGAATTCACACAGTGAATCCTTAACCAGAAATATAATCATGAGAATTGTCAAACAGATAACGATTACGGAAAACAACCTGTTCTTTGACGACATTTTCGCCTCCTGCGTTGCAAACACAAAATGAAGAGGCTACTATCATGGGGTCTATGCATGAGAGGGCCTCGGGTTGGTTTAACTAACTCGGGGCTTTTTTCTGTCTGCTTTTTACCATGGGGTTCGAAGCAGTCAGCTTCAGCACCCGGTTATATTTTACTCGTTGCCCTGTATTCCTTCTACACTATTCTTCTATAGATTCAGATAGTTAAATGTAACGTTGCATTCATAGCAGTGATAAGCGCTGTAATAGCAAAATGCCGCTCAAGAGCGGCATCTGTAAATATATTTACTCGTGGAAAATAATAAGAATAAGAAAAACAAAAATTCAACAAAGGTTAGCTATTAATATAACAACATTTGTTTAATTAATTCTGAACGTCTATTTGCGACCAACCTTTCTGATACATACAATCCTTTTCAAGAATCCCACGTTTGATTTCATTGGCATCAATAGATGAGTAGTTTGTACTGCTTGAATTGTGTTTCTTATCTTTTGAGGTGGTTTTGCTATTGACCACGTAGTCGGGAGGCAGGCCTCTTAACGCTTCCGCTTTACAGGCCGTTTCTGCCATATTTCTATCCTGCTCGGTCGCCCCTTCTTTTACCCAACGATGGGTAACGCAGCCAGAAAGAATTAATGCGGCACTTAATATTATGACTCTTTTCATACACAACAACCGTGTTAGCTGAATTTATATTAATTGTATCGTGTGATTTGCAGCATCACAATATTACTACCCCTGCCTGAATTGTTTCTCCTCCGTATTGATGATAACGGTTTTAATTAATACAAAAAAACCGCCTCGAGAGGCGGTTTAGGAAAAAACTTATGTTCAAATATAATTAAAGCGCTTTAAGAATCGCTTCTACACTCGCCTTGGCATCGCCAAACAGCATCTGCGTATTCTCTTTAAAGAACAGCGGGTTTTGCACCCCAGCATAGCCGGTATTCATGGAACGTTTGAAGACTATAACATTCTGCGCTTTCCACACTTCCAATACCGGCATCCCGGCGATTGGGCTGCGTGGATCTTCCAGTGCTGCAGGGTTAACGGTGTCATTCGCGCCGATAACCAGAACGGTATCGGTATCTGCGAAATCATCGTTAATTTCGTCCATTTCCAGCACCACATCGTACGGTACGCGGGCTTCCGCCAACAGAACGTTCATGTGGCCCGGTAAACGGCCTGCAACCGGGTGAATACCAAAGCGTACTTTGATACCACGCGCACGCAGCTTCTCAGTGATTTCCGCCACCGGATACTGCGCCTGCGCAACCGCCATGCCGTATCCTGGCGTGATGATGACTGAGGTTGAGTTTTTCAGCATGTCAGCGGTATCTTCCGCCGTGATCTCACGGTGCTCACCCACTTCTTCGCCTTCACCGGTTGAAGAACCGTCTGTGCCGAAGCCGCCTGCAATGACGCTAATAAAGGAGCGGTTCATCGCTTTACACATGATGTAAGACAGAATCGCACCCGACGAACCGACCAGCGCACCGGTCACAATCAGCAGGTCGTTGCTGAGCATAAAGCCCGCCGCCGCCGCCGCCCAACCGGAGTAGGAGTTCAGCATGGAAACCACAACCGGCATATCTGCGCCACCAATCGACGCCACCAGATGCCAGCCAACCACCAGCGCGATGATCGTCATCACCAGCAACGCCAGAACCTGCAGACCAACGCTTTCGGTACGCACGAAAATAATCAGCATTGCGAACGAGACAACTAGCGCCGCCAGGTTCAGTTTGTGTCGGTTTGGCAACATCAGCGGTTTAGAAGAGATTTTGCCGCGTAGTTTGCCAAAAGCCACGATAGAACCCGTGAAGGTCACTGCCCCGATGAAGATCCCGAGGAATACTTCCGTTAAATGGATGTTTTCCATTACCGGCTCAAGACCTGGGGCGTGATCCAGATAGCTGTTAAAGCCCACCAGAACCGCCGCCAGACCCACGAAGCTGTGCAGGATAGCCACCAGCTCCGGCATTTCGGTCATTTCAACTTTCTTCGCAAGGTGAATACCGATGGCACCACCAATGACCATCGCCACGATAATCCAGACGACGTTGCCAGTCTCTGGCCCGAAGATTGTTGCAACCAATGCGATAGCCATCCCGGCCATACCGAACAAGTTGCCTTGCTTAGATGTTTCGTGTTTTGACAGCCCCGCCAGGCTGAAAATAAACAGAATAGCGGCAACAATGTATGCTGCTGTAACTAATCCACCAGACATGTGTTACCCCTTAGTTCTTCCGGAACATTTTCAGCATGCGCTGAGTGACGGTGAAACCACCAAAAATATTGATACTGGCGATCAGCACGGCAATGAAGCTCAGGAAGCTAACCCAGCCGCCGTGACCAATCTGCAATAATGCGCCCACCACAATAATCCCTGAAATGGCGTTGGTCACCGACATCAGCGGCGTATGCAGCGCGTGAGAAACGTTCCATACCACGTAGTAGCCCACGACGCAGGCCAGAGCGAACACAGTAAAGTGACCAAGGAACTCTTTTGGTGCCACGTCAGCAAGCCAGCCGAACAAAATAATCGCCAGAGCCATAAACGCATATTTACGCCATGGCGAAGCCGGCTTTTTCTCTTCAACCGGAGCCGCCGCTTGTTTAGGCGCAGCCTGAGGCTGAGCGGAAACCTGAATCGGTGGTGCAGGCCAGGTCACTTCGCCATCACGAATAACCGTAACGCCACGGATGACCACATCTTCAAAATCCACCACCGTGTTGCCATCTTTCTCTTTGCACAGCAGCTTCAACAGGTTAACCAGGTTGGTACCGTAAAGCTGGGACGACTGCGTCGGCAAACGGCCCGGCAGATCGGTGTAGCCAATCACTTTCACGCCGTTTGGCGTAACGGTAATTTGGTCCGCAACGGTGTATTCGCAGTTGCCGCCGTTCTGCGCGGCTAAGTCGACAATCACACTTCCCGCTTGCATAGAGTCAACCATTTCGCGGGTGATGAGTTTTGGTGCCGGTTTGCCAGGAATAAGCGCCGTCGTGACAATAATGTCGACTTCTTTCGCCTGGGCCGCAAACAGTTCCATTTCGGCTTTAATGAATGCTTCGGACATTACTTTAGCGTAGCCATCGCCGCTGCCCGCTTCTTCTTTGAAGTCCAGCTCCAGGAACTCAGCGCCCATACTTTGCACTTGTTCTTTTACTTCTGGACGAGTGTCGAATGCGCGCACAATTGCGCCGAGGCTGTTTGCTGCACCAATAGCCGCAAGACCCGCTACACCCGCACCGATAACCATTACTTTCGCCGGTGGCACTTTACCGGCAGCGGTAATTTGGCCGGTAAAGAAACGGCCGAATTCATGAGCCGCTTCAACAATCGCACGATAACCGGCGATGTTTGCCATAGAGCTCAAAGCATCGAGCGACTGCGCACGAGAAATACGTGGAACAGAATCCATCGCCATGACGGTGACATTTTTAGCGGCCAGTTTTTCCAGTAGCTCAGGATTTTGAGCAGGCCAGATAAAGCTAACAAGCGTTGAGCCCGCACGCAGCAACTCGATTTCGCTGTCTTGCGGTGCGTTGACTTTCAGTACGATGTCAGACTGCCAGACCTCAGCGGTATCTGAAATGGTCGCGCCTGCCTGTACAAACGCTTCGTTATCAAAGCTTGCCAATTTACCCGCGCCACTTTCAACCGTGACGGTGAAACCCAGTTTCAGCAGTTGCTCCACTGTTTTTGGCGTGGCAGCCACGCGGGATTCACCCGCCCACCGCTCTTTTGGTACCCCAATACGCATAGTATTCCCTTCCATCTCATTTTTTGTTGATGGTTTGCCAGACAAAGCCACGGCAACTCAGACACGCTATCTGATTCAAACGTCAGACAATCGTCATTTTCATCGCCCGTTCAAATAAAAATACATCTGTAACAAACTATTTATAACCTACTGAAAATAACGCCTGTGATCTAGATCAGGATCTCAGTATTTGTATCATTATCGTAAAAGTTTAGTGCTAAAGGCCCAGGACAGCCCTTTTCGCCTAAGTTTCATCTTCGAAGCCTGATAATACGCTTTATCAGCGAGGCAATTCACGATTCTGCGCCGTCGCAAAGTGCATATTTAACATTACATTAACTAATTAAGTTGTATGCTTTATCACTTTTACTGGTCAAAGCACTCTTTTGTGAATTTATAAAATTTTGTTATGAAAAATATCTGCAATCAAAAGTTGCAGAGAGAAAAATGCCGCAGACACTTGCAGCGTTTCAATGCATAATCGGCGGCTAACAGGTAACCCTCAGAGAATGCGGTATTTGTATTCATTTTGCGCAAGGCGAAGGACTATTTTTATGAAGCTCAAGAACACCCTTCTGGCGTCAGCACTGATTTCCTTAACTACGCTGTCGGCTCAGGCAGCAACAGAACTGACTCCCGATCAAGCTGCTGCTCTTAAACCTTTTGAACGCATTACCATCACCGGGCGTTTTAACTCCATCGGTGAGGCAGTGAAATCTGTTTCTCGTCGCGCGGACAACATGGGTGCGGCCTCTTTCTACGTACTGGACACCAACGATACCGGCAGCAGCGGTAACTGGCGCGTGGTTGCTGATGTATACCATGCTGATGCCCCTAAAGCTGAAAAAACCACCAACCGCGTTATCAACGGCGTAGTGGAGTTACCGAAAGACCAAGCATATGCTCTTGAGCCATTCGATACCGTGACAGTCCAGGGTTTTTATCGCAGCCAGCCTGAAGTTAACGATGCCATTACCCGTGTCGCAAAACAAAAAGGTGCGGATTCGTTCTATATCGTGCGCCAAATCGATGCGAACTCAGGTGGCAACCAGCGCATTACCGCTTTCATCTATAAGAAAGATGCAAAAAAACGTGTGCTGCAAAGCCCTGACGTGATTCCCGCCGATTCAGAAGCCGGTAAAGCAGCACTTGCTGCAGGCGGCGCAGCGGCTGCGAAAGTGGAAATTCCAGGCGTTGCCAGTTCAAGCACCCCAAGTTCCGATGTAGGCCGTTTCTTTGAAACGCAAACCACGCAAGGCGGGCGTTACACCGTAACGCTCCCGGATGGCACCAAGATTCAGGAAGTGAACAAAGTGACTGCCGCGCAAATGGTTCCGTTTGATAGCGTGAAGTTCACCGGCCACTACGGCAGCAGCACCGAAGTCTCTTACCAGGTGGCTAAGCGTGCCGCGAAGAAAGGGGCTAAGTACTACCACATTACTCGTCAGTGGGAAGAGCGTGGCGGCAACTTGACCGTCAGCGCAGACCTTTATAAGTAATTTCTGCATTTTTCTGACTAAAGGGTGGCTTTTTAGCTACCCTTTTTTATATCTCCGGGCATTTTATGGCTCATGTCATTGCAAGCTGCGCTTACACTCCGTAAAATTCCGCGCCTTAGTGTTACCCACCATGTTTATGCACCAAAGCATAATAATTATTCTGGGTTTTAATCGATTTTTACGGGATTGCTATGGAAAAGAAGCTTGGACTCGCCGCATTAACCGCATTGGTTTTAAGCTCAATGCTCGGTGCGGGTGTCTTTAGTCTGCCGCAAAATATGGCAAGCGTGGCGAGTCCCTCAGCGTTGCTGATCGGCTGGGCAATTACTGGCGTGGGTATTTTGCTGCTGGCATTGGCGATGGTGGTGTTAACCCGTTTGCGCCCCGATCTGGACGGCGGCATTTTCACTTATGCACGAGAAGGTTTCGGGGAACTCATCGGTTTCTTCTCCGCCTGGGGTTACTGGCTTTGTGCGGTTATCGCCAATGTCTCCTATTTAGTCATCGTTTTCTCCGCGCTAAGTTTCTTTACCGATACGCCAGAGCTGCGTCTGTTTGGGGATGGCAACACCTGGCAGTCAATCGTCGGCGCCTCCGTTTTACTCTGGATGGTGCACTTCCTGGTGCTGCGCGGCGTGCAAACTGCGGCCAGTATCAATTTGGTTGCCACCCTCGCCAAATTGTTGCCTCTGGGATTGTTTATCGTGCTGGCGGCAATGGCGTTCAAACTCTCGACGTTTAAACTTGATTTCAGCGGTATTGCGCTGGGCGTTCCAGTCTGGGAACAGGTTAAAAATACCATGCTGATCACTCTATGGGTGTTTATTGGGGTGGAAGGTGCGGTGGTGGTTTCTGCTCGCGCACGCAATAAAAATGATGTGGGCCGCGCCACACTGCTGGCCGTTTTGGCGGCATTGGGTGTTTACCTGTTGGTAACCTTGCTTTCCCTTGGCGTTATCGCGCGCCCTGAACTGGCAGGTATGCGCAACCCTTCAATGGCCGGTTTAATGGTTGAAATGATGGGGCCGTGGGGTGAAGTGATTATCGCCGCGGGTCTGATTGTTTCAGTATGCGGTGCATACCTGAGCTGGACGATTATGGCCGCCGAAGTGCCGTTCCTGGCCGCAACACACAAAGCATTTCCGAAAATTTTCGCCCGTCAAAACAAGAACGGCGCTCCTTCGGCATCGCTTTGGTTAACCAATCTCAGTATTCAGATTTGCCTGGTGCTCATCTGGTTAACCGGTTCGGATTACAACACGCTACTGACGATCGCCTCAGAGATGATTCTGGTGCCCTATTTCCTGGTGGGCGCCTATTTATTGAAAGTCGCTACGCGTCCGCTTCATAAGGCGATTGGACTTGGCGCTTGTATCTATGGCCTATGGCTGCTTTATGCGTCAGGTCCCATGCATTTGCTGCTTTCGGTGGTACTGTATGCCCCAGGTTTATTAGTCTTCATGTATACACGCAGCACTCACACGCATGAAATCAGACTGAATTTAAAGGAAAAAGCAGTGATTATGCTGGTATTAGTGGCCGCATTTCCTGCGACCTGGGTGCTGGTGAAATAAGTCCATTAAGGAATCGTCGATGGGGATAACATCATCTGCCCGTCCCATTCTGATTACCGGCGGCGGTAAGCGGATTGGGCTCGCGCTGGCGCATCATTTTCTGGCAAAACAGCAACCCGTGATTATCAGCTACCGCACGCGTTACCCCGCGGTGGCTGAACTCGAACAGGCCGGAGCGACCTGCCTGTTTGGGGATTTCTCTACCAATCAGGGCATTGAGCAGTTCGCCGCTCAGGTAAAACAGCATTGCAATGGCCTGCGCGCCGTTTTGCATAATGCCAGCGCCTGGCTTGCTGAATCCCCCCACTCATCTCCCGCACAAACGCTCGCCGCGATGTTGCAGATTCATGTTAATACGCCCTATTTGCTCAACCATCTGTTTGAGCCTTTATTACGCGGCCACGGGCATTCAAGCGCCGATATTATTCATTTCACAGATTATGTCGTGGAGCGTGGAAGCGATAAGCATATCGCCTATGCCGCCAGCAAAGCCGCGCTGGATAATTTAACGCGCTCGTTTGCCCGTAAATTAGCCCCGGAAGTGAAAGTGAATGCGATTGCTCCGGCGATGATTATGTTCAACGAACAGGACGATGCTGACTATCGCAAAGAGGCACTTAACAAATCGCTGATGAAAATTGTGCCAGGTGAGCAAGAAATCGTTTTGCTGGTGGATTACCTGCTCAATAGCCATTACGTTACTGGCAGGACGCACGCTGTTGACGGCGGCCGCCCACTGCGATAATTCTGTTTACCTCTGATTGATGGTGTAAACCGTTACGGCAGTGTATGTTTCCTCTTTTGATTTGATGTGTCAGGCCATGAATAAAATCGTATATGTAGAAGACGATCCAGAAGTTGGAGCATTAATCGCCGCGTACCTCGGCAAACATGACATCGAAGTCATCGTCGAAAGTCGCGGAGATTGCGCCGAAGCGACCATTGCACAACATAGTCCTGACCTGGTGTTACTGGACGTGATGTTACCCGGCAAAGATGGCATGACGTTGTGCCGCGACCTGCGCCCGCAATGGGATGGCCCGATTGTCCTGCTCACCTCTCTTGATAGCGATATGAACCACATATTGTCCCTTGAGATGGGAGCTAACGATTACATCCTCAAAACCACGCCTCCAGCCGTACTCCTGGCGCGTTTGCGCCTGCATCTACGCCAGCGCGTCTCAGCACAACAGACCGTTGAAAGCAGCCCAAATACGCTTAAACCGCACAAAGCGATGCGTTTTGGCGCGCTGTGTATCGACCCGGTTAACCGCCAGGTGACGCTGGGTACGGAGAACATTACGCTCTCTACTGCTGATTTCGATTTGCTTTGGGAATTGGCTACCCATGCAGGGCAGATCATGGATCGCGACGCGCTGCTCAAAAACCTGCGCGGCGTAACTTATGACGGCCTGGATCGTAGCGTTGATGTGGCTATCTCCCGCCTGAGAAAGAAACTTTACGACAGCGCAACAGAGCCGTTTCGCATTAAGACTGTTCGCAATAAAGGTTACTTGTTCGCCCCTCACGCCTGGGAAAGTGAAGCGTAGTTTTCTGCAACGCCATGATTCACCCCTGCCCCAAAAACGCGTTTTCGCTTGCGGAGAATATCTCCGCCTAAAGACGCGTTCTCAAATATACTTCCTATAAATCGCTTAAAACTAAATTAAGTTCCTATCTATATAGAAACCGACGCTTCTAATATGGTAGATTTCGCTGCCGACTTGATTAGCTGCCTAAGAAATACGAAATATATTCAGAAAAAGAGTTTTCATGATCATATTGTATTTTCTTTGTTATCAGCTTGTTTGCATATATGAATGGCACAATGCCATTACTTAAAATCCACGCTAATTGTTGAGTACGTGTTACTGAAATTACTAAAAATGGATGTTTTAAACTGTTATTTTTGGACAGAGTTAATTCAGTTAATTGTAGAAAAAAATATAAATTAAGCATTCTCGTTAACAGCAGAATTACTGAGGTTAATCACCCAGCGTTCTGTTTAAAGACAACCATTGATAAGCGTAATGGCTTTAGGTAATTTTGTGAGAAAAGTGTGGTTACATAATCATCTGTTGCATCGATTAAATAGCAGCCAAATTAGACTATTAAATAATCGCTATGCCCATGCCATTATTGCCAGCACCATGGCAATCGTCCCCCTTTCAATTGTCCGTGGACTGGTCATTACCGCGTCGGTTATTTGTGAAACGGCAGGCTTCAACGACGCAGCACTCTGGTTTATGCAGTTACAGATCGGTTTTCTGGCCCTTGCGCCGCTGGTCTTGAACATCTACATCGCCGTACACTGGGCCGTCAGAAACCGCCTGTCGCAAATTTATTGCATCGCACTTAGCATCAGCACACTGATGATCTTCCGGCGAATATTAGACAATAATGCACAATTCTTTTTGGACATCAGTATTCCCATGGCGCTGGTGTCGGGAATAATCGGCAATGTCTTGCAAGAAAAAGTCAGTAAAATTTTGCTAAAACTTCACCAATGGAAAGATAACAATAATATTACAGTTATCTCTTTTTTCACCACGCTGGCGATTATTGCTCTATTTAGCAGCATCATAAAATTAGGTGCCGACAACGAACTGAATAGCGCAATGCATTTTTTTAGCTCTCTTTCACTCTACTTTTACCCGACTGATTTTTTACATGGCATTTCGTATGTCTTGTTGCGCAGCGTGCCATGGTTTTTTGGCCTTCATGGCTACTATCTCTTTATGGATATTGACGTTGCCTTTACCGCTGCGGCTAAAATAAACATCAGTGACTGGCATAACGGGCATGGTGCGCTCAATATTCTTAGCCCGGTGTTCTATGACATGTGGTGTAATTCCGGCGGCACAGGGAATACGCTTAGCCTGATTATCTGTATTTTGATGCAGAAAAAAAGTACTCACCGCCGCTTGTTGGCGGTCTCCGCGCCAATGGCACTGTTTAACATTAACGAACCGCTTATCTTTGGTTTTCCGATTGTTTTGAATCCGGTCATGATCATCCCGTTTGTCTTGACGCCGTTGCTGTCTTATTTTGTGGCATACGGCGCAACCTATCTGGATGTGATTCCGAGAATTTCGGAAATCGTCAGTTGGTCAACACCTGGCCCAATTAAAGTATGGTTAGCCAGCGGGCATTCCTTGAACGCCTTAATGCTCTATATCTTTTTGGTCATTGTAGGGGTGTTAATTTATCGTCCGTTTGTCAAAAATTCATTAAAACAGACGTCTACCGAAAACACCGATCTCGATTTATTGACCGGCGAGATGAAAATTCATCAACCGACTGATTTTGAAATGGTGCCCAACTACAGTCATGTTGTTGAGGAAAACAGCTACATAGAGGCGCAATTACAGATTGAGAAGCTGCAAACCAGCGGAAAGTTTATTCTCTATTTCCAGCCGCAGGTTCGTTTGTCCGATCATAAAATCGTGGCCCTTGAAGCTCTTATCCGCCACCAAAGTGATGACGGGAAGATCACCCCGCCCGTCTTCCTGAAATATTATGAGCGCACAGGGCTTATGCCGGAGATCGATTTCTGGGTGATGGAACATGCTCTGAGCTACGTTCGGGAGAATATGTCCGAGGCGGAAAATATGGCGATCTCAATTAATATTTCGCCTCAGACGCTTATCGATTACCGCCTGTTAAACGTAGTACGCAAAGTGTTGGCGGAGCCGCTTCCTGCCGGATGGAAACTGGAATTTGAAATCACCGAATCACAAAAAGTCCAGGAGCCGGTGCGCGTTGCCGAAGTGCTGGAGAAGATGCGTAATCTCGGCATAAAAATTGCGCTCGATGATTTTGGGTCCGGATATTCAACGCTGCACTATTTGACGCGTTACCCGCTGGATAAGATAAAACTGGATCGTTCAATGGTGTTGGGATTAGCCAAACCGGACGGATTTAACTTCCTGAAACAGGTCGTGAAGTTATGCACGGTTATTCAATGTGAAATCCTGATTGAAGGCGTTGAAACCGCAGAAGAATTAGACCAGGTAAAATCGGCAGGCATTGAACTCTGCCAGGGCTTTTTGTTCCACCGTCCACTGCCGGGAAAAATGGTCTGCCAGCTTTTGACGGAGCAGCGTACGAAAGAGCTGCAAACAGCGTCAAATCTACAGCCAGATATTGTCAGCGAGGGCAAACCCTGCTTACATAGCCGGCCAGACGGGGCATAAAATTTCAAACAGAGATCGCTGATGCCCCCAAGCATTTATCCAACTGATAAGCCGGTGATTTCCGTTGAAAAAATTATTTATTCAGTTCTATCTTTTGCTGTTCGTCTGCTTTTTAGTGATGACCATGCTGGTAGGGCTGGTCTACAAATTTACCGCGGAGCGCGCGGGACGCCAGTCGTTGGATGATTTAATGAAAAGTTCGCTGTATTTGATGCGCAGCGAATTGAGAGAAATTCCGCCCCGCGACTGGAACCGCACCATCAAAGATCTCGACCTTAATTTATCCTTCAAGCTGCATATCGAACCTATGGATAAATTCAAGCTCGATGAAATGACCATGCACCATCTGCACGCCGGGGAAATTGTCGCCCTCGACGATGAATATACGTTTATTCAGCGTATTCCACGCAGCCATTACGTTTTGGCGGTGGGGCCGATTCCCTATCTGTTTTTCCTGCACCAGATGCGCTTATTGGATGTCGCATTGATGGCCTTTATTGCGATCTCCCTCGCCTTCCCGGTGTTTATCTGGATGCGACCGCACTGGAAGGACATGCTCAAACTGGAAACCGCGGCGCAGCGGCTAGGCGCGGGGCATCTTGATGAACGTATTCATTTCGACAGCGCCTCAAGTTTCGAACGTTTGGGCGTGGCGTTTAACCAGATGGCAGACAGCATCAACGCGCAAATCGCTAGCAAGAAGCTGCTCATCGACGGCATTGCCCACGAACTGCGCACGCCGCTCGTGCGTTTGCGTTATCGCCTTGAAATGAGCGACAACCTGACGGAGGCTGAATCCCTCGCATTGAATCGTGATATTGGCCAACTCGAAGCGTTAATCGAAGAGTTGCTGACTTACGCGCGTCTGGATCGCCCGCAAACCGAACTACAACTGGCAAAAGTAGATATGCCTCGCTGGCTGGATGAACATATCGCCGATGTGCGAATGATTAACCCGCAGCTCGATGTCCTGCTGGATATTCCCGCCGGAGGGAGTTTTGGCCTGATTGATTTGCGGCTGATGGAGCGAGTGACCGACAACCTCATTAACAATGCGCTGCGCTATAGCAAAGAGAAATTACGCATCAGCCTGTGGCTTGATGGCCAAAAAGCGATTTTGCAGGTGGAAGATGATGGCCCAGGTATTCCTGCCGAGGAGCGAGAGCGTGTCTTTGAACCGTTCGTTCGCCTTGACCCAAGCCGTGACCGGGCAACCGGCGGCTGCGGCCTCGGCCTTGCCATTGTTCATTCCGTTGCAACGGCGATGGAAGGTTCTGTCACCGTAGACAGCGGTGCGCTGGGTGGCGCACGATTCCGGTTTAGCTGGCCGGTAAAAAACGACTCGCCTCTGCCGCTTGCATCCATTACACCACGCCGCTAAACCCCTTTTTTCCTCTGCCTGACCATTGCGACACCGATGGTCAGGTTTGTCTCTCTGTGCTATAAATCATTAGTATGTTGTAACTAATGAAGGTAATGACATGGCAAAATACGATTTGATTGAGCGCTTAAACAGTACCTTTCGCGAACTTGAGCGGGATTTGCACCAGTTGCGTGAACAACTTGATAGCTATCGCTTGCTGGTTGGTCGTGTGTTTCTTTTACCTGCGGTGGATAAAGGGAAAGAGCATGATACGGTCAGAAAAATCGAGGTGACGCAGCGCCTTGGTAAAGAGGCGCATCAGGCTGCCCTCACCCATTTCACGCGCTTGTTTATCCAGCAACTGTCGGAAAAAATCAGCAGTAAAGCCGCGGTACGCCTGCCGGGTGCAGTTTGTTATCAGGTTGATGAAACGCAGCGTAAACAAACCCAGGATCTTATTGAGCGCATTAATCAGCGCAAGCAAACGCTGGAAAACATTATTAGTGTGGAATCGAAGTTGCCGAGCGTGCAGCGTTTCGAGTGGGTGCACCGCCAGCTTCCAGGGCTTATCACCCTCAACGCTTATCGCACTATTACATTACTGGAAAATCCCACCACGCTGAATTTCGGCTGGGCGAACAAGCAGATCATTAAGAATTATTCCCGCCGCGAAGTTATCGACATGCTCGAGAAGAGCCTCAAGGCAAACCGCGCCGTGCCGCCTTTTACCCGCGAACAGTGGGCAGAACAAATTACCCGGGAGCTGAACGCGATAAGCAGCCTGTCGGACAGTGTACGGTTGAAGATTAAACGCCCGGTCAAGGTACAACCTATCGCACGCGCCTGGTATCAGGAGCGTAAGAAACAGGTGCAGCACGCCTGCCCTTCGCCTCTGGTGGTGTTATGTAATTCGGACAACGGCGAAGTGCCGCCAGATATGGGAGAGTTACTGAATTACGATGCGGACAATATTCGCCATCGCTATAAACCGGAGGCGCAACCGCTGGAACAGGTGATACCGCGACTGCATCTGTATTGCGAAAAATAGAGGCAGACGCGGAAAAAGTTACTGCTTCATACTGCCAACCATCTCTTCAGGACGCACCCAGGCATCAAATTCGTCTTCACTTAAATAGCCGAGTTTTAAGGCTGATGCTTTAAGCGTCAGCCCTTCTTTATGGGCTTTCTTGGCAATTTCAGCGGCTTTATCGTAACCAATGTGCGTATTCAGGGCGGTCACCAGCATGAGCGACTCATTGAGTAACTGCGCGATTCGGTCACGATTCGGTTCGATACCCACTGCACAATGTTCATTGAAACTCTCCATGCCATCCGCCAGCAAACGCACGGATTGCAGGAAGTTATGAATGACCATCGGACGATAGACGTTCAGCTCAAAGTTGCCCGAAGCGCCGCCCATATTGACAGCCACATCGTTTCCCATCACCTGGCAACACAGCATCGTCATCGCTTCGCACTGGGTAGGGTTTACCTTACCGGGCATAATTGAGCTGCCGGGTTCATTTTCTGGAATGGCGATTTCGCCAATGCCGCAGCGCGGGCCGGAAGATAACCAGCGCACATCGTTCGCGATTTTCATCAGCGATGCCGCCAGCCCTTTTAATGCCCCGTGCGCGTGAACCAGCGCATCACAAGTCGCCAGAGCTTCGAATTTATTAGGGGCGGTGATAAACGGTTGCCGGGTGATTTCTGCCAGCTCTTTTGCAACGCGCACGGCGTATTCGGGGTGCGTATTAAGCCCTGTTCCCACCGCCGTTCCGCCCAGTGCCAGCTCCGTAAGGTGCGGCAAACTATGGTCAAGATGTTTGAGATTATGCTCAAGCATCGCCACCCAACCGGAGATTTCCTGGCCCAGCGTTAGCGGTGTGGCGTCCTGTAAGTGTGTCCGGCCAATTTTTACGATATCGCGGAAAGCCTCAGCTTTGGTCTGCAATGTCGCTTTCAGCACGTTTAGTTGTGGGAGCAACTGTTCACGCACTGCAATTATCGCCGCAACGTGCATCGCCGTCGGGAAAACGTCGTTCGAGCTTTGGCTCTTATTCACATCATCATTGGGGTGAACTTTACGTTCCATGCCACGCACGCCGCCAAGAATTTCACTCGCCCGGTTTGCCAGCACTTCGTTCATGTTCATATTGCTATGGGTGCCCGAGCCGGTTTGCCAGATGGCGAGCGGGAACTCCTCAGGGTGTTTGCCAGCCAGCACTTCATCGGCGGCTTCAATGATGGCTTTACCCCTTACCGCATCCAGTAAACCGAGATCCATGTTCACTTTAGCCGCCGCACGCTTGGTTAATGCCAGCGCCTGGATAAGTGACGTCGGCATTTTTTCAGTGGAGATGCGAAAATGCTCAAGAGAGCGCTGAGTCTGCGCGCCCCACAGTTTATCTGCCGGGACGTCGATTGGTCCCATTGAGTCTTTTTCAGTACGACTGGATACCATTTCATTCTCCTTTGAGCAAAAAAAAACCGCCCTGGTGGGCGGCTTGAGGTTCTATTTCACGCATCGCGTACATTGGGAGGCGTGTATTTTCTGGAAGAAGTCGTTGCCCTTGTCATCGACCAGAATAAAGGCTGGGAAATCTTCCACTTCAATTTTCCAGATGGCTTCCATTCCCAGCTCTGCGTACTCGACACACGTCAAGCTCTTAATACTTTGCTGCGCAAGAACCGCAGCCGGGCCGCCGATACTGCCCAGGTAGAAACCACCGTGTTTATGGCAGGCGTCGGTCACCTGTTGGCTACGGTTGCCTTTTGCCAGCATCACCATACTGCCGCCATTGGCTTGCAGGAGATCGACATATGAATCCATACGTCCGGCGGTGGTCGGCCCAAGCGAGCCTGATGCATAGCCGTCCGGCGTTTTAGCAGGCCCTGCGTAATATATCGGGTGATCTTTGATGTATTGCGGCAGGCCTTCGCCATTATCGATACGCTCTTTGAGTTTAGCGTGGGCGATATCACGTGCCACAATAATCGTCCCGCTTAGAGAAAGACGCGTGGAAACAGGGTATTGCGACAACTGTTTTAAGATTTCACTCATCGGTCGGTTGAGATCGACTTTAATCGCCTCGCCTTCCCCCGCCTGACGCAACTCCTGGGGAATATACTTGCCCGGATTATGTTCGAGTTTTTCAATCCAGATACCGTCACGGTTAATCTTCGCTTTAATGTTGCGATCGGCGGAGCAAGAGACGCCCATGCCAACCGGGCAAGAGGCGCCGTGGCGCGGCAAACGTACAACGCGAATATCATGGGCAAAATATTTGCCGCCGAACTGCGCCCCGAGCCCCAGGTTTTGCGCCTCTTTCAGCAGTTCTTCTTCCAGTTGAACATCACGGAATGCCTGGCCGTGTTCGTTACCTTCGGTTGGCAACCCGTCGTAATATTTGGTGGAGGCGAGTTTCACGGTTTTCAGCGTCGCTTCGGCTGACGTTCCGCCAATGACAAACGCGACGTGGTATGGCGGGCAGGCGGCGGTACCGAGGCTGCGCATTTTGTCGACCAGATAATCTTTAAGGCGGCCCGGGCTGAGCAGCGCCTTTGTTTCCTGATACAGATAAGTTTTGTTCGCTGAACCGCCGCCTTTGGCGATGCAGAGGAATTTGTATTCGGCACCATCGACGCTGTAGAGGTCGATCTGTGCGGGCAGATTCGTGCCGGTATTCACCTCTTTGTACATATCCAGCGCCGCGTTTTGCGAGTAGCGCAGGTTATCTTCAATAAAGGTGTTATAGACGCCGCGAGACAGGGCTTCTTCATCGCCGCCGCCGGTCCAGACGCGCTGGCCTTTTTTGCCCATGATAATGGCGGTGCCGGTATCCTGGCAGGTTGGCAAAATGCCTTTCGCAGCAATTTCAGAGTTACGCAGGAACTGGAGTGCAACGTATTTATCGTTTTCGCTGGCTTCCGGGTCATTCAGGATATCAGCCACTTGCTGTTGGTGGGCCGGGCGTAGCATAAACGAGGCATCGTGGAAGGCGTGTTGGGTAAGTAACGTGAGGGCTTTAGGATCAACTTTCAGGACTTCCTGCCCTTCGAACTCTGATACTGAAACATAATCGCTGCTGAGCAGGTAGTATTCTGTTTCGTCTTTTTTTAACGGGAAAGGCTCTTGATAATGAAAGGCTTTATTCGACATTGTTCTCTCACTTACGACATCAATTATTAGCTTTTGAGCACGCTATGCCCTTTAGATTTCAAGCGCAGCCAACACTTTCTGCCGCTTGAAAGATGACGGGTACATAATCCTACACAATTTTTTAACAAAAACTGAGACTAATACGACTTTTTACGCCCCTGGTTACTTCATCTCAGATAATTGGTTTAATAGTCGGAACTTTAGCTAGATTACAACAGGGCTCAATAATGCAAAAACTCATTAACTCAGTGCAAAACTATGCCTGGGGAAGTAAAACTGCGTTAACAGAACTTTATGGCGTGCAAAATCCAGAAAACCTGCCGATGGCGGAATTATGGATGGGTGCTCATCCTAAAAGCAGCTCAAAAATTCTCGATAACAACCAGCCGCGTTCCCTGCGTGACGTGATTGATGCAAACAAACCTGCGCTGCTAGGCAAGGCCGTTGCAGAGCGTTTTGGTGAGTTACCGTTCCTCTTCAAAGTGCTGTGCGCCGATCAACCCCTTTCCATTCAGGTGCATCCCAACAAAAAAGCCTCTGAATTAGGATTTGCCAAAGAGAACACCGCCGGTATTCCCCTCGATGCAGCCGAGCGAAACTACAAAGATCCTAACCACAAACCAGAGCTGGTATTCGCCTTAACGCCGTTCCTCGCGATGAACGCCTTCCGTGAGTTTTCAAACATCGTTTCACTGCTTCAACCTGTCTCGGGCGCCCATCCGGCTATTGCTCATTTCCTGCAGGAGCCGAATGCGGAACGTCTGTCTCAGTTGTTCGCAAGCCTGCTGAATATGAAAGGTGAGGAAAAATCACTCGCCCTTGGCGTGTTGAAAGCCGCGCTAAATAATCAGCAAGGCGAGCCATGGGAAACCATTCGCGTGATTTCTGAGTTTTACCCGGACGACAGCGGCCTGTTTTCGCCGTTGCTGCTCAACGTGGTGAAACTCCAGCCGGGTGAAGCGATGTTCTTGTTCGCTGAAACTCCGCACGCTTACCTGAAGGGCGTGGCGCTGGAAGTGATGGCGAACTCCGATAACGTACTGCGTGCGGGCCTGACGCCAAAATACATTGATATTCCTGAGCTGGTCGCAAACGTTAAGTTTGAGCCAAAACCTGCCAACGAATTGCTGACTCAACCAGAAAAAAGCGCCAGCGAGCTGGACTTCCCTATTCCGGTGGATGATTTCGCATTCTCTCTGCATGACCTCAGCAATCAGCCGGTTGACCTCGTGCAGACAAGCGCTGCGATTGTCTTCTGCGTCGAAGGCGAAGCCGTTCTGAGTAAAGATCAGCAGCAACTGGTACTTAAACCGGGTGAATCTGCGTTTATCTCAGCGGAAGAATCACCGGTGGCTATCAGCGGCGTGGGTCGCGTGGCGCGGGTTTACACGAAAATCTGATTTAAAACTAACTTACTGATCTTTTAAGCAAGGATTGCTAAGCTTTAAGAGATAGTTTTCTTAAATGCCTCGCCCATTACGGGTAAAAAGGTATTTCAATCGTCTGTCGGAGGATTCCCAGCAGACGCACTTAATATGGACTACGACAGAATGAAAAAATCACTGGTTGCTGTAGGTGTCATCGTGGCTCTGGGTGTGGTGTGGACTGGCACCGCCTGGTACACCGGTAAACAGCTGGAAGGCCGCATGGCGGAGATGATTGGCAATGCTAACGCGGAATTGAAAAAAGCCTCACCGGAAGCAGGCTTAACGCTCAGCTACCAGGATTATCAGCGCGGTCTGTTCCATAGCTCCATGCAGTTGGTTATTAAACCAACCCAGGGCATGACAAGCGCCATTCTCAAACCCGATCAAAGCATTGTATTCAATGAAACCATCGATCACGGCCCGTTCCCTTTCGCACAACTGAAAAAATTCAACCTGCTGCCTTCCATGGCATCGGTTCATACCACGCTTGTGAACAACCCAACAACCAAGCCTTTGTTTGATATTGCTAAAGGCCAGTCATTTATTGATGCCCAAACGCGTATTGGTTACAGCGGCGATACCTCTTCCGATATTAATCTCTTGCCGTTGAATTACGTTAACGGCGAGGAAAAAGTGGCCTTCAGCGGCGGTCAATTCAAAGCTGACGTCGACGGTCAGGGCGATAAAATTGCCGTCAGCGGTGAAGCCGAAAGCGGCTTAGTGAATACCGTAAACGAATACGGCCAGCACGTGCAGATGACCTTCAACGGGATTAAAACCGAAGGCGACAGCGCACGGAGCGAGTTCATTGAACGCGTCGGCCAACAAAAAGCCTCTATCGAGAAATTAGCCATTTCCGTCGAAGGCAAAGAAATGGCCGTGCTGGAAGGCCTGAACATCAATGCCAAATCCGCCGTACAGGACGATAAAAAGCATCTTTCCGGGCAAATTGATTACAGCCTGGACTCGCTGAAGGTACAGAACAAAGATATTGGCAGCGGTAAATTGACCCTGAAGATTGGCAACCTGGATGGCGCAGCCGTGCATGATGTCACTCAGCGATACAATGCCGAGTCGCAGAAACTGCTGGCAGACCCTGCGGTCACCCAGAATCCAGAAGTTTATCAGCAAAAGATTGTTGAACTGTTTGCCGCGAATCTGCCGCTGCTGCTCAAAGGCGATCCGGTTATTACCGTTGCGCCGTTAAGCTGGAAAAATGCAAAAGGCGAAAGCACCTTTAACTTGTCTCTGTTCCTGAAAGACCCGGCTCAGGCGACGGGTGAAGCTACAACGCTCGAAGAACAAGTTAACCGTGTTGTGAAATCACTCGATAGCAAACTGGTTATTCCAGTGGATATGGCGACCGAGTTAATGACGCAGGTTGCACAACTCGAAGGTTACCAGCCAGCAGAAGCGGCTAAACTCGCCGACCAGCAAATTAAAGGCCTTGCCGCGATGGGGCAAATGTTCCGCGTCACCACTATGGAAGACAACAATGTGGTTTCCAGCCTGCAATATGCGAATGGTCAGGTTACGCTAAACGGCCAAAAAATGCCGCTGAGCGATCTGGTGGGTATGTTTGGTATGCCGGGTACCGGTGAGCCAGACGTCGCGCCAGCGCCTGAACTGGAAGCGCCAGCGGCCCCCGCCGTTCCGCAACAGTAATTGATTTTCTAACATATAGCCTCGGACCTCCGAGGCTTTTTAGTTTTTGCGCACCACTAAACGCGCCGGCATAATCTGGCTGCGTGTACAGTTATCCCCGCCTGGCTGCATGCGCTGTAAAATTCGCAGCCCTGCACTTCGCCCTATTTCTCTTGCGGGAGTTGAAACCCAGGTAAGAGGCAAATCATCCAGCTCTTCGTCCATCACTTCGGCAAAAGCGGCCAGCGCCACATGCCTGTCGTAATAACTGTCGATACTGCCTTCCCCGCTTTGCCTGCCCGCACGCAGTAAACCAAACCATGCGCCCATCGCCACCGTACTGTTGTGGCAAAGGACGGCGGTAATCGTCGGGTTGTGTTGTAACAGCGTGGTGATCGCATCCGCTGCCTTTTTCTGGCTGGGTTCACATTCAATAATCCACTCGCTGTGGAACGGCAAACCATATTTAAGCAGCGTGGCGCAGTAACCCCCAACGCGTTCGGCGCGAGTTAACGAGGCGCCGTCGCCGCCAAGCCAGGCAATGCGCTGATGACCCCGTTTAATCAAATGCTCGGTCACTAATTGTGCCGCCTGCATATTATCCGGGCGGATAATATCGGCTTCATCGAGGTAACTGGCGCGGGAGGCAAAAACCAGCGGCAGATTTTTTTGCCCGGCAATAACACGCATATCCGCGCCCTGTCCTGCTGCCCCCGCAACGATAATCCCATCGACCCCCTGAGCCACCAGCGAATCGAAGCAGCGCTGCATATGCTGCCCTTGCGCGCCGCTTTGCGTCAGGAAAAGCAGTTTGCCTTGCTTTTCGAGTTCATCAGTTAAACCCGCTGTCAGCTCTGCGTAAAAGGGGTTACAGAGATCGCGCACGATCAACCCAATAACGCCACTCTGTCCGCCACGCAACGAGACTGCCTGACGGTTGCGCACGAAACCTAACTTTTCGATAGCTTCATTGACGCGCACCCCAGTGGCAGGCGAAATACGGCCTTTACCGCTGAGTACCAGAGAGACCGTGGTAACGGAAACCCCAGCCGCTTCAGCGACTTCGTTAATTGTTATTTTCTTTTCCTGAGTCGTCATCAGCGAGACGAATCCTCCATAAAACAAAATGCCAAGGTAAAACGTTTAATCCAGGTCGGAATATTAGGCACTTTACCGTGCTTGCGATCTGTGAGCTACAGCGCAATAAAGGTTGATAAAACGTTTTATCATCCGCTCCGTTTTGTACCACTACTCATTAATCAACCAGGGTCAAGGAGTCGTTATGGCGGCTAATACACCACAAAAAATTACGCTTTGGGAGTTTTTTCAGAACCTTGGCAAAACCTTTATGTTGCCAGTGGCATTACTGTCGTTCTGCGGCATCATGCTTGGTATCGGCAGTTCGCTGAGCAGTCACGATGTTGTGACTCTGCTTCCGGCATTGGGCAACCCCATTTTACAGCTCGTGTTTACCTGGATGGGGAAAGTGGGCTCGTTTGCGTTTAGCTTCCTGCCTATCATGTTCTGTATCGCCATCCCGCTGGGGCTTGCACGTGAAAACAAAGGTGTTGCAGCGTTTGCCGGTTTCGTCGGCTACGCGGTGATGAACCTAGCGGTAAATTTCTGGTTAACCGCTAAAGGCATTCTGCCAACCACCGACGCCGCGATCCTCAAGGCGAACAATATCCAAAACATTCTTGGCATTCAGTCCATTGATACCGGGATTTTGGGTGCAGTTATTGTTGGTGTGATTGTGTTCCTGCTTCACGAACGCTTCCACAATGTGCGCCTGCCAGACGCGCTGGCATTCTTCGGCGGCACTCGCTTTGTACCGATTATCACCACCGTCGTCATGGGGTTAGTTGGCCTGGTGATCCCCCTGATTTGGCCGGTATTTGCGGCCGGGATCAACGCTCTGGGCAATATGATCAACGGCGCGGGGATGTTCGGCCCGATGATCTTCGGTACCGGTGAACGTCTGCTCTTACCGTTCGGTTTGCACCACATTCTCGTTGCGCTGATTCGCTTTACCGATGCAGGCGGCACAATGGACGTTTGCGGGCATAGCGTCAGCGGCGCGCTGACTATCTTCCAGGCACAACTTAGCTGCCCAACGGTGCACGGCTTCTCTGAAAGCGCGACCCGTTTCCTCTCTCAGGGTAAAATGCCTGCCTTCCTGGGCGGTCTGCCTGGTGCGGCGCTGGCGATGTACCACTGCGCCCGTCCTGAAAACCGCCATAAAATTAAAGGCCTGCTGATTTCTGGTGTGATTGCCTGCGTGGTTGGCGGCACTACAGAGCCGCTGGAATTCTTGTTCCTGTTCGTGGCTCCGGTGCTTTACGTTATCCACGCCCTGCTGACTGGCCTTGGTTTTACCATCATGGCGGTTTTGGGTATAACTATCGGAAATACTGACGGCAGCATCATCGACTTCGTGGTGTTTGGTATCCTGCACGGTCTGGCAACCAAATGGTATCTGGTGCCGGTAGTGGCTGCGATTTGGTTTGCGGCTTACTACGCAATCTTCCGCTTTGCGATCACCCGCTTTAATATCAAAACGCCGGGTCGCGATCTCGATACGACAACCAGCGCGGAGAAAGCGATTGCCGGTCAGGTGGGCAAATCTGGCTACAACGTGCCGGCAATGCTTGCCGCTCTCGGTGGTGCAGACAATATCGTCTCTCTGGATAACTGCATTACCCGCCTGCGCATGTCGGTCAAAGATATGTCCCTGGTGGACAGTGCCGCGTTGAAAAACCTTCGCGCCATCGGCGTGGTGCAGCTCAACCAGCACAATTTGCAAGTGGTGATTGGGCCTCAGGTCCAGTCGGTGAAAGATGAAATGGCGTACCTGATGCATACGGCTCAGGCATAAACTACGACGGGCGCACTCGCGCCCGCTTTGTTGTGAGGTGATATGTTTGATTTTTCCACGGTCGTTGACCGACACGGAACCTGGTGTACCCAGTGGGACTATGTCGCAGATCGTTTCGGCGCAGCCGATCTCCTGCCCTTTACTATTTCCGACATGGATTTTGCTACCGCACCCGTCATCCTGAATGCGCTGCAACAACGTTTATCTCATGGCGTATTAGGCTATAGCCGCTGGAAGAACGACGAGTTCCTGGGGGCAATCGCTCACTGGTATCGCACGCGGTTTAACAGCGTCATTGATAAAGAGTCTGTCGTGTACGGCCCGTCGGTAATTTATATGGTATCGCAGCTCATTCGCCAGTGGTCACAGCCCGGCGAAGCGGTGCTGATTCATACTCCGGCTTATGATGCGTTTTACAAAGCTATTGAAGGAAACCAACGTCACGTTCTGAGCGCTCCGTTGCGCAAAACGGAAAGCGGCTGGCTGTGCGACATGACGGCCCTGGAAGCGCTGCTCGCGAAACCAGAATGCAAAATCATGCTGCTATGTAGCCCGCAAAACCCGACCGGAAAAGTGTGGACACGCGAAGAGCTGGAAACCATGGCAACGCTGTGCGAGCGACACGGTGTGAGCGTGATTAGCGATGAAATTCATATGGATATGGTGTGGGACGGCCATCAGCACACGCCATGGTGCGAAGTCGGAAAAGGCCATTGGGCGCTGCTCACTTCCGGGTCGAAGAGCTTTAATATTCCCGCGTTAACAGGGGCTTACGGCCTGATTAACGATGCCGATGAACGCCAGCAATATCTGAATGTGCTCAAAGGCCAGGATGGGCTCTCCTCCCCTGCCATTCTTGCCGTCGTCGCGCATATTGCTGCTTATCAGGAAGGCGATGTTTGGCTAGATGCGCTGCGCACCTATCTGCAAACTAATCTTCGCTATGTCGCTGATGCCCTCAACAGTGAATTTGCGCAACTCAACTGGCAACCACCGGAGTCAACCTATCTGGCGTGGATCGATTTGCGCCCGCTGGGCATCAATGATAATGCGCTGCAAAAAGCGCTGATTGAGCAGCAAAAAGTCGCCATCATGCCGGGATATACCTATGGCGAAGAAGGAAAAGGCTTTGTACGACTGAATGCTGGTTGCCCGCGCGTTAAACTTGAAGAAGGCGTAAAGCGCCTGATAGCGGCGATAAAATCGCTGCAGTAAGCTGCGAATGAGCCACTCAATCCTGAGCAAGCATAAAGATGTTTTATTGAATCTTGAACGAAATCAATAAAATGCTTTATTCTTGCTCTTCTTTATAAGTACACCCCTGTGATTTTCCCTGCCATTAATGGGTATTGCATAAATCCTCGAAATCACTTAAACAACGCCCCTCCTCTGTTTATTTTTTGAGTTAAAATCTCACTACCTCTATTTTCCCCTGTAAAAAAAGCCACCTCTAAATATCAAAAAATCGCTATATAAACAAAAATATAGCGACAATATCAATAGTCAACATAAAAAATCATTCTTTTTTCAACACTTCAATAAAAACAATAGCGTGATATTTATTCACCACTTATTAACAGAATTTATTTAGATTGATTTTAATAATTCCAGGAATATACTGCCCGCCATCATTCTGATCCTCAATATTATCCCCGATAGCATTTTACCCGCTACGCCTACAGGATAACGATCGACTTATTTGAGGTTTTATAAATGAAGTATAATAATATTGCTATTTGCGCGTCCTTAATCCTTGCGGCGCAAGGTGTTCATGCTGCTGAAATTTACAACAAAGACGCAAACCGTGTGGATTTTTACGGCCGCGTTAAAGCTGAACATTATTTCAGCGATGACAGTAAAAATGATGGGGATAAAACATATACCCGAATTGGTTTTAAAGGGCAGACTCAGATTAATGACCGCTTAACAGGCTACGGCCAGTGGGAGTACCAGATTCTGGGAAACCAGCCAGAAGGTGCTGCGGCAAATTCATTAACTCGTCTGGCTTTCGCGGGTATTAAAGATTCAACCTTCGGTTCTTTCGACTACGGTCGTAACTGGGGCGTGTTGTATAACGTTGAAGCGTATACCGATATGCTGCAAGAGTTTGGCGCGAAATCCTACACCGCAGCCGATAACTTTATGACCGGCAGAGCCAATGGCGTCGCAACCTGGCGCGATACGGACTTCTTTGGCTTAGTTGATGGCTTAAAAGTCTCCGTGCAGTATCAGGGTAAAAATGATGATGCGACTCGCGCCGTCACTAAGCAAAATGGTAACGGATATGGCACCTCTTTAAATTACGATATTGCCGACACGGGTTTAAGCGTCGGGGCGGGCTGGGCATCGTCTGAGCGTACCGAAGCTCAGGAAAATTCTGCCTTCGGTAAAGGCGATAAAGCGCAAGCCTGGAATACCGGCATTAAATATGATGCCAATAACGTTTATCTGGCCGCAACGTGGGCAGAAACGTACAATATGACGGCAATCTCTGGTGCTTATTCCGCCAATGGTAAAAATACCAAAGTTTCTGGCTTTGCGAATAAAACAGAAAACTTTGAAGCGGTCGCACAATATCAGTTTGATAATGGCCTGCGTCCATCCATTGCGTGGGTTCAGTCAACCGGTAAAGATATTGAAGGCGTTGGCAATGCAGATCTGGTTAAATTTATCGATGTAAGCACCACATATTACTTCAATAAAAATATGTCGACGTTTATCGAATACCGTATCAACCAACTGGATAATAATAAACTTAACCTCAGCAATGATAATATTGCTGCGGCAGGTTTGATGTACCAGTTCTAATCATTGCAAGATGATTGAGTAAACCAGCAGGAAAGTAGGTAATATTAATCTGCTTTCCTGCTGTTATTATGAGCTTTAAAATCGCCCGGAGAGCATAACCCGCTACTTTTTAGTTGCGCAACGTAGCTATTTGTAGGCATTTGTTTTTATACTGTTACGCACTTACATCAAAAAAAGAGTGCGACCATGATTGATACCACCCTACCGTTAACCGATTTGCACCGCCATCTTGACGGCAATATTCGTGCGCAAACCATTCTTGATCTAGGCCGCCAGTTTAATTTGTCCCTTCCGGCAGACTCCCTTGAGGCACTCCGCCCGCATGTTCAGGTGGTTGAAACCGCGCCTGACCTGGTGAGTTTCCTGCAAAAGCTGGACTGGGGCGTGAAGGTCCTTGCAGACCTTGATGCCTGCCGCCGCGTCGCCCGTGAAAACATTGAAGATGCCGCCCTGAATGGCCTGCATTATGTGGAGCTGCGTTTTTCTCCGGGTTACATGGCGATGACTCATAACCTGCCGATTGCGGGCGTAGTGGAAGCCGTCATAGAAGGCGTGCGCCAGGGTTGCCGCGATTTTGGCGTTGAAGCGCGGTTAATCGGCATTATGAGCCGTACCTTCGGGGAAGCCGCGTGCCAGGCAGAATTAGAAGCGCTGCTGGCGCACCGCGACAGCATTACCGCGCTGGATCTGGCTGGCGACGAACTGGGTTTCCCCGGTAGCCTGTTCCTGAATCACTTTAATCGCGCGCGTGATGCTGGCTGGCATATCACCGTTCACGCCGGGGAAGCCGCAGGCCCGGAAAGTATCTGGCAGGCGATTCGTGAGCTGGGCGCGGAGCGTATCGGCCACGGCGTGAAAGCAGTTGAAGACCCTGCGCTGATGGATTTTCTGGCTGAACATGGCATCGGTATCGAATCCTGCCTGACATCAAATATCCAGACCAGCACCGTCGCCTCTCTGGAGAAACACCCGCTTATTACGTTCCTCGATAAAGGCGTGCTGGCGACGATTAATACTGATGATCCTGCCGTACAGGGCATCGATATTATTCATGAATATACGGTGGCTGCCCCGCAGGCGGGATTGAGCCCCGCACATATTCGCACTGCGCAAGAGAATGGTTTGAAAATTGCCTTCCTGAGTGAAGCAGAAAAACAGGCGTTGATTGCTAAAGTTCGCGCCGCATAATTCTGCCAAACGGTTGAGTCGGTCCGCTGACTCAACCGTTTTCATAACTCATTTCTCAGTAATAATCGATGCTGTTCTTAATGGTAAAATGCACAACTTTAGGCGGTGCGACGCTGTTATCCGTAATGCTCAGAACGCACTCCAGCGGATTGAAATGCCCGTCATAGTCGCAACTTTGTTTAGCCGTGGCGATGGCTTTACCGTTTAGCGTACTTTCAGAGGTGTAATCGAGCTTTTTCTTTTTGTCGCTGCCGGTTTTGGCCGTTATCGCTAAGGTGGCATCATGCGATTTTGTCGTCTTACCTAGCGGATAGCCGTCTGCATCATAGTTGAAGGTAATTGACGTCGCCGCGCCCTTAGCTGCGACGACAAAACCGTTATCATCCGTTTCATAAGTTACCGCAGCGCTGGGTAATTCTGCCAGTTGGCATTTGCCTTGTAGCTTTACGCGCCTCTCACGGCTGATGGCATCCAGATAATAGTTCGCATCCAGCACCAGAGTGGCGCCGGTATTATTTTCCAGATCGTGAAATTCGAGCTCATTAAAGCACCCTTCCTCAGAAACGGCACCGACAACCCGTTTGACCACTTCGCCCTTTTCATTGATTAACGTCTGGCTGAAGTCTTTGACCGGCCCACGTAGCGGATCAAAATCAAATTCGTTGGAAAAACTCGCCATTTCTGGCGTGTATGAAAGCGTCTTATTTTGATCATCACAGCCGGCAATTGAGGCTGCCAGCGCACAGAGGATAATGATTTTCTTCACGTAAGTCCTCTCCCCGACTTTAAATGTTACGAACATGATATAAGCAAATACAACAATTTACACTAAAGGTACTATTCTTAAACCACACCCTCAACATAAGGAAGAGATGATGAAACGTCCAATTTGGCTTGGTGTATGCCTGCTGATTGCGGCCACGCCGGTGCTGGCGGCACAAACGTCATGCGATAAAGTTAAGGCCGACATTCAGCAAAAGATTATTAATAACGGCGTTCCGGAATCAGGATTTAGTTTAACAATTGTGCCTAACGATCAGGCCGATAAACCTGACGCGCAGGTGGTCGGGCATTGTGCAAATGATACGCAGAAAATTCTTTATACCCGCACCAGCAGCGGAAACTATCCGGTAAGTGGCGGCAGCACGCAAGATGGGCCACAGACGGAACCTCAATAGTTATTTAAACGGGGCATAGCAGCCCCGTCACACTTCTCAATATGCCCTTTCAAGTTTCATTCAAAAGTCAGCGCTAAATTGATTCACGTTAACAAGCCCTACTCCTAAATGAGTAATATTGATTTCCGCCGAAAATATTCGCCTGATAAGCAATATTGCGCATTCACGTCATTACAAAAATAACAGATCAACAATGACGTCCTACCGTTGAGATAACTGGTCATGGAGTGAGTTATGTCGAACCAATGTATGCCTGATGGAATTAGCCGTCGAAACCTGATGAAAACCAGCGCCATAAGCGGGCTGGCACTCGCGGTGAGCGGAATCTCGCTGCCCTTCGGCCTGCGTGCAGCCGCCACAGCGGTAGGCGCTGCCGTTTCACCAACTGACGATAAAGTGGTTTGGGGCGCATGTTCTGTAAACTGCGGCAGTCGCTGTGCCCTGCGTTTGCATGTGCGTGATAATGAAGTCACCTGGGTTGAAACCGACAACACCGGAGATGATATTTACGGGAACCACCAGGTGCGCGCCTGCCTGCGTGGCCGTTCTATTCGCCGCCGTATTAATCACCCTGAACGTCTGAACTACCCGATGAAACGCGTCGGTAAACGCGGCGAAGGGAAATTTGAACGTATTTCCTGGGATGAAGCGCTGGACATCCTCACCAAAAGCCTGAAGAGCACGGTGGAAAAATACGGTAACGAAGCGGTTTACATTAACTATACCTCGGGGATTGTCGGCGGCAATATCACACGCTCTTCGCCGTATGCCTCGTTAATTACACGCCTGATGAACTGCTATGGCGGTTTTCTTAGCCATTACGGAACCTACTCCACCGCGCAAATCGCCTGCGCCATGCCTTATACCTACGGTACCAACGACGGTAACAGCACCTCCGATATTGAAAACAGTAAGCTGGTTGTGCTGTTCGGCAATAACCCCGCCGAAACCCGCATGAGCGGCGGCGGGATCACGTACTATCTGGAACAGGCTCGCGAACGCTCAAACGCGCGAATGATCGTTATCGATCCGCGTTACACCGATACTGCCGCCGGGCGCGAAGATGAATGGCTCCCGATTAGACCTGGCACGGACGCCGCTCTGGTGGCCGGTATCGCCCACGTTCTGATTAACGAAAATCTCATCGACCAGCCTTTCCTCGACAAATATTGCGTGGGTTATGACGAGAAAACACTGCCGGCAGGCGCACCCGCAAACGGCCATTACAAAGCGTATATTCTCGGCCAGGGCGATGACGGCACAGAAAAATCACCGCAGTGGGCGTCCGCCATTACCGGCATTCCGGCTGATAAAATCATCAAACTGGCGCGTGAAATTGGCAGCGCCAAACCGGCGTACATCGCCCAGGGTTGGGGGCCACAGCGTCAGGCTAACGGCGAGTTAACCTCCCGCGCCATCGCTATGTTGCCAATTCTGACCGGAAATGTCGGCATTAACGGCGGCAACAGCGGAGCGCGTGAATCTACTTACACCATCACTATCGAGCGTATGCCGGTGCTATCCAATCCGGTAGAAACGCAGATCTCCTGCTTTAGCTGGACGGACGCGATTGCGCGCGGCCCGGAAATGACCGCCAAACGCGACGGCGTGCGCGGCAAAGATAAGCTTGATGTACCCATTAAATTTATCTGGAACTACGCCGGGAACACCCTTACCAACCAGCACTCCGACATCAATAAAACCCACGATATTCTGCAGGATGAAAGCCTGTGCGAAATGATTGTGGTCATCGAAAACTTCATGACCTCATCGGCAAAATATGCCGACATTCTGCTGCCGGATTTGATGACCGTTGAGCAGGAAGACATTATTCCTAACGATTACGCAGGCAACATGGGTTACCTGATCTTCATCCAGCCTGCCACACAACCGAAATTCGAACGCAAAGGAATTTACTGGATCACCAGCGAAGTCGCCCGTCGCCTGGGGCCGGATATCTACCAGAAATTTACCGAGGGACGCACGCAGGAAGAGTGGCTGAAATATCTCTACGCCAAAATGCTGGAAAAAGATCCCGCGCTGCCGTCGTATGAAGATCTTCGCGCGATGGGGATTTATAAGCGTAAAGATCCCAGCGGGCACTTTGTGGCGTATCAGGCATTCAGAAACGATCCTGAGGCGAACCCGCTAAAAACGCCATCCGGTAAAATCGAAATTTACTCAAGCCAACTGGCAGAAATTGCGGCCAGTTGGGAGTTAGAAAAAGATGAAACCATCAGCCCGTTGCCCGTTTACGCCTCTACTTTTGATGGCTGGGATGCCCCTGAACGCGAAACGTGGCCGCTACAACTGTTCGGCTTCCACTTCAAAGCTCGCACCCACTCCAGCTACGGCAACATCGACATTCTGAAAGCCGCCTGCCGCCAGGAAGTGTGGATTAACCCGATTGATGCGCAAAAACGCGGGATCGCCAGCGGCGATATGGTGCGCGTGTTTAACGGGCGCGGCGAACTGCGGATTCCTGCGAAAGTGACGCCGAGGATTATGCCGGGTGTAACAGCGATGGGTCAGGGAGCCTGGCACGACGCCAATATGAACGGCGACCGTATCGACAACGGGTCGTGCATCAACACGCTGACTACGCATCGCCCTTCTCCTCTGGCGAAAGGTAACCCGCAGCACACCAATCTGGTTGAAATTAAGAAGGCGTAAGGAGTAGCTGATGACAACCCAATATGGATTTTATATTGATTCCAGCCGCTGCACCGGGTGCAAAACTTGCGAGCTGGCCTGTAAAGACTACAAAAACTTAACTCCAGATGTCAGCTTCCGCCGCATCTATGAATATGCGGGTGGCGACTGGCAGCAGGATAACGGCGTCTGGCACCAAAACGTGTTTGCCTATTATCTGTCGATCGCCTGCAACCATTGCGCAGATCCGGCTTGCACCAAAGTCTGCCCAAGCGGAGCCATGCACAAACGCGAAGATGGTTTCGTGGTGGTCAACGAAGAGGTGTGTATCGGCTGCCGCTATTGCCACATGGCCTGCCCGTATGGTGCGCCGCAGTACAATGCGGAAAAGGGTCATATGACGAAATGCGACGGCTGTTATTCCCGTGTTGCGGAAGGCAAAAAACCTGTCTGTGTCGAGTCATGCCCGCTACGTGCGCTGGATATGGCCCCCATTGATGAATTGCGTAAAAAATATGGTGTTCAGGCGGCTATTGCGCCGCTGCCTTCCGCGCATTTCACCCAACCCAATATTGTGATTAAACCGAACGCCAACAGCCGCCCTTGTGGGGATAAAACCGGCTATCTGGCCAATCCACAGGAGGTGTGAGATGGGAAACGGATGGAGTGAATGGCCGTTAGTACTGTTTACCGTATTGGGCCAATGCGTTGTAGGAGCGGTCATTATCATGGGGCTGGCATGGAATTTCACCAGTAATAACGGCAAATTGCAGCAAAAAATTGTTCGTTCGATGTTCTTCGTCTGGCTGCTGATGGGTATTGCGTTTGTGGCCTCGGTGATGCATCTCGGCTCGCCATTACGCGCCTTTAACTCACTTAATCGCGTCGGCCATTCCGCGCTCAGCAATGAAATTGCCAGCGGCTCGGTGTTTTTTGCGGTAGGCGGATTCTGGTGGCTGCTTGCTATGGTGCAGAAGATGCCTGCCGCGCTGGGCAAAGTCTGGCTGCTGTTGACGATGGTGCTTGGGCTGGTGTTCGTCTGGGCAATGACTCGCGTCTACCAAATTGATACCGTCCCAACCTGGCACAACGGCTACACGACGCTGAGCTTCTTTATCACCGTGGTGCTGGGTGGGCCGCTGCTCGGCACATTGCTGCTCCGGGCGGTCGGTTACTCCTACCACAGTACAAAACTGGCAACGCTGAGCGTGCTGGCGATGTTTGTCGCCATTGCCGTTATCGTATTGCAGGGCAGCGACTTGGCTCGGATTCAAAGTTCCATTCAGCAGGCAAGCGCCCTGGTGCCGGATTATGCGTCGTTGGAGGTTTGGCGCATTGCGTTGCTGGCGGCAGGTTTGGGCTGCTGGATTTGCCCGCTACTGCGCCACACGTCACCTAAAACCTTCGGCTTGCTGATGGGTTTTATCTTGATCGTTGCCGGAGAATGTATTGGCCGAGGCATTTTTTACGGGCTGCATATGACAGTTGGCATGGCAGTCGCAGGTTAATTAAGACAAAATGCGCGGGGAAACTCGCGCAACAAGGAAGAGAAAGATGTCTGACACAACGCAAAGACTGGCGACTATCGCCCTTACCGGAAAAGTGCTTGGCGCACTGTTTTATCAAGCGCCCACAAGCCCGGATGTCGCCACACTTTACGCCACACTTGAAGATCCCTCATGGCCAGAACAGTGGCCCGTTCAACATGAGGAGCTGGCGGTTATTGCACAACGTATGGCTGAGGGATTTGCCTATTCGCAGGAGTCTTTAAGCGAAGCGTGGCAGCGCCTGTTTATTGGGCCTTATGCTTTGCCGGCATCGCCGTGGGGCTCAGTGTATCTCGATAAAGAAAACGTGTTGTTCGGCGATTCGATGCTTGAGCTTCGCCAGTGGATGCGTGACAACGACATTGCTGCGGAACAAGAGACAAACGAACCCGACGACCATATCGGCATGCTGCTGATGCTGGCAGCCTGGCTTGCCGAAGAAGGTTTACAGCAACAAGTAGATGAACTTCTCTCCTGGCATATTTTGCCCTGGAGCGGTCGTTTTCTTGAGTTGTTTATTGCCAACGCAGGGCACCCCTTCTATCAGGCGCTGGGCGAATTAACTCGCCTCACCCTTGCTGGCTGGCAAACGGGGTCGTTGGTGCCCGTCGCGCCAAAAGCACTGTATTTCTAACAGTCTCAGCCCGTTTAGACCCGTTCAATCTGGCGGGTTTAAATATCCCTTATAAAGTGACAACGTCACCAAAATCCCTGATCTTCGTAATTCATTTGTGGTTCTCGAAAGGGTATCGCACAATGTGGCTCCTTTCCCGCTACGCTATTGCTCATGCATCGTTTACATCATTTCCCTGATATTCAAGGCATGTTACGACGGCTTATTTTTGCCGTTGGGATTGGTATTGCCTCTGCGGTGGTGGTCTGGCTATTTCGCCAGTCGATGTATCTTCTCGAAGGGATTTTCCTGGGCGATCATAGCGGAAGCCTGGTTGCTGCCGCAGCGGCTTTACCGCCATGGCGAAGATTGCTCACTCCCGCACTCGGCGGTTTGCTGGCCGGTTTACTGCTCTGGGGTTGGCAACGTGCCACGCGCCAGCGTCCTTCTGCGCCTACCGATTACATGGAAGCGATTGAAACCGGTGACGGGCGTCTGGATGTTTCCGCAAGCCTGGTCAAATCTGCCGCGTCATTAATTGTGGTGGCAAGCGGCAGCGCAATTGGCCGCGAAGGCGCAATGGTGCTGCTGGCGACGGTTTTTGCTTCGGTTTTCGCCCAGCGCTGTTCCCATAAAAACGAATGGAAATTGTGGGTGGCATGCGGTGCGGCAGCCGGAATGGCAAGTGCCTATCACGCCCCGCTTGCAGGCAGTTTGTTTATCGCAGAAATTTTGTTTGGCACGCTGATGCTCGCCTCGCTTGGGCCGGTGGTTATTGCCGCCGTCTGCGCATTATTGATGACGCATTTGCTCAATGATGAACAGGCGCTGCTGTACACCGTTCGCGCATTAAGTGCCCCGCAACCCGTGCAGTATGTGCTGATGGCTTCATTTGGTCTGCTTGCCGGTTTTGCCGGGCCGCTTTTTTTGTGGTTGATGGCGCAAAGCAGCAATCTGTTCCAGCGTTTGCATTTATCGCCCCCCTTGCAGCTTACATTGGGTGGTTTACTGGTTGGCCTGCTTTCGCTTATCACGCCGCTGGTCTGGGGCAACGGCTACAGCGTAGTGCAGTCTTTTCTCTCGCAACCGCCGGCGCTGCTTTTCGTGGCGGGTATTCTGATTTACAAACTTGCAGCCGTGCTGGCGAGTAGTGGTTCCGGCGCACCCGGTGGCGTATTCACCCCGACATTATTTGTAGGCGCAGCGCTAGGAATGTTGGTTGGGCAATGGTTCGGAATATGGACGTGGAGCGGTGATAGCATTGCGATTTTGCTGGCATTAACCGGAATGGCAACGCTACTTGCGGCCACCACGCATGCGCCGATTATGTCTACGCTGATGGTCTGTGAAATGACCGGAGAGTTTACGTTACTCCCCGGTTTGTTGGTGGCGTGCGTGATTGCCTCAGCGCTTTCGCACTGGTTACGCCCGCAGACGGTCTATCATCAACGCGCTGCTAAGACGGGATAAATCGATGTAATTTGTCAGGTCGCGCTGTTCCGCGCGCGGCAAATAGGGCAGTTCACCCACCAGCGGCGCAGGCAATTTTTTGCTTAATACGTCGATGATTTCAGCGTAGTGTGCAAGCCCTGGGTTGATCCGATTCGCTACCCAGCCGATGAGCGGTAAGCCGTCATTGGCAATCGCCTGGGCGGTCAGCAAAGCGTGATTAATGCACCCTTCCTGAATCCCCACCACCATCAGCACCGGCAATTGTTCCTGAACCACCCATTCCGATAGCGGACGTAAATCATTCATCAGGCTGCGCCAGCCGCCAGTGCCTTCTACAACAACGTGATCCACCTGCCCGGTTAAACGGTGCAGCCCATCGGACAGCAGCGAATAGTTAACCTGGCTATTGTGGCTAACGCTGCTCTCTTCCTCGCTCAGTGCGATGGGATTGATGGCTTCGTAAGGCAGGGAAAGCGTGGAAACACTTTGCAGAACTAACGCATCTTTGTTGCGTAAGCCCTCTGGCGTCTCTTTACTGCCTTTGGCAACCGGCTTATAGCCGACCACACTTTTGCCACTGGCTGCAAGAGCCTGCAACAAGGCGCGAGAAACCACAGTCTTCCCGACCGCGGTATCGGTACCCGTTATAAAGAAACGCGTAAGCATGACTGACTCCCAAGGTAATGCTCAAAGTGATTAAAAATTGAATAGTTCAGGAGTGAAAGTCTAAAAGAATAGTGATTTGACCAGTTTGAGATAGCGCAATTTTTAGTGCATCAAGCAATAACATTACCCTTGCAGCAGGCGAATCAATAACGAACCGTTATACATTGCGTCTTTTACCAGCGCCGCCCCCGCCATGGTTCCACGGTGGTTATACTGGGTGCCTTCAACGATCATATGCTCGCTATAGGCCGGTAATGCCTGCTGGCGAATACAGTTGGTAATGGCGGGATGCAGAATATCTGCGGCTCGGTTAAGGGGCGAACCTATCAGAATTTTTTGTGGATGGAACAGATTAACCATAATCGCAAGGATACGACCAACATTGGTGCCGACGCCTAAAATGATATCTTTCGCCAATAGATCGCCGCTTAGCGCCGCGTCGCAGAGCGATTCTACTGTCAAAGGTTGTTCATGCAGCATAGAGCCCATCGACTGGCTCATCCTGAGCTGAGCGAGTTCCAGAATACTGTCGATGCTGGCGATGGTTTCCAGGCAGCCGTGATTCCCGCAGTAACAGCGTTTGCCGTACGGGTCGACTTGCGTGTGGCCAATTTCTACCAGGCTGCTGCTGCCCGCATGAAGCAAGCGCCCATCGGTGATCACGCCTGCGCCGACGTTATTATCAATGACCACCTGAATGACATCGCGCGCACCTTTTGACGCACCAAACAGCCCTTCGGCCATCGTCCAGGCGCTGATGTCATGCTGAATATAAACCGGCACGCCGGTGTAATTTTCCAGAATTTCGCCCAACGGCATATCGCAGACTTCATAAAACGGCATGCGATGAACGATGCCGCGTTTGGTGTCGATAATGCCCGGCATGGTTATGGCGATGGCGGTAAGGCGTTCAAGTTTTTGCTGATGGCGGATAAAAAATTGATCGATCTGCGCGATGATGCGCTCGACGAGCGGCTGTGAACTTTCCACCGCCAGCTCAACCGCGTCTTCGACAATCATTTTGCTACTTAAATCGTGCAGGCCCAGCGAGATCTCCCCGCGGCTGATACGCACCGACAAATAGTGCCAGGCTTCCGTTTCCAGCATCAACCCGACCGCAGGCCGCCCACGGCTACCGGGATCTTGAATTTCCGTTTCTTGCACCAGATGGGCTTCGATCATTTCACGAACAATTTTCGTGATGCTGGCAGGCGCGAGCTGCGCCAGGCGAGAAAGATCGATGCGCGACACCGGACCATGGGTATCAATCAGACGATAAACAACGCCCGCATTGGTCTGTTTAATCTGATCAATATGGCCCGGTTGGCTATCAGCAACCACTTGCGACTCCCTTTATTTTCGCGCTTCGAAATAAACTTTGGGCTATGGTGAAACACTTCAACCTGAGGAGTCAAATATTTACGTAGGGTTGTGATTTACCGCACATATTAGAGCGGTTTAATCCTCTTTTAAGGTCGTTATTGACTCGGTAAGCAATGCCGAGATTCTGCGTGCGGCTGCCGAAAGCTCACGGTGCTTCGGCCACACCAGCCACATTTCCGATTGCGCTTCGGGTTCTTCAATTGGCAGCCAAACTACGTCAGATAACCGCACGCGTTTAAACGAGGCAGGAAGTATCGAAACGCCTAATCCCGCCGATACCAGGCCGATTATGGTCATCGCCTCGCCCACTTCCTGAGTGATGTAAGGCGAGATTCCGTGGCGCGTCAGCAGACTGAGAATATCGTCATACAGGCCCGTTCCAACGTGCGGGTCGAAAAAGACAAACGGCTGATTCGCCAGTTGCTGCAATGAAATCGCAGAGCATTGCGCCAGGGGATTATCACGATGTACCATCGCCAGCAGCGGCTCTCGCAAAACCAGACTCCAGGCGAGCGTATCCGGAAGCCGGGTGTTGCGCATTAAACCGAGCTCCAGCTCACCGTCATTCAGCGGCGCGATTTGTTCGCGGGTGTTGATCTCTCGCATTTGCAGATGCACATCCGGGTAGCTCCGCCGAAATGTCGACAGGCTATCCGATACCGCTTTAATAAACGGTGCCGATGAAGTGAAACCAATGCGCAGTTCGCCTGTTTCCCCCTGATGCAACCTGGCGGCGCGCCCTGCCGCCGTTTCTACCTGGCTTAAAATCTGCCGTGCATCGACCAGAAACTGACTGCCCGCCGCGGTCAGGCTGACGCTCCGGTTGGTGCGCGCCAGTAAACGTGCGCCAATTTGTTGCTCAAGCATTTGAATTTGTTGGCTAAGCGGAGGCTGGGAAATACGCAGTCGGGCAGCGGCCCGGCCAAAATGTAGCTCTTCGGCGACCGCCACAAAATAACGCAGATGGCGCAATTCAATATTCATACGTTAAACATATCAATTGAGATTATTAATATATTAGACAGAACATTCACAATTTTCTACTCTGAAAATAAGCCATCAAAACCGCATTAAGGACCTATTTTGAGCCGTACAACCCTCGCCAACACCGCCCCGGCAGACGACGTTGACGATAGCTATTCTCCCCAGACTGCCGTCTACATTAAACGTGGCTCGCCCCAGTTTATGCGTGTCACTCTGGCGCTCTTTTCCGCAGGGCTTGCGACTTTTGCACTGCTTTATTGCGTCCAGCCGATATTGCCCATTTTGTCTCATGAATTTGGTGTGTCGCCTGCCAGCAGCAGTATTTCTTTATCGGTTTCGACCGCAATGCTGGCCATTGGCTTGCTCTTTACCGGGCCACTTTCCGATGCCATCGGGCGCAAACCGGTGATGGTAACCGCGCTGCTCCTCGCCTCAATTTGTACGCTGCTCTCCACGATGATGACCAGTTGGCACGGGATTCTGGCGATGCGCGCCTTGATTGGCCTGTCGCTTAGCGGCGTGGCCGCCGTGGGCATGACCTATCTGAGCGAAGAAATTCACCCAAGCGTGGTGGCGTTTTCGATGGGGCTTTATATCAGCGGGAACTCTATCGGGGGCATGAGTGGCCGGTTGTTAAGCGGCGTGCTGACGGACTTCTTTAACTGGCGCATTGCCGTGGCGGCGATTGGTTGTTTCGCGCTCGCCTCAGCATTAATGTTCTGGAAAATATTACCGGCATCAAAACATTTCCGTCCGGCTTCGTTGCGCCCGAAAACGCTGTTTATTAATTTCCGTCTGCACTGGCGAGACCAGGGATTACCGCTGTTATTCGCGCAGGGATTTTTGCTGATGGGGGCATTCGTCACCCTGTTTAATTACATCGGCTATCGCCTGATGCAGGGGCCGTGGTTTTTGAGCCAGGCGGTGGTAGGGTTGCTTTCAGTGGCCTATTTGACCGGCACATGGAGTTCACCCAAAGCCGGAGCAATGACCGCAAAATTTGGCCGGGGCCCGGTGATGCTATTTTCCACCGCCATTATGCTGCTCGGTCTGATACTCACTCTCTTTTCACCGCTCGCGGTTATCTTTGGGGGGATGCTGCTATTTTCTGCCGGATTCTTCGCCGCGCACTCGGTTGCCAGCGGCTGGATTGGCCCGCGCGCGAAACGTGCCAAAGGGCAAGCCTCGTCGCTCTATTTGTTTAGCTATTATCTGGGTTCAAGTCTCGCGGGGACGCTGGGTGGCGTGTTCTGGCATCAGTTTGGCTGGACGGGCGTGGCAACGTTTATTGGCTCCCTTTTAGTGATCTCATTACTGGTGGGCACCCGTTTGCATCATCGCGCACATTAACCCCGTTACGGCCTCGTGTTCGGGATGGCTTTTTGCTATTTTCGCATGCGTAAATCATCTCTTCACGAGGCTCTATGGAAAAGCAAAACTACAATCACCTCACCCGCACCTTCCAGCGTCTTTCACGTTTCGGGCATCTTTCAGCCATCGCTGGCTGGGACATGTTCACCAATATGCCCCCAAACGGCAGCACCGCACGCGGCGAAGCGCTGGCTGAACTGAGCGTTTTGCAGCATCAAATCCTGACCGACAAAAAAATCGCCACGCTGCTGCAGGCGGCTGTCCAGGAAAACCTGAATGACGTTGAACGCGCAAACCTGCGTGAAATGACCCGTCAATATCAGGAAGCTATTTTGCTGCCCGCCTCGCTGGTGGAAGAGAAATCTTTGGTCGGAACACGCTGCGAGCATGGCTGGCGTACACAGCGCCCTGCCAACGACTGGCAGGGTTTTGCCGCAAACCTGAAAGAAGTGGTTCGCGTAAGTCGTGAAGAAGCCACGCTGCGCGCCGATGCTAAAGGAAAATCGAAATACGATGCGCTGCTGGACATTTATGAGCCCGGCATGACCTGCGAAAAACTTGATGTATTGTTTGGCGATCTGCGGACCTGGTTGCCAGATCTGCTGCAAAAAGTTGTTGATAAGCAAGCGAAAGAAACGGTGATTGCACCCGTCGGGCCTTTTGCCACTCACGACCAGCGTGAATTGGGTCTCGAAACCATGAAGCTGCTCGGCTTTGATTTTAACGGTGGCAGGTTGGATGTGAGTGCGCACCCCTTCTGCGGTGGCGTACCGGAAGATGTGCGTATTACCACTCGTTACGATGAGTCCGATCTGGTCAGCGCCTTGTTTGGCGTGATCCATGAAACCGGTCATGCACGCTATGAGCAAAATCTACCGCGCGAATGGCTCGGTCAGCCGGTAGCCCTGGCGCGTTCTACCGCAATTCATGAATCACAAAGCCTGTTCTTTGAGATGCAATTAGGGCGTAGTAAAGAGTTTCTCAAATTGCTGTTACCGAAGGTCACCGCCCGATTTGGCGCACAACCGGCGTTTGGAACCGCAAACTTTATTGCCGTGAATCAGCGGGTTGAGCGCGGATTTATTCGTGTGGACGCCGATGAAGTCAGCTATCCGGCTCACGTCGTGCTGCGTTACGAAATTGAACGTGCGCTTATCGAGGGTGATATTGAAGTCGAAGATATTCCGGCACTGTGGGATGAGAAAATGCAGCACTGGCTGGGGCTGTCTACTAAAGACAACTACCGCAACGGCTGTATGCAGGATATTCACTGGACGGACGGCGCGTTCGGCTACTTCCCGTCCTACACGCTCGGCGCAATGTACGCAGCCCAACTGTTCAATGCCGCTAAACTCGCGTTGCCGCAGCTTGGGAGCGATATTTCGGAAGGAAACTTCACCGCGCTATTCGATTGGTTACGCCAGAATATCTGGCAGCACGGCAGCCGATTCACCACCGCTGAATTGATCACCAATGCGACGGGCGAAGATCTTAACCCGTTGTATTTCCGTAAGCATTTAGAAGCGCGTTACCTTTAAAGACGACGAGCCGGGGAATCCCCCCGGCTTTGTACAATCCGTTACACGCCGATACCAATCACTCACTGAAGCCTTTGATCCACAAGTCTATAGTTCATCTCAACGGCCCCGCAGTGGGGTTCAAACATAAACAAATTCGAGGATGTCGAGATGAATAAAGTATTAGCTCTGGTTGTTGCCGCTGCAATGGGTCTGTCTTCTGCTGCTTTCGCTGCTGAAACTACTGCGGCTCCGGCTCCTGCGACAACTTCTGCTGCGGCTAAAGCACCTGCTGCAAAAACCACTCACCACAAAAAACACAAAAAAGCCGCTACCGAGCAGAAAGCTCAGGCTGCTAAAAAACACAAAAAAGAAGTGAAGAAAACTGAAGCAGCAAAACCTGCTCAGACTGAACAGAAAGCTCAGGCCGCTAAAAAACACAAAAAAGAAGTGAAGAAAACTGAAGCGGCTAAACCTGCGCAGAAAGCTCAGGCGGCTAAAAAGCACCACAAAAAACCTGTAGCAAAAACTGAAGCTGCAAAACCTGCAACTCAGCCAGCTGCATAAGGTTGTCGGGATTATCCCGAAAGCATAGCCACACAAAAAACACCCGGTTCGCCGGGTGTTTCTTCCGGAGTCTGGATGATGTTGCGACGCTATAGTTTTGAAATCATCCTCACGCTGCTCATTCTCTGCGGCCTTATTACGCTAAGCTTCTGGCTTTAATGACTTTTCACTCCCACTTTTTGTGCGACCCGTCTATAGTTAGTCCATTCGTTGGGTTTATATAACAAACATAATTAATCGCCCCATTAGAGAGTGATATGCGCAAAAAAGTTGTAATGCTGTTAGGAATACTGTGCTTTTTACCCGCCCTTTCCCACGCCGATGACGAGAGCGCAGCCGACGTCAAAACGCTGTTTTTTGGTAAGGATGACCGCACACGTGTTGCCGACCCTTCATCACCCCCGTGGGACGCCATTGGCCAGCTTGAAACGGCCAGCGGTAATTTGTGCACCGCAACATTAATTTCCCCCCATCTGGCGCTAACCGCCGGGCATTGCCTGCTACAACCGCCACGTGGAACGCCTGATAAGGCCATTGCATTGCGTTTTGTTTCCCACAAAGGAAATTGGCGCTACGAAATTCACGATATTCAGGGCCGGGTTGAATCGACGCTAGGACGCCGACTAAAAGCCGATGGTGAGGGTTGGATCGTCCCTCCCGGTGCGGCTCCACACGATTTTGGTCTGGTTGTGATTCACAATCCGCCATCGGGTATTACGCCGTTGCCGCTGTTTGAAGGTGACAGAGATGCGTTAACAGAAGCGCTTAAAAAACAGAATAGAAAAGTGACGCAGTCGGGATACCCCGAGGATCATCTGGACGATCTCTACACCCATAACGACTGCGTGATTACCGGCTGGGCGCAAAAAACCGTACTCTCACACCAGTGTGATACTTTGCCCGGCGATAGCGGTTCACCGTTGATGCTAAAAACAGATAACGGCTGGCAGTTGATTGCGGTTCAGAGTTCGGCCCCGGCGGCGAAAGACCGTTATCGCGCGGATAATCGCGCCATTTCCGTTACCGGTTTTCGGGATCAGCTTGAAAGCTTAGCCAGTCAGTAATTTTCCCGCCCGGCATCACACCGGGCGGTTCTGTATTACGCAAACTTAATGATGACCATACCCACCAGCAATAAAATCAGCCCTATCCAACCTTTTCGATTAAGCCGCTGACCAAACAAAATCCAGCCTGCCGCAACGGTTGCGATGATTCCGAACCCGCCCCACAGCGCGTAAGCGACCGAGAGTTCAATGCCTTTAACCGCTTGTGACAACGCACTAAACGCGGCCAGCACGGCAAAGAGCGACAGCACGCCATAACCAAAACGCCGGAAGCCATCAGAGTGTTTAAGGAAGATGTTGGCGACGATTTCCAGCACGATAGCCACCAGCAACCACAGCGCGTGAATCCATTCAAACGACTGCATGTTCCCTCCCTTTCTGCGGCTTTTTAGGCGTTGCTTTTTTAGCGCTGGTACCAGATTTAATCAATGCGATACCGACAACCAGCGTGGTCAATCCAATTATTTTTAGCGGTGAGATTGACTCGTCAAACAGCAACACGCTGAATAGGGTAATGAATAAAATACCGATCCCTTCCCACATGGCATACGCCACGCCAAGGGCAATTTTTTTAACCGAAAATGAGAGTAAAATATAAGACAGAGTGATCATGACCAGCATGAAAATATAACCGAGATTATCATCACTGACGCTCGACCATTTCATTGATAACGTGCCGGTTATTTCTGCAAGAATAGCGAGGGCTAATAAAATCCAATAAAACATGATTTCTCTCCTGATAGAGAAAATAGTCGTACCAAAGCCTGAACTGCGCTAAAAATAGCCAGAGGCTTAAATGAGATAGATTTTTTCCTTCATCATTCGAGCTATATCTCGGCTCTGAGTGAGCTCAGCCAGCAAGAGACAGCCTGAAGAATAACGGGAAAACAGGAGAGCGGATCTACAGCGCGTTACGCCAGTGTTGTTCACCGGAAAGCGAGAAAGCTGAAGAAAAAGAGGGATCTTGATGGGGTACTGACGTTCTGAACAGCTTGTTCGTAAGCATAATGTCCATAGTTTTCACAACGTATCCGCGGTGTTGCTTCTCATCAGTTGCGGATAGTAAATTGTCCTCGGTAGTTAAACACGCTGAATTTGTATCATATTTCATGATGTGTCTGCCTCCCCTTTTCAATTCTTTACGAAGTGACAGCAGAAAATAACGATGTATTCCTCCTTTTGTGATCCGTATTATACCCGGCATGAGGGAGTCGATTATTTACGGAGAGTGGCAATAATGGCCAAACCGATTATTACGTTAAGCGGATTAAAAGTCGTAATTATGTTGGGGATGTTAGTAATCATCCTGACCGGTATAAAAGTGGCCGCTGATATCATCGTGCCCTTTATTCTGGCGTTGTTTATCGCCATCATCCTTAACCCGATGATACGCCGCCTTGAGCGTATTCACGTGCCACGCGTGCTGGCGATTACCTTTGTTATTTCAGTGATTATCTTCCTGATGGCACTCCTGCTCGCCTATCTGGGCACCACGCTCAATGAGCTGACCCGTACGCTTCCCCAATATCGCACATCATTAATTTCTCCTCTGCAAACCCTGGAGCCGTGGCTGCAACGCGCCGGGATTTCCGTATCTGTCGATGAGCTGGTGAAATATATCGACCCCAACGCGGCAATGACCATGGTCACTCGTCTTATCACACAGCTTTCGAACGCCATGACATCCATCTTTTTACTGTTGCTGACCGTGGTATTTATGCTGATTGAAGTCCCGCAATTGCCGGTAAAATTACAGCAGTTGATGTCGCGCCCCGCAGAGGGAATGGGTGCCATTCAACGAGCGTTAGATAGCGTAAGCCAGTATCTGGTGCTGAAAACCGTTATTAGCCTGGTGACCGGTCTGGTGGTGTGGATTCTGTTAGCCCTGTTGGATGTGCGATTCGCTTTTGTATGGGCCCTGCTCGCCTTCTCCCTCAATTACATTCCGAATATCGGCTCGGTTCTGGCGGCAATTCCTCCGGTGGCGCAGGTACTGGTGTTCAGCGGTCTTTATGATGCCTTGCTGGTAGTGGCGGGTTATCTGGCCATCAATCTGGTGTTTGGCAATATTCTCGAACCGCGCATGATGGGCCGCGGACTGGGCTTATCGACTCTGGTAGTGTTTTTATCGCTGATATTCTGGGGCTGGCTGCTGGGGCCTGTGGGAATGTTACTCTCGGTGCCGCTGACTATTGCAGTGAAAATCGCCCTGGAACAAAACGAGAATGGCAGAAGTATCGCGGTTTTATTGAGTGATGTGACGAAAAGCTAAAAGCTGCTGTTCAATGGAGAGCCATTCCCGGATTGGGAGCGGCTCTGCGATCAACTTACAGGGTGTAGCCCGGTTTTTTGGCAAGCGTATCAAGCGCCGGGGCGATCTCTTTGTCGTAAACATCTTCTTTCCAGCGATCTTTCTGGATGGGCGTTAACGCCACAGACAGCGATTCGTCGGTAGAGTTGAAATGCTTTTTAAGCACGTCGCAAATATCAGCGGCTAACGCTTCTTTCTGTTCATCAGTTAGCTCGCGCGGAAAGTGTTTTACGGTAATGTGCGGCACAGCTTTTCTCCTTTAAACGTCGAATATTTTTTACCTTAACAGATATTCATTTTGGGCAGATAGCAGCAAATTCATCAAAACTGATACCGTGCTGCGTGTGCTTCAGACTCAAACCGAAAACGTCCTGAAGTATCGCATATAACGTGGCTTCATCCGCTGTTTCCAGGCGCTGCTGCCCATCGTTAAAACTACGGTCGTTCAGGGTCATCGTCGTGCCATCGGCATTGTGCAAACACACCATTAAATGATGGCGAAAATGCGAGTCAGGCCAGGTGGAAACATAATGGTTGGCGACCTGAAAATCGCTAAAATATTGCTGTTGCAGATCAAACCGATAAAGCGGCATCCACCCCTCTTGCCGCTTGAAACTCAGTAAGTCATCACCGTCCAGATGCGTCAGGCGATAGACACCATGAGGGGTGGATTGCTCAACGTCGGTTTCCAGGCGCAACGGGCCGGTTAGCGTTTTCCCGCCAAATCCCACGTCCGCTATAAAACATTGCTGGTTTATCATCACCAACAATAAGCGGTGCGTTCGCGGCGGTATCTCTGAAGGCTCGCTTATCAACACTCTGGCGGCTAAATCGACCACCTCGAAGCCAATTTCCAGTAACGCGGCCCGCAATAGCGCATTTTGCTCATAGCAGTAACCTCCTCGCCCGGCGACGATCAATTTTTCAAAAACCTTATCTTCCTCAATATCGATAGTACGTCCCAGTAAAACATCTAAATTTTCGAAGGGGATAGAGCAGGTATGCAGCAGGTGAATACGTTTCAGCGTTTCAAGCGTCGGGGCTGCCACGCCCTTAAAGCCAATGCGGGTGAAATATGCCTGAATATCAAAAGCCATGATCTCAATCTCGTAATCGCCAATCCATTCACTATAAAACGTTTTTTTTATGATGAATGATCGATAATGCCCAAAACTTACCGGAACATTTGCGCCAGAAGGAAACCTGCCATGAAAAACAGACCAATGACGCTGTCAGCCATTCTTGGGCGACGCGACTGGGAAAGCCCTGCCGTTACCCAATTCAACCGAATGCCTACTCACCCGCCGTTTGCCAGTTGGCGTGATGCTCAGGCTGCTCGTGACGATAAAGTTTCTGAAAGCCTGTTAAGCCTGAATGGTGACTGGCAGTTTAATTACTTCATACAGCCTGAGCATGTTCCGGAAAGCTGGCTGGAAAATGATTTACCCGATGCGCAAACTTTGCCCGTCCCATCGAACTGGCAAATGCATGGTTTTGATGCGCCGATTTATACCAACGTCACTTACCCCATTCCCGTTACGCCGCCGTTTGTTCCCGAAAATAATCCAACCGGGTGCTACTCGCTTAACTTTACGGTCGAACAGTCCTGGCTCGACCGGGGCCAGACGCGGATTATTTTTGATGGTGTGAATTCTGCGTTTTACCTTTGGTGCAACGGCCAGTGGATTGGCTACGGCCAGGACAGCCGCCTGCCCTCGGAGTTTGACCTCAGCGACGTTCTCCATGCAGGGCAAAACCGCCTGGCCGTGATGGTGTTACGCTGGTGCGACGGCAGCTATCTTGAAGATCAGGACATGTGGCGCATGAGCGGGATCTTCCGCGATGTGACTCTGTTGCATAAACCTGAAACTCAGATAAGCGATGTACGAATCGCATCGCATCTCAACGAAGAATTTAACCGTGCGGTGCTGGAAACCCAGGTCGTCGTTAAAGGCGCTATCGACAACGATATGCGGGTAAAAGTTGAGTTGTGGGATGGCGAGCAGTGCGTTGGCGAAAGCCTCCAACCCCTGGGCTGTGAAATTATTGATGAACGTGGCTCATATAGTGACCGAACCACGTTCAAATTACCGGTCTGCGCCCCTCTGCTGTGGAGCGCAGAAATCCCTCATCTCTACCGCGCGGTAGTGATTTTGTTGGATAACGCAGGCGAAACTATTGAAGCGGAAGCCTACGACGTTGGTTTTCGTAAGGTCGAAATTCATCAGGGATTGTTAAAGCTCAACGGAAAACCGCTGTTGATTCGCGGTGCCAACCGCCACGAACACCATCAGGAAAACGGCCAGGTGATGGACGCAGAAACCATGCGCCAGGACATCCTGCTTATGAAGCGACATAACTTCAACGCGGTGCGCTGCTCGCATTATCCAAACCACCCGCTGTGGTATCGCCTGTGCGATCGTTATGGTCTGTATGTGGTGGATGAGGCGAATATTGAAACTCACGGCATGGTGCCGATGAACCGCCTGAGCGACGATCCCGTCTGGCTGCCCGCGATGACGGAACGCGTAACGCGCATGGTGCAGCGCGATTATAACCACCCTTCGATCATCATCTGGTCGCTCGGTAACGAATCCGGCCACGGGGCCAATCACGACGCGCTTTATCGCTGGGTGAAATCCGTTGATCCTTCGCGCCCGGTGCAATATGAAGGCGGTGGAGCAAACAGTGCCGCGACCGATATTATTTGCCCGATGTATGCCCGAGTGGACGAAGATCAGCCCTTCCCGGCGGTACCAAAATGGTCAATTAAAAAGTGGATTGGCCTGCCGGAAGAGACGCGCCCGTTGATTCTGTGTGAGTATGCTCACGCGATGGGCAACAGCTTCGGCGGTTTCCATAAATACTGGCAGGCGTTTCGCAAGCACCCGCGCCTGCAAGGCGGTTTCGTCTGGGATTGGGTCGATCAATCGCTGATTAAATATGATGAGAATGGCGAGCCTTTCTCAGCCTACGGCGGTGATTTTGGCGATAAGCCAAACGATCGTCAGTTTTGCATGAACGGCCTGGTTTTTGCCGACCGCACACCGCACCCTGCGCTCTATGAAGCCCAGCAGGCGCAGCAATTCTTCCAGTTCGAACTGCATCGTGAAACCCCGTTACGCCTGGAAATAACCAGCGAATATCTGTTCCGCGCTAGCGATAACGAACGTCTGGTGTGGCAAATTTCACAGGCAGGCGAAAAACTGGCCGAAGGCGAGGCGTTGCTGGAGATCGCCCCAGAAGGCAATCAGACGATTATCTTCAATTCACTTCCGACCATTACCCAAAATGGCGACGTCTGGCTCACGGTAAAAGTTCAGCAAATTCATGCCAACGAGTGGGCCGAGGCCGGGCATATTTGCGCCTGGGATCAATGGCAATTGCCCGGGGAACTGATCGCAGGTACGCCGCCTTTTACGGGGAAAGCGCCGAGGCTTGAAACCAGTCCTTGCCATTTTGATATTCACCTTGGGCTGCATCACTGGCAATTTAAACGGGAAACAGGCACGTTAAATCAATGGTGGAAAGCGCAGCAGCCCGCTCTGTTACAGCCGCTGCAAGATCAATTCACTCGCGCACCGCTTGATAACGATATTGGCGTAAGCGAGGCGGCACGCATTGACCCCAACGCCTGGGCTGAGCGCTGGAAAGCGGCGGGCATGTACCATCTGGAACCACAACTGGAATGCTTCGACGCTCAACAACTGGCAAACGATGTGCAATTGCTGACGGTGCATAGCTGGAAGCACAACGGCAAAACGCTGTTTATCAGCCGTAAAAACTGGCGCATTGATTGCCAGGGAGAATTGCATATCAGCGTTGATATTGAAGTGGCCTTTGGCACGCCACCTCCTGCGCGTATTGGGCTAACGTGCGAATTATCACCAACCGATTCGCAGGTACGCTGGCTGGGTTTAGGGCCGCATGAAAACTACCCTGACCGGAAACAATCCGCCCTGTTCGATAGCTGGCAGCGCCCGCTTACGGATATGTACACCCCGTATGTTTTCCCGACGGAGAATGGCCTGCGCTGCGATACCCAAACCCTGGAATATGGCGACAATCTCTGGCGCGGAAATTTCCACTTCAACATCAGCCGGTTTAGCCAGCAGCAGTTGCGCGAAACATCGCACCGTCATCTATTAACACCTGAAGCGGGCACCTGGCTGAATCTGGATGGTTTCCATATGGGTGTGGGCGGTGACGATTCATGGAGCCCAAGCGTTTCGCCAGACTATCTGCTCGATAAACAGCATTATCACTATGCGCTAAGTTGGGCACGCCGCTAGCCATAGTTTCCAGCGATGGTCTGAGTATTTTCTCAGCCATCGCGGGTTATTCCTCCGTTTGTGAAAAAGTCATTAGCGTCCTTTAACATTTCTGGATAGGATTTAGCGCCCCTTTTTGCCATGACGTTGAATTTATAAAAACGCAGGCAGCATAGCAGGGCTTTCTTAACCAGGAGACAGGGTGAACATGAACACAACACAAACAACGGAAGCGGAAAAGCACGCGGCTAAACGGCGCTGGCTGAACTCGCATGATTCCGGCTATCACAAGGCAATGGGTAATCGCCAGGTGCAGATGATTGCCATCGGCGGCGCGATTGGTACCGGTCTGTTTCTCGGCGCGGGTGCGCGTTTGCAAATGGCTGGCCCCGCGTTAGCACTGGTATATCTGGTGTGTGGGATCTTCTCTTTCTTTATTTTGCGTGCGCTGGGTGAACTGGTGCTTCATCGCCCTTCGAGCGGCAGTTTTGTCTCTTATGCGCGTGAGTTTCTCGGGGAAAAAGCCTCTTATGTTGCAGGCTGGATGTACTTCGTAAACTGGGCCATGACGGGGATTGTCGACATCACTGCCGTCGCGCTTTATATGCACTACTGGGGCGCGTTCGGGGATGTTCCACAATGGGTGTTCGCGCTGTGCGCGCTCGGCATTGTCGGCACCATGAATATGATTGGCGTGAAATGGTTCGCCGAAATGGAATTCTGGTTCGCGTTGATCAAAGTGCTGGCGATCGTCGCGTTTTTAATCGTGGGCACGGTGTTCCTCGGCAGTGGCAAAATGCTCGATGGCAACGCGACGGGCTTCCATTTAATCACCGATAACGGCGGGTTTTTCCCTCACGGATTATTGCCGGCGCTGGTGCTTATTCAGGGCGTGGTATTTGCTTTTGCCTCTATAGAACTTGTTGGCACCGCCGCGGGCGAATGTAAAGACCCGCAGACCATGGTGCCAAAAGCGATCAACAGCATTATCTGGCGTATCGGCCTGTTTTACGTCGGTTCCGTGGTGTTGCTGGTGTTATTACTGCCGTGGACGGCGTATCAGGCGGGGCAAAGTCCGTTTGTGACGTTTTTCTCTAAACTGGGCGTGCCCTATATCGGCGACATCATGAATATGGTTGTGCTGACCGCGGCGCTTTCCAGCCTGAACTCCGGCCTCTATTCCACCGGGCGTATTTTACGCTCTATGTCGATGGGTGGCTCGGCACCTAAATTCATGTCGAAAATGAGCAAGCAACAGGTCCCTTATGCCGGGATTCTGGTTACGCTGGGCATTTATGTGATTGGCGTCCTGCTGAACTACCTGGTTCCTTCGCAGGTATTTGAAATTGTGCTTAACGTTGCCTCGCTTGGCATTATCTCATCCTGGGCATTTATCATGGTTTGCCAGATGCGTTTGCGCAAAGCGATTAAAGAAGGCAAAGCGGCAGACGTGAGCTTTAAGCTGCCCGGTGCGCCGTTTACATCATGGCTGACTCTGCTATTTTTATTAAGCGTGCTGGTTTTGATGGCGTTCGATTATCCAAATGGGACGTATACCATTGCTTCCATCCCGCTGATTGCCGTTATTCTCGTTCTGGGCTGGTTTGGCACACGCAAACGCGTGCATGAACTTGCACATCGAGTTGATGACGCTCAGCCGTAAGTTATTCGCTGTTATTGATATGCGGTGAGGAATGACGAAAGCGTCACACCATCCATGCAACAACGTATTTTGTAGGTTGGGTAAGCGCAGCGCCACCCGACGTTAACATTAAGTTCTGGACAACATTAAGGGCAGAAAGCAATCTTTCTGCCCTTCTTACGCTTTAGTAGCATTTTTAACACTTTTCAAACATTCATCACAAGTATTAACATACACACTTGAATGTTCCAGATGGTTCGTCCGGAACGTAAAATGCGCCTACCAGTGAAAATGTCTGATGAAAATTGTGCAAAATGGAAAACTCACCCTTCCGCTTCTTTTAGCGCCGGCTCTCTCGTCATTCGCCCTTCCCCTTCTCGCGGCGGAAGAGACGATGGTTGTCACCGCAACGCCCGGTACCATCTCTGAGCTGGATACTCCCGCTGCCGTCAGTGTTCTTAACGGCGACGAGATGCGCCAGGCCGCACCGCGGGTGAATCTTTCCGAAAGCCTGAGCAGCGTGCCGGGGCTGCAAGTCCAGAATCGCCAGAACTATGCACAAGATTTACAGCTTTCGGTTCGTGGATTTGGGTCACGTTCAACTTACGGTGTGCGTGGTGTGCGCATGTATGTGGACGGGATTCCCGCCACCATGCCCGACGGCCAGGGCCAAACCTCCAATATCGATTTGAACAGTGTTGAAAGCGTGGAAGTTTTACGCGGCCCTTTCTCTGCTTTATATGGCAACGCATCAGGCGGCGTGGTGAACGTCAGCACAACAACCGGCATGCAGCCGCCAACGTTTGAAGCCAGCAGTTATTACGGCAGTTTCGGAAGCTGGCGCAACAGCGTTAAAGCGACAGGAGCAACCGGTGACGGCACGCAGGCGGGCGATGTCGATTACGCCATTTCCGCTTCTCGCTTTACTACGCATGGTTATCGGGAACATAGCAGCGCACAAAAAAACCTCGGCAATGCAAAACTCGGCGTACGCCTTAACGAGGCGAGTAAGTTAACTCTGCTGCTTAATAGCGTTGATATTGATGCCAACGATCCCGGCGGTTTAACCGAGCAGGAGTGGCGCGATAATCCCACTCAGGCCCCGCGCGCCAATCAATACAACACGCGTAAAACCACCAAACAGACTCAGGCTGGTCTGCGCTACGAGCGCCAGTTAACGGCCAACGACGATCTTAGTGTTATGACCTATGCGGGCGTGCGTGAAACCACTCAGTACCAGTCAATTCCCGTAGCTCCACAGTTAAACCCCACGCATCCGGGCGGGGTTATCGAACTAACTCGCCACTATCAGGGGATCGATTCGCGCTGGACGCACCGTGGCAATTTGCTTGCGGTACCCGTGACATTTACCACTGGGCTTGATTACGAAACGATGTCGGAAAAACGCAAAGGTTTTGAAAACTTTGTTGTGGAGAACGGAACAAACGTCCTGGGAGAGAAAGGCTCTCTGCGTCGTGACGAACGTAACCTGATGTGGAACGTCGATCCCTATCTGCAAACGGCGTGGCAGTTCACCGATAAACTCAGTCTTGATGCAGGCGTGCGTTTTAGCTCGGTCTATTTTGACTCCAACGATGAGTACATCACGCCGGCAAACGGCGATGACAGCGGTGAGGCGAGCTACCATAAATGGTTGCCTGCGGCAGCGCTGAAATACGCAATAAATGATGCATGGAATGTTTATGCCTCTGCTGGGCGAGGCTTTGAAACGCCGACTATCAACGAGCTTTCATACCGGGATAACGGCCAGTCCGGCCTGAATTTCGGCTTAAAACCGTCCACCAGCGATACCGTCGAAATCGGGAGCAAAACGCGCGTCGGCAATAGCTTATTTACCGCAGCGCTGTTCCAGACCGATACCGACGATGAGATTGTCGCCGACCAAAGCAGCGGCGGGCGCACTACATATAAAAACGCCGGAGAAACCCGTCGACGGGGTGTAGAGCTTTCAGCGGATAGTCAGTTGGGTTACGACTGGCGGGTAAAAATGGCCTGGACGTATCTGGACGCCACTTATCGCAGTAACGCCTGCGGGGATGAGAATTGCGAAGGCAATCGCATTCCAGGCATCGCGCGAAATATGGGTTATGCCGCACTTGAGTATGCTCCCCCGGAAGGTTTTTATGCGGGCGCGGATGTACGTTATATGAGTGATATTCAAGCCAACGATGAGAATACCGCTCAGGCTCCGTCCTACACGGTCGCCTCGCTGAACAGCGGCTACAAACTGCGAATTGAGGAACGCTGGATGCTGGATGTTTGGGGGCGCGTGGACAATTTATTCGACCGCGAGTATGTGGGGTCCGTTATCGTGAACGAAGGCAATGGCCGCTACTTTGAACCCGCGCCAGGACGCAACTACGGCGTGGGTGTGAATTTGAGTTACACGTTTATGTAGGCATTTCAGTCGCCAACAAAAAACGGAACCGATGGGGTTCCGTTTTTTTATTGTAGCAAGGAGTCTGATTACTCCATGGTTGCGCCGCCGTTGAGCTTGAACACAACGTTGACAATCAAACCCTGGCCAGGTTTACCGCTTTCGTAACGCCATTTTTTCATCGCCAACTTCACTTCACGCTCAAACATATTTGCCGGTTGGGCGGAAAGCACCGTCACGTTGCTCACGCTACCGTTTGCATCTACGTCAAACTTCACACGAACCTTGCCTTCAATGCGTAACGCATGCGCACGGGCTGGATACTGCGGCGAGTTACGGTTAAGCGCGCGCGGCCCGGTAGCAACAGGCGCGGCTGAGGCCACCGGTGCAGTTTTAGCAACGGGAGTCGGACGCACAGGTGCCGTGTTTGCTACGGGAGCGGCAGGACGCGTCTCAACGGGTTTAACTTCCCGCTTAGGCTGCTCCACCTTTTTCACCGGCTTCGGTTTTGGCTTAGGTTTCGGCTCTGGCTTGTGAATGACAACCGGCGCTTCTTTCGGCGGCTCGGGAATCGGTTCAGGCTCAGGTTCCGCAACGGGTTCAGGCGGTGGTTGCACAACTTCTGGCTGCGGTGGCTCAAGCTCAGCCGGCGTTACCATCGTCACGCTGATAGGCTGTGCCGGGGCTGGCAACTCAACAACCTGATGATGTACCGAGGTATAGAGCACCCCCGCAACTACAGCACCATGCAGCACGACAGAGAGTGCTGTCGACCACGGGAAGCGGCGAGGTAAATCAAGGGTCATTGACGTCATAATGGCTTAGGTCTCTTAAACAGGCGTCAATTTTAAATGCAAATAGCAATCATATTCAACAACGCATCGTATAAAGTCGCTTTTTTTCCTCCAGTGCGCTGGATTTTCCCTCATTCACCTCGTTGATTTAACATCTTGTTTATCTTTCAATTGCAGTCTTAGCTCCATTCACTTACCGTATTTTACATACCTCATATCAATAAGGAGTGCTGCACGTGCTGTATGTCATTTATGCGGAAGATAATGCCGACTCTCTCGAAAAGCGGCAGGCAGTGCGCCCTGCTCACCTGGCACGTTTACAGCTTTTGCGCGACGAAGGCCGTCTGTTAACGGCGGGCCCAATGCCTGCGGTAGACAGTAACGATCCGGGGGTGGCGGGTTTTACCGGCTCAACGGTGATTGCAGAGTTTAACTCACTGGAAGAGGCTCAGGCGTGGGCTGAAGCCGATCCTTATATTGCAGCAGGCGTTTATAAGCAGGTGGCGATCAAGCCATACAAAAAAGTATTTTGATTCGATAAATAAAAAAATCCCGCATTCACAAAATGCGGGATTTTTTTACACAATCAGGCTTGTAAGACCTTACCAGCCACAAACATTGTTATCTTCATCAGTATCATAACCACGGATGATATTAATCAGGTCTTTTAGCGCATCAGCCGAAACCATCGGGTCTTCCAGCTCTGAGAGGCTTGAAAAGTGCTTATCCACCGACACGCCATTATTTTTATTGGTTACCGTCAGCGTAAAACCTTTGCTGTTGGTTTGCGCATCAGCAAGCTCATTGACTAATCTCTTTATTACGCCAACAGCGTTATCAGGAATATATAAAGCCATCGGTTTCAGGTGAATCACTTCTGCCGTCTGTTTGCTTTCACATTGAGTCAGGGCGATTGAATATCCTTTATTTTCAGCTGTCATTTTTCCGTCTGCCTTAATCTTCTAAAAGAATTTGAGGATCAACATAAAAGTCCACATTGAAAATCGTGTCGTCAGACAACGCTTCAATTCTGTGCCATTTTTCAGGTGGGAATACGCCAAACTGCCCCGCCTCAATGGTGAGGGTTTCTACAGGCTCAGGGCTGGTTTCATCGGCATAACCGTAGTAACGAATTGTTCCCTGCATTACACACAGGCGTGGGTAAACGCCCTGACGCGTGCCTGCATCCAGATGACGTTGCCAGATTGAAGCGGGAGCGGTTTCTTTTGTCCAGAAGGGGGTGGTGCGAGTATGAATGTAGTTTTGCGGTATATGAATGCGTTGCATTTTACGACCTTGTACTGTCTTTCGCGACCACCGTTCAGGAAAGCCAGTGGTGCAGGAGTTGATGTTGCATATCATATACCTCTTTAAAAGCGGCAGTAAACTCTGTATTTAAAAACAATAATGGGCACCGCAAGCGGTGCCCTATCATTACGACGCCCATTGATCGTGAATAGCAAACAGCAAGCAATTACGTTGGCGGTTTGCCAGGCACTTTCTGATGGCGTGAATACGCATGTTGCGGCGTGACTGACCTTCCAGCCAACGCGATCTGCGCCGTTGTGTCTGACGAAGCATACGCCACCGCCCGACCTCAGTTCTACTACGCCTCATTTTTACGACTCGGATTGCATGTAAGACGCGCCATTATAGAGCCTTCTTACCGCCAGACCAGTCGTTTTACGATTAGTTTTAGTGTCAACCTCTGGCAGTTGTGCGTAAACTCAAAAGCATACGGTTTCTAAAGGATTTTTGAACTATGACAACCTTCTATACAGTCGTGAGCTGGCTGATAATTTTAGGTTACTGGCTAGTAATAGCCGGCGTGACGTTACGAATATTAATGAAACGTCGCGCAGTTCCGTCAGCCATGGCATGGCTTCTGATTATCTATATTCTCCCTTTGGTGGGCATCATCGCCTATCTTTCGTTCGGCGAACTGCATTTGGGGAAGCGCCGCGCGGAGCGTGCTCGCGCTATGTGGCCTTCCACCGCGAAATGGCTCAACGATCTTAAAAGCTGTAAACATATTTTTGCCGAAGAAAATAGCGAAGTGGCAACGTCTCTCTTCCAGCTATGCGAGCGCCGCCAGGGGATTGGCGGTGTTAAAGGCAATCAGTTGCAGTTGCTCACCACGTCCGATGAAACGATGCACGCTTTGATTCGTGATATTCAACTGGCGCGCCACAACATCGAGATGGTGTTTTACATCTGGCAGCCCGGCGGGCTTGCCGATCAGGTTGCGGAATCGCTAATGGCCGCAGCGCGTCGGGGAATCCACTGCCGATTAATGCTGGATTCTGCGGGGAGCGTCGCGTTCTTCCGCAGCCCGTGGGCCAACATGATGCGCAATGCTGGCGTAGAAGTGGTTGAAGCGCTCAAAGTTAATTTGATGCGTGTGTTCCTGCGTCGCATGGATTTACGCCAGCACCGCAAAATGGTGATGATCGATAATTACATCGCGTATACCGGCAGTATGAATCTTGTCGATCCGCGTTTCTTTAAACAGGATGCAGGCGTTGGGCAGTGGGTCGATTTAATGGCGCGTATGGAAGGCCCGGTTGCCACCGCAATGGGGATTGTTTATTCCTGTGACTGGGAAATAGAAACCGGTAAACGCATTTTACCCCCCGCGCCTGACGCGAATATCATGCCGTTTGAAGAAGCCACCGGGCACACCATTCACACGATTGCATCCGGCCCCGGTTTCCCGGAAGATCTCATTCACCAGGCGCTGCTGACCTCCGTTTACGCCGCCCGTGAATATTTGATTATGACCACGCCCTACTTCGTGCCTAGTGATGATTTGCTTCATGCGATTTGTACCGCCGCGCAACGTGGCGTTGACGTGAGTATTATTATTCCGCGCAAGAATGATTCGCTTCTGGTGGGCTGGGCAAGTCGCGCATTCTTCACCGAACTGCTGGCGGCTGGGGTGAAGATTTATCAGTTCGAAGGCGGGCTTTTGCATACCAAGAGCGTACTGGTTGACGGGCAGCTTAGCCTGGTCGGGACCGTGAACCTGGATATGCGCAGCCTGTGGCTCAATTTTGAGATAACCCTGGTTATTGATGATTCCGGTTTTGCCAGCGATCTCGCCGCGGTACAAGACGATTATATCTCCCGTTCACGGCTGGTTGACCTGCGTTTGTGGGTAAAACGTCCACTCTGGCAGCGTGTGGTCGAGCGACTGTTTTACTTCTTTAGCCCGTTGCTGTAAAACGTGGCGCATTAGCACTCGATAAGTGGAAATAGACATGGAAATGGATCTGAATAACCGCCTGACAGAAGATGAAACTCTCGAGCAGGCTTATGACATTTTTCTGGAGCTGGCGGTCGATAATCTCGATCCGGCAGATGTGATTTTGTTTAACCTGCAATTTGAAGAACGTGGCGGCGCCGAGCTGTTTGACCCGGCTGAAGACTGGCAGGAGCATGTGGATTTCGACCTGAACCCTGACTTCTTCGCAGAAGTGGTTATTGGCCTTGCCGATACCGACGGCGGTGAAATCAATGACATCTTTGCTCGCGTACTGTTATGCCGCGAAAAAGATCACAAGCTCTGCCATATCCTCTGGCGCGAATAAGCATTACCGCGCGGTTTACGCCGCGCTACTTCTCACCGATCCCCGGTAGTTTGGCCCCGCACGACTTACAAAAATGCGCGTTAGGTTCGTGGTCCTGCTGATGGCAATGCGGGCATTTTCGCTCCAGCCGTTTACGCTGTAATTCCGCCGTCATCTGCGCGGTTAAAATCCCGGTTGGAATGGCGATAACCGAGTAGCCAATCAGGATTAACAGCGAAGCAACCAGCCGCCCTAACGGCGTGTGCGGGGTAATATCGCCGTAACCGACCGTTGCAACCGTCACCACCGCCCAATAAACACTCACCCCAAGGCTTGTGAAACCATTCACCGCACCTTCAATGCCGTACATCATTGCGCCAGCCGTCACTAAAACAATGGCGATAAACGCATAGAAGAGGATCAGTTGATGACGCGCATTCACCACGGCTCGCCATAAACTGTTCAGCGCGGGCATTAAACGTAGCAACTTCAGAATGCGTAATACCCGAATGGCGCGCATCGCTCGCCAGGCAAAGAAGTAGTGAATGGCAAGTTCTGGCCATAGCCACAAAACATAGAGCGGCAAAATCGTTGCCAGATCAATAAAACCCCAGAAGCTGAAGACATAGCGCACCGGCTGAGGCCAGGTCAGCACGCGCAACAGATATTCGACGGTGAAAACCAGGGTAAAGCCAATTTCGATGGCGATAAACAAGCGCCACTGCGTGGGCGTGAAGGTAACCTGGCTCCCGATACTGGATTCGATAAATACAGTGATGACGCTGAGCAACGCCAGCAAGCCCCATAACACCTCAGAGCGGCGCCCAGAGCGGGTACGTTGGTCGAATAAAACGTGATAGAGCGATTGTCGTAAGTGGTAATGTTTCCCTTTCACTGGTGCCTCGCCTGTAAAAAAGGGCTGGCATCATGCCAGCCCTTCGCGATTATAGCGGGTCTACCTTGAGACAGGAAACGGCATGCCGGAAACTGCCCTCCAGTACCGGACGTGTTTTCGCACATTCCGGCCCGGCAATCGGGCAGCGCGTACGGAATACGCAGCCTGACGGCGGGTTAATCGGCGAGGGTAATTCCCCTTCCAGAAGCTGAATAACTTTGTTCTTTTCCAGATCCGGGTCGGGAATTGGCACCGCCGACATCAATGCTTTGGTGTAAGGGTGCAGCGGGTTGTGGTACACCTCGTCATAGGTGCCCAATTCAACCGCATGGCCCAGATACATCACCAGAACACGATCGGAAATGTGTTTCACCACGGCAAGATCGTGCGCGATGAAAATCAGCGAAAGCCCCATTTCACGTTGCAGTTTTTGCAGCAGGTTGACCACCTGAGCCTGGATTGAAACATCCAGCGCTGAAACGGGCTCATCACAAATAATCAGTTTTGGCTCAAGGATTAACGCGCGGGCAATTCCGATACGCTGGCATTGGCCGCCTGAGAACTCGTGAGGATAACGGTTGATAAGGTTCGGCAGCAGGCCAACTTTCATCATCATCGCTTTTACGCGATCACGAACTTCCTGACGCGGCATTTTCGGATGATAAGTGCGCAGCGGCTCCGCGATAATATCGCCGATGTTCATACGCGGGTTTAATGACGCCAGCGGGTCCTGGAAAATCATCTGGATATCGCTGCGCACGTTGCGCCACTCTTCCTGATTCATGCCCAGCAAATCTTTCCCCAACCACGCCACGCGGCCTTCGGTCGCTTTTACCAGGCCGATGATGGCACGAGCAAACGTCGATTTTCCGCAGCCAGATTCCCCGACAACACCCAGCGTTTCGCCTTCATATAAGCGCAGCGTGACTCCATCAACCGCTTTCAGGGTTTTGGACGGCTGCCAGAACCACTGTTTGCCGTCTTTGATATCAAAGTGCACTTTGAGGTCGGCAATTTCTAAGAGAACTTTTTTCTCTTCTGTTACGGCGTTCATACCAACTCCTCCACTGGCTTAAAGCAGGCGCGCAGGCGGCCTTCACCAAATCGTTCCAGCGGCGGTGCCGTATTGCAGATTTCCATCGCGTGCGGACAGCGCGGCTGGAAAGGACACCCCTTAGGCAAGCGCAGCAGGTTTGGCGGGTTACCTGGAATTGTTAGCAGGGATTCGCCTTCCGCATCAAGACGCGGAACCGCGTTAAGCAGGCCGATTGAATACGGGTGCACCGGGTTATAAAACACATCCCGAGCCTGACCATATTCCATAGTGCGCCCGGCGTACATCACCAGGACTTTGTCGCAGATCCCCGCAACAACGCCCAGATCGTGGGTGATCATGATAATGGCGGTATTAAACTCACGTTTAAGCTCGTTTAGCAGCGTCATGATTTGCGCCTGAACGGTTACGTCCAGCGCAGTGGTCGGCTCATCGGCAATCAGCAGTTTCGGACGACAAAGCAGTGCCATGGCAATCATCACGCGCTGGCGCATACCGCCGGAAAACTCATGCGGGTACATGCGCATCCGCTTGCGTGCTTCGGGCATTTTAACCGCATCAAGCATGCGAACAGACTCTTCAAACGCTTCCGCTTTGCCCAATTTTTTGTGCAGCATCAGCACTTCCATCAACTGCTCCCCGACACGCATGTACGGGTTCAGGGAGGTCATTGGATCCTGGAAAATCATTGAGATTTGTTCCGCACGCAGGCGGTTTAGCTGGTTCTCCGGCAGGTTAAGAATTTCTTTGCCGTTGAATTTAGCCGAGCCACCGATACGGCCATTGGCCGCCAGCAGGCCCATCAGAGCAAACGCGGTTTGCGATTTACCGGAGCCGGACTCACCCACGATGCCCAGTGTTTCACCGGCTCGCAGGCTGAAATTCAGATCGTTGACCGCAGTAACATCACCGTCTGGCGTACCGAAGGTGACGCGCAGATCTTTTACGTCTAACAACGTAGAAGTCTGGCTCAGTGGAGTAACCACCGCAGGATTTTCAATTGTGCTCATCGCGGCACTCCTTAACGATCTTTCGGGTCGAGGGCATCACGCAAGCCATCGCCGATAAAGTTGAAACAGAACAAGGTGATGACCAGGAAGCCTGCCGGGAACATCAGCAGCCACGGTGAAACTTCCATGGAGTTCGCGCCATCGCTTAGTAATGCCCCCCAGCTGCTCAACGGCTCTTGCGTACCCAGGCCGAGGAAGCTCAGGAAGGATTCGAACAGAATCATGCTTGGCACCAGCAGCGAAGCGTAAACCACCACCACGCCCAGTACGTTTGGCACAATGTGACGAACCACAATATTGGCGGTAGAGACCCCACCAACCTGAGCGGCTTCGATGAACTCTTTACGTTTCAGGCTCAACGTTTGACCGCGCACGATACGCGCCATATCCAGCCAGGAAACCATCCCGATGGCGACAAAAATCAGCAGGATGTTTTGCCCAAAGAAGGTCACCAGCAAAATAACGAAGAACATAAACGGGAAGGAGTTGAGGATTTCCAGCAAACGCATCATCACGGAGTCGGTTTTGCCACCCAGATAGCCCGCAAGGGATCCGTATAATGTGCCAACGATAACAGCAACTAAGGCCGCCGCAACGCCGACCATCAATGAGATACGGCCCCCGATAGCCACACGAACCAGCAGGTCGCGGCCAGAGGAGTCCGTGCCAAAGTAGTGACCGGATTCCATATCCGGTGCCGCCGACATCATTCCCCAGTCGGTGTCAAAATAACTGAACTGCGACAGCATAGGGGCGAAGGTGACAAACAGTGCGATAAGCGCCAGAACCAACAGGCTGGCAACCGCGGCACGGTTATGCATAAAACGGCGACGCGCATCCTGCCAGAGGCTACGGCCTTCTACTTCCAGTTTTTCACTGAAGTTTTCCAGCGCCTCGCTGTTTTTCTTACTACTCAACATCATAGCGAGCTCCAGTATCAGTAACGGATTTTCGGATCGATGACGGCGTACAACACATCAACAATCGCATTGAAAAGGATAGTCAGAGCGCCAACCAGAATAGTCAGACTCAGCACCAGAGAGTAGTCACGGTTCAGTGCACCGTTAACAAACAGTTGACCAATTCCTGGTAATCCATAAATGGTTTCAATAACCATTGAACCGGTAATGATACCGACGAACGCCGGGCCCAGATAAGAGAGAACCGGTAACAGCGCAGGTTTCAGCGCGTGGCGCAAAATAATGCGACGCATCGGCAGACCTTTGGCGCGGGCGGTACGGATGAAGTTTGAGTGCAGAACTTCAATCATAGAGCCACGGGTAATACGCGCAATACTGGCGATATACGCCAATGAAAGTGCCACCATCGGCAAAATCATGTATTGCGGTGCACCGCCGTTCCACCCGCCGCCGGGTAACCATTTAAGCGTGATAGCAAATATCAAAACGAGTAACGGCGCGACCACGAAACTGGGGATAACGACCCCGGTCATGGCTATCCCCATTACGGCATAATCCCATTTGGTATTTTGATTCAGCGCGGCAATAACCCCAGCTAAAACACCCAGCACCACAGCAAAAATAAATGCTGCTGCGCCTAATTTAGCGGAGACAGGGAAGCTTGAGGCCACCAGATCGTTTACTGAATAATCTTTATATTTAAATGACGGACCAAAATCGCCGTGGGCAAGTTGTTTCAGGTAACTGAAATATTGCGTGGAGATGGGGTCGTTTAAATGATACTTCGCTTCAATATTCGCCATAACTTCTGGCGGAAGCGCACGTTCACCGGTAAAAGGACTGCCCGGTGCCAAACGCATCATAAAGAATGAAATCGTTATTAGAATAAAGAGTGTCGGAATTGCTTCCAGACAACGACGTAGAATAAATTTCAACATTGCCCGTACCTTCTGGCTTGTGCCTATGTGTGCGATTAAATAAGACACGATGGGGTAAGGTTAACCCTACCCCACGAATTGCCATTAATGTTTGATGATGTACAGGTCTCTCACGTACACGTTATCCATTGGGTCTTTACCGGTGTAGCCACCTACCCATGGTTTAACCAGACGGGCATTCACATAGTAATAAACCGGAACAATCACGGAGTCTTTATCAAGCTGTTGTTCGGCTTTGTCATACAACGCGCTGCGCTGAGCTTCATCCGACACTTTCAGCGTATCAGCGATGATTTTATCGAACGCTTCGCTCTTATAATGAGAAGTGTTGTTTGAGCTGTTGGACAGCATAGTGTTCAGGAAGGAGGTCGGTTCGTTGTAGTCCGCACACCAGCCCGCACGCGCAACATCAAAGTTTCCTTGATGGCGGGTATCGAGGAAGGTTTTCCACTCCTGGTTTTCCAGCTTCACGTTCACACCCAGGTTTTTCTGCCAGATAGAAGAAACCGCAATCGCCAGTTTCTTATGCAGATCAGAGGTGTTGTACAGCAGGTCGAAGGTCAGCGGCTTGTCTTTGGTGTAGCCCGCTTCTGCCAGCAATTTCTTAGCTTCTTCGTTACGTTTTTCTTGCGTCCAGCCAAACCATTCAGGTTTAGTCAGTTTTGCACCGTCAGTATAAGGAGGGGTATAGCCGTAAGCCGGCAGGTCGCCCTGGTTTTTCACTTTGTTGACGATGATGTCACGATCCAGGCCCAGCTTCAGAGCGGCACGTACGCGTGGATCGTTGAATGGCGCTTTCTGATTGTTGATTTCGTAATAGTAAGTACACAGATACGGATCAACGTGAACTTCTTGTGGGATCTCTTTTTTCAGCTTCTGGAACAATTCAATCGGCATGTTGTTATACGTCATGTCGATTTCACCGCTGCGGTAACGGTTAACATCCGTCACTTCAGAAGAGATTGGCAGATAGGTCACTTCATTAATAATGGTTTTGCCATTATTCCAGTAATTAGTATTACGCTCGAGCACAATACGTTCGTTAACGACCCAATTTTTCAGCTTATAGGCACCGTTAGAAACGATATTTGCAGGCTGAGTCCACTTATCACCAAATTTCTCAACCACCGCTTTTGGTACCGGTGACATGGAAGAGTGAACAAGCAGTTTATAGAAATAAGGAACCGGTTCGGTCAGCGTAACTTCCAGAGTGTGGTCATCAATCGCTTTTACACCCAGCTCGGAAGGCTTTTTCTTACCGGCAATAATGTCATCGATATTCGCGATGTGGCCATATTGCAGATAGCTTTCATACGGGGAAGCGGTATTTGGATCAGCCAGACGCTGCCAGCTATAGACGAAATCTTGCGCGGTAACCGGCTCGCCGTTGGACCACTTCGCGTCTTTACGTAAATGGAATGTCCAGACTTTAAAGTCTTTGTTATCCCATTTTTCGGCAACGCCCGCCGATGGATGGCCTTGCAGATCGGTCACCAGCAGGCCTTCAAACAGGTCGCGGTTAACGTTGGATTCCGGAACACCTTCAATTTTGTGCGGGTCCAGAGACTGAACTTCTGAACCGTTATTACGAACCAGCGTTTGCTTCTCAGCCAGTTGAACACCTGCAGGAACTTCGGCCGCCATGGCAACGTTTCCAGCAATTAGCGCGGTTAAAATGCTTGCTGCTACCAGACTTTTTTTTGTGATGATGGACATTGTGTTGATACTCCACTCATTATAATTACCGACCCGAAAGCCAGCCTCTTCCCCTTGGGGTTCCTTAACAATGCAAGAGCGTTATGCGACTGCCAGGATTTACTTCTGTCTTACTTGCTATCACCGACTTTATTTGGGGGATGCTCTTTTTGGCACCCTGCTCCGTCGATTCTTAATCAACCTACCCTGTTCTCAGGTTGATTTAATGAGTCATCTGTAAATGAAACGTTTATCAGATAATTGTGTTGTCCGGAAAGTATCAAAAGCCTCTGATCCCCGCCAATACAATTTGCAAATTTGTTAACCATTTCTCTTTAATCTTTGCTAACCACTCTTAGGCGAGAAAGAAAATCAGTGCTATTTATCGGTTTAACCCGTTAAAAATAAAAGAGAAACTAGCAAGTCCTAGGTTGTTCATCTTGTCACATCACAGCAGGATACTGTGATTCACATAAAATTAACAATTGATTATTTTTTAGCACATTCATCTGCAATATAGCTTGATTAACTAATATCATCTCAATAAAGCCGCAGCAAGCATCATTGTGTAGTGTGAGTTAAATAACTTAGCAATTGTGAGTTTTATGTACAGATGCATGGGGGTATAGCCGCTAATATGCGGTTTCCAAAGCATTTTCTTATGAAAGATTTTTTTATGAACAGAACAAAATGTTCGTAAAACAATCACGTTGGAGGGAAAATAACAGTAAAAAAGCAGAACATTTAATCTGCTTTTTCATATGAAAGTTTCAGCAGAACTAACTTAATAATCCTGGGAAGATCGTTTTTAAGCCAGTCACAATAAATTCGATACCCAACGCCATCAATAACAGGCCCATGATACGGGTAATAACGTTGATTCCCGTTTGCCCAAGCAGACGAACCAACCATGGAGCAAGACGGAACACCAGCCAACAGCAAAATGCAAACAGCGCAATAGCTATCGAAAAACCAACCAAATAATTCCAGCTATGGTACCGGGTGCCCCACACGATAGTTGAACTGATTGCGCCCGGCCCTGCCATTAATGGTAGAGCGAGAGGAACGACGCCCACACTTTCTCGGATAGCACTCTCTGATTTTTCTTGTTTGTTCTGTTTATCTTCCCCCAGCTTACCGCTGATCATCGACATGGCAATAGTCACCACCAGGATGCCGCCTGCGATGCGGAAAGAATCAATTGATATGCCAAATAATTGCAGAATACCGTCACCGAGGAACAACGAGGTCCATAGAATAATCGCCACCGACAAGTTTGCAGTCAGGTTGGTTTTATTCCTCGCCACCGCCGTTTGGTAGCTGGTCATACTGATAAAAACAGGAATGATCCCGACTGGGTTTACCAGCGCGAACAAGCCAATAAAGAACTTAAAATAGGTAGGCAAATCAAACAAAGATTGAGCCACTAAAAACTCCGCAAATAAACGTAGCAAAGGCCGCGGTAATGTAATGGAAAACCACTGCTGGCGCTATGCCCTTTCGCAGCATAGATAACTACTTTTATACGCAATTGCGATATTAATCGATATTGTTACTCACTTGTTGAAAATATGGTAATTTGTTTTGCTATTGCTGTGACAAAAAATTTAAAGACTTATCAGTAACCTGATTCCATCATGCTGAATGGTGTCAGCCTTAGAATAATGTGATTTACATCACAAAAAACCTACCCAGAAGTGAGTACTCTTGGATGCACCTGAAGAGCTACTCATTCTGAGTATGAATAGGTTTTTTAGATAAGGCTCTTTTAGTAAATCAGCAAGATGTTTTGGGAAGTTTTTGGATAGTCGTGGCCCGTCTTTTACGCAAGCTGTTGCCCGCTGACTATACTCTCGTCTCGAGCAGCTCATTTACTAAAAGAGTTTAACATTATCAGGAGAGCATTATGGCTGTAACTAATGTCGCTGAACTTAACGCCCTTGTAGAGCGCGTCAAGAAAGCCCAGCGTGAATATGCCAACTTTACTCAAGAGCAAGTTGATAAAATCTTCCGCGCCGCCGCTCTGGCTGCTGCTGATGCTCGAATCCCTCTAGCGAAACTGGCCGTTGCCGAATCTGGCATGGGTATCGTCGAAGATAAAGTGATCAAAAACCACTTTGCTTCCGAATATATCTACAACGCCTATAAAGATGAAAAGACCTGTGGTGTCCTGTCTCAAGACGACACTTTCGGTACTATCACTATCGCTGAGCCTATCGGTATCATCTGCGGTATCGTACCAACCACTAACCCGACTTCAACGGCTATCTTTAAATCTCTGATCAGCCTGAAGACGCGTAACGCAATCATCTTCTCTCCACACCCACGTGCAAAAGATGCGACCAACAAAGCCGCAGACATCGTTCTGCAAGCTGCCATCGCTGCGGGTGCACCTAAAGATCTGATCGGTTGGATTGACCAGCCTTCTGTTGAACTGTCTAACGCACTGATGCACCACCCAGATATCAATATGATTCTGGCAACCGGTGGTCCAGGCATGGTTAAAGCCGCGTATAGCTCCGGTAAACCAGCCATCGGCGTAGGCGCAGGTAACACCCCTGTTGTTGTTGACGAAACTGCCGACATCAAACGTGTTGTTGCTTCTATTCTGATGTCTAAAACCTTCGATAACGGCGTAATCTGTGCTTCTGAACAGTCCGTCATCGTTGTTGATTCTGCCTATGATGCAGTACGTGCGCGTTTCGCTTCTCACGGCGGCTACATGCTGCAGGGCGAAGAACTGAAAGCCGTTCAGAATATCATTCTGAAAAATGGCGCACTGAACGCCGCTATCGTTGGTCAGCCAGCAACTAAAATTGCTGAACTGGCAGGCTTCACAGTACCGTCTGATACCAAGATTCTGATTGGTGAAGTTAGCGTTGTTGACGATTCTGAGCCATTCGCTCACGAAAAACTGTCTCCAACTCTGGCTATGTACCGTGCTAAGAGCTTCGAAGACGCTGTTGTAAAAGCTGAGAAACTGGTTGAGATGGGCGGTATCGGTCATACCTCTTGCCTGTACACCGACCAGGACAACCAGCCAGAGCGCGTTAAGCACTTCGGCGATAAAATGAAAACTGCACGTATCCTGATCAACACCCCGGCTTCTCAGGGTGGTATCGGTGACCTGTACAACTTCAAACTCGCGCCTTCCCTGACTCTGGGTTGTGGTTCATGGGGTGGTAACTCCATCTCTGAAAACGTGGGTCCTAAGCACCTGATCAACAAGAAAACCGTTGCTAAGCGAGCTGAGAACATGTTGTGGCATAAACTTCCGAAATCTATCTACTTCCGCCGTGGCTCCCTGCCAATCGCGCTGGACGAAGTGATTACTGATGGTCACAAACGTGCGATGATCGTTACCGACCGTTTCCTGTTCAATAACGGCTATGCAGACCAGATCACTTCTGTTCTGAAAGCGGCTGGCGTTGAAACCGAAGTATTCTTCGAAGTTGAAGCTGACCCTACTCTGTCCGTAGTACGTAAAGGCGCAGAGCTGGCAAACTCCTTCAAACCAGACGTGATTATCGCGCTGGGCGGCGGCTCCCCAATGGATGCTGCGAAGATCATGTGGGTTATGTACGAACACCCAGAAACCCACTTCGAAGAACTGGCGCTGCGCTTTATGGATATCCGTAAACGTATCTACAAGTTCCCGAAAATGGGCGTGAAAGCGAAAATGATCGCGGTCACCACAACTTCCGGTACCGGTTCAGAAGTAACGCCATTTGCGGTTGTTACCGACGACGCCACTGGCCAGAAATACCCGCTGGCGGACTACGCTCTGACTCCAGATATGGCGATTGTTGATGCCAACCTGGTAATGGATATGCCTAAGTCCCTGTGTGCCTTCGGTGGTCTGGATGCCGTGACCCACGCACTGGAAGCTTACGTTTCTGTACTGGCGAGCGAATTCTCTGACGGTCAGGCTCTGCAAGCGCTGAAACTGCTGAAAGAAAACCTGCCAGCGTCTTATAACGAAGGTTCTAAAAACCCAGTGGCTCGTGAGCGTGTACACAACGCTGCGACCATCGCGGGTATCGCGTTTGCGAACGCCTTCCTGGGTGTGTGTCACTCAATGGCTCACAAACTGGGTTCTCAGTTCCACATTCCTCACGGTCTGGCGAACGCCCTGTTGATCTCCAACGTTATTCGTTATAACGCGAACGACAACCCAACTAAGCAGACTGCTTTCAGCCAGTATGACCGCCCACAAGCGCGTCGTCGTTATGCTGAAATCGCAGACCATCTGGGTCTGAGCGCACCGGGTGACCGTACCGCTGCTAAGATCGAGAAACTGCTGGCATGGCTTGATAGCATCAAGGCTGAACTGGGTATTCCTAAGTCCATCCGCGAAGCTGGCGTTCAGGAAGCGGACTTCCTGGCTCACGTTGATAAACTGTCTGAAGATGCGTTCGATGACCAGTGTACCGGTGCTAACCCACGTTACCCACTGATCTCTGAACTGAAACAGATTCTGATGGATACCTTCTACGGTCGTGAGTATTCAGAAGCTAACGAAGCAGCAGTAGCAGTGAATACCGTTGCTCCAGCGGTAAAAGCTGACAAGAAAGCGAAGAAAACCGCTTAATTGTTTAGCCTAATAAAAAACCCGCTTCGGCGGGTTTTTTTGTATCTGCTGTTTGAAAAGCTAAGCAGAAAGCATCACACAGCGATTAAGAGGAAAGCCTACCCTTCCCCTTCGTTATGGATTTTAAACGCTCTAAATGCCTTCCAGAGAGCCTTTCTGCAGTGCTTCTTTGTAATGCTTCCGGCAAACCGACACGTAGCGTTCATTTCCGCCAATCACCACTTGCTCACCTTGATTATAAGGACGACCTTCATGGTCAAGACGCAGCACCATGCTGGCTTTGCGACCGCAGAAACAGATAGTTTTTAATTCCACCAGCTTATCTGACCATGCCAATAAATATTGGCTGCCACCAAACAGCTCGCCCTGGAAATCAGTTCGCAGGCCATAACAGAGCACCGGAATATCTAATTCATCCACAACATCGGATAACGCAAGAACCTGATCGCGTGTAAGGAATTGGCATTCGTCTACTAAAACGCAATTCACCGCATTACGCTGATGCTCATCACGTATTTCATTGAATAACTGCGTTGTACCATTGAAGAGCCTGGCAGGCGACGACAAGCCAATGCGCGAACTCACCTTTCCTGAACCAAACCGATTGTCAATTTCTGCGGTATACACCAGGGTACGCATTCCGCGCTCTTGATAGTTGTATGAGGATTGCAGTAATGCCGTAGATTTACCCGCGTTCATTGCGGAATAGTAAAAGTAGAGTTGTGCCATTGGTCAGCTAGCCTGAGTTAAAATGTAAATATTATTAACACGGATTATATCATAAGCCGTTACAGAGTTATCGTACCTGTTAGCGTTAAGAAAAATCCAAGGTGTACCGGATAGATATATAAGTCGCGAAGGTAAAATGTATCAAATTCTCAGTTGTTTGAAACATGTCGCGTAGTCCTTAACTTACGGAGTTTTCAGTGTTTTCATTGCTATTCTATGATACTCCCTGATTCACTAATAATAATTATCTATTAAGAATACCGATTGTTGTAGGCAATAATACCAAAGGTTGATATTTCACCATTAATGCTGTTATGTCGCAATTTAGTGTTACAACAACCCCTGACAGTATCAGGGTTGTTGTAGAAAAAGTGAGTTATCCACGTTTTGTTTAGGCCACATTCACGACAAAATTTAAGATAATGGTCTTTTATAAATCGACAAAATATTATGGAATTTTGAATTCCTTACATTCCCCCCTATTGCAGAACTTAATTTAAGCCTCTATTATTAGTCCATCAAGCCAACCATCAATATAAGATTGAGATTACTAAAATGAGCGAAGCACTTAAAATTCTGAACAACATCCGTACTCTTCGTGCACAAGCTAGAGAATGTACTCTGGAAACGCTGGAAGAAATGCTGGAAAAATTAGAAGTTGTTGTTAACGAACGTCGCGAAGAAGACAATGCTGCTGCTGCAGAAATTGAAGAGCGTACTCGCAAACTGCAACAATACCGTGAAATGCTGATCGCTGACGGCATTGATCCTAATGAATTACTGAATAGCATGGCTGCTGTTAAATCTGCAGGCAAAGCAAAACGCGCTGCGCGCCCAGCTAAATATCAGTACATCGACGAAAACGGCGAAAGCAAAACCTGGACTGGCCAGGGCCGTACTCCAGCTGTAATCAAAAAAGCAATGGAAGAGCAAGGCAAAAAACTGGAAGATTTCCTGATTGCCTAATTTTCGCTTTTAGTGCTGCTTATTAAATCCCGCTTCGGCGGGATTTTTGTTTTATGCGTTTCGCTATCAGAGTGCGTTGCCATAAAAGAGAGACAAAAAAAGGAAGCCAGGCTTCCTTTTTATCTTTCCGCTAATCAGTATTAGCTAACTTTATAGAAAGCTTTATACCAGTCTACAAAGCGCTGTACGCCATCCTGCACTGATGTTTGCGGCTTAAAGCCGATAACATCATATAAAGCCTGCGTGTCCGCGCTGGTCTCCAGAACGTCACCAGGTTGCATTGGCAGCATGTTCTTCTGCGCCACTTTCCCCAATGACGTTTCCAGCGCCGTAATATAATCCATCAGCGTAACCGGGCTGCTATTACCAATGTTATAAACACGGTAAGGCGCAGAGCTGGTTGCGGGCGTGCCCTCTTCTACTGTCCAGGCGGAATCAACCTGCGGAATGACATCCTGTAAACGCACAATGGCTTCGGCAATATCATCGATATAAGTAAAATCTCGACGCATTTGCCCGTGATTGTAAACATCAATACTTTTGCCTTCGACAATGGCGCGGGTGAATTTAAATAACGCCATATCCGGGCGACCCCAAGGGCCATAAACGGTGAAAAAACGCAGACCGGTTGTCGGCAATCCATATAAGTGCGAATAGGTATGGGACATCAACTCGTTCGCTTTTTTGGTCGCCGCATATAAAGAGATTGGATGGTCAACGCTATCATCGGTCGAGAACGGAAGTTTACGATTCAATCCATATACAGAGCTTGAAGATGCGTAGAGCAGATGCCCTACTTTATTATGGCGGCAACCTTCAAGAACATTTAAATGCCCTGAAAGGTTTGAATCCGCATAAGCATGAGGGTTATCGATTGAATAACGTACACCCGCCTGAGCGGCAAGATGAATCACACGATCGAATTTCTCGTTAGCAAATAATTCAGCCATCGCGTTGCGGTCGGCGAGGTCAATTTTTTGGAATCGGAATGCGCAATGAGGAGAGAGAAGATCAAGACGTGCCTGTTTAAGATTCACGTCATAATAGTCGTTCAGGTTATCGATACCGATAACCTGGTGACCGGCTGCCAGCAAACGTTCGCTAACGTGAAATCCAATAAAGCCTGCTGCGCCGGTAACCAGAAATTTCATACAACCCTCATTTATTATGCAATATTGATGGACGCTCCGCGGCCGATTGCATAATAAACAAAGCCGCGCTTGCTGAGTCTCTCAGGATCATACAGGTTACGGCCGTCAAAGATAACTGGTTGCTTCAGTGATTTCTTAATTGCATCGAAATCAGGTGCGCGGAAACTTTGCCACTCCGTACAAATAACCAGAGCATCCGCGTCTTGTAATGCAGCTTCTTTAGTACCCATCAGTTTCAGATCTGATCGATGTCCGTAAATGCGCTGGGTTTCGTCCATTGCTTCCGGGTCATACGCCTGCACCTGAGCACCGCGTTCCCACAGCGCTTCCATCAGGACGCGGCTTGAGGCTTCACGCATATCGTCGGTATTGGGTTTGAAAGAGAGCCCCCACAGCGCGAAGGTTTTGCCTTTCAAATCTTCACCAAAGTGACGAGAAATAAACTCAGGGAGTTTTAACTTCTGGTCGTGGTTTACCTCTTCTACCGCCTGCAGAATACGTGGCGTATAGCCAATCTGCTGAGCGGTGCGAATCAGCGCCTGCACATCTTTCGGGAAGCAGGAACCACCGTAGCCGCAGCCAGGATAGATAAAGCTGTAGCCGATACGTGAGTCAGACCCGATACCCATACGCACTTTTTCGATATCTGCACCCAGGCGTTCAGCCAGGTTAGAGATTTCATTCATAAAGCTGATTTTGGTCGCGAGCATACAGTTCGCGGCATATTTGGTCAGCTCAGCGCTACGGATATCCATCAGGATCATGCGATCGTGATTGCGGTTAAATGGCTCGTACAACTCACGCAGTAAATCGACGACGTCCTCGTTATCGGTGCCGATAACAATACGTTCAGGACGCATACAGTCAGAAACTGCAGCCCCTTCCTTCAGAAATTCAGGGTTAGATACCACGTCGAATGAAATATCCACGCCACGCGCTTTCAGCGTTTCTTCCATCACGCTGCGCACTTTGTCCGCCGTTCCAACAGGAACCGTAGACTTATCGAGCACAACTTTATGGGACGTCATATGCTGCGCGATGGTACGCGCAACGGCTGTGACATATTTCAGGTCAGCAGAACCATCTTCGTCCGGCGGCGTGCCAACGGCAATAAATTGCATTTCACCATGATGAACGCCCAGTTCAGCATCGGTGCTGAACTGCAAACGGCCCTCTTCATAGTTTTTCTTCACCAGCGGCGTTAAGCCAGGCTCAAAAATAGGGATCACGCCGTTTTTCAGATTTTCGACTTTCTTTGCATCGACATCTATGCACATCACTTCGTGACCGACTTCTGCAAGCACTGCTGCCTGAACAAGTCCAACATAGCCGATACCAAATACAGTAACTTTCATCTTTCTATCCTGCGTTGAAATGAATTACTTTTTCGCGCCAACAGTCTCTTCTAACCAGGCTTTAAAATCTGCACCAAGAGTGTTGTGACGAATACCGTATTCAACAAACGCCTGCATATAGCCGAGTTTGTTACCGCAGTCATGGCTCACGCCTTTCATGTGATAGGCTTCAACAGTCTGTTTTTCCATCAGCATTGCAATGGAGTCAGTCAGTTGGATTTCATCGCCTGCACCCGGAGGGGTTTTGGACAGCAGCGGCCAGATATCCGCAGTCAGCACATAACGGCCAACAACCGCCAAATTAGAAGGTGCGACGTTAGCTTTAGGTTTCTCAACGATACCGACCATCGGCACGCTGTCGCCTTCGTTTAATTCAACGCCTTTACAGTCAACAACACCGTAAGCGGTAACATCTTCTACCGGCTCAACCATAATCTGGCTGTGGCCTGTAGTATCAAAACGTTTGATCATTTCAGCCAGGTTGTCCTGGGAAAGATCGGACTCGAACTCATCGAGGATAACATCTGGCAGGATAACCGCGACTGGCTCATCGCCAACAACCGGATGAGCACACAGCACGGCGTGGCCCAAACCTTTAGCCAGGCCCTGACGAACCTGCATGATGGTGACATGCGGAGGGCAAATAGCCTGAACTTCTTCCAGCAACTGGCGCTTGACGCGTTTTTCCAGCATCGCTTCCAGTTCGAAACTGGTATCGAAGTGGTTTTCGATGGAGTTTTTCGAAGAGTGCGTCACCAGCACAATTTCAGTGATGCCCGCAGCGATACATTCGTTGACGACATACTGAATTAACGGTTTATCGACCAGCGGCAACATCTCTTTTGGAATAGCCTTGGTAGCCGGTAACATACGCGTGCCTAATCCCGCGACAGGGATTACTGCTTTTCTTACTTTAGAATTAATGGCAGCCATTGAAAAATCTCCTGGACTGTTCAAGTTTTCACTTGCAAGTCAATTAAAAAACGCATCGAGTATATCAGCTTAAAAATGAAATCTACGGCTGTTTACCCGTTGCGTTGGTAATTTAAGATAAATACGAGAGCGTTGAATACGATATTACCACCCACATTCACAGGGGAGAAAACCTAATTGTTTTCAATCGTCCAGATGCTCATTCCGCAGACAACATTAGCCGCAATCGCCCGCCAGCGCCCCAAACCTGGCATTGCCACGACTCACAGCGCTGGCTAATTTGATTGAGATAAGTATTGCCCAAAGTCCCTAAAGGCACGCCATTACTGACCTGAATTTGATGCTCACCGGTATTTAAAGTGGCATTCAGCCCCGCCGACACCAAAATGAGGTTTTTTAGCTCACTGTGATAATAGCCAACCATTAATGGAAATTGCCCGGTGAGATTGGCCTGACGTAATAACTGATTCACCTGTTTAAGCAAATTGCCCAATTCAGGCAGGCGCTGATGCTGCTGAGAAAGTTGTTCCTGTAACAGGCCATTAAATAACGCGCGTAATAACAAAGCCGCTAACACGCCGTTATCCCCTGCCCGGGTTACATCCAGGCAGTAAAATGCCAGGTCATTTTCAGAAAGAGGAGCGATGTCCAACACTAAACCGGGCTGATTAAGCGTAATTAGCTGGCGGTAATTCACACGGCAATGCGACATGACTTGTTGCACCGGCGGTTGGAGTTCCTGAAGCAAATTAGAGGCCGCCTGCGGGTCACTGACCAGCGCATCCCAGTCCTGGAACAAACGCTCTTCTTCTTCAACGCGCGAATTAAACATATTCGGGTAAAGACAGGCGAAAACCGTTTCCCGCAGGCGATCGAGATCTTTAATCGGTTTGAGCAATACATCCTGCACGCCAAAACGCAGTGCTTTGGCAATATCAGACATATTCTCAGTGGCGGAAATAATCAGTATTGGCGTTTTGATGCCTTCATTACGCAAATGCTCTACCAGTTTCAGCCCGTTCATGCGCGGCATAGCCAGATCGCAAATCAGCAAGTCAGGAACAAAACGGGTCATTTTTTCCAGGGCATCGATACCATCGGCGGCAATCTCAATGCTCGCCCCTAAGGAAGAAAGGTAACTCTCCAGTAAAGAGCGGAAAACGGGCTCGTCCTCAACAATAAGAATGTGTTTTCCAACGAGTGGCTGTGTCATGTGCGCTCCCCTGACTGGCGATAGATCAATAGTGGCATGGTATGACAATCACCGCCTGTCAGAATTGCCTGAAGATGCGAGTTTTTACCGTACTCATTCATGGGTACGGACCAGCGGAAGCAGCTCATCCATCTTTTTCTCGACGGCCAGGCTTCCGGCGCTTATCGCCTCAGCGGCACGGTGAAAATCGAGCGTGGAAATCTGCGGGCAAAAAGGTTGCAGCAGAATATCGGGGGGATCGCCTGCCATACGGTTACGTTTTAAGCGGTTTTCCAGCACCTGAATCGAGGTAGTCATGATTTCCATGGCCGTCGGTGTGGTATTCGCGCGTCGGGTGGTGATTTTGCCGAGTTGCTCGCGTAAACGGCCACGCCAGGTATCAGGATGCACCTGATGCTCAGACAGCGGCGTCGTCATATTGACGGAAAGTAAATCTTGCTGCATCAAATGCGCGTCGTGCTGAAGATCGACGGCAATAACAATATCGGCTCCCAGCGCGCGGGTCAGTGAAACCGGCACCGGGTTAACCACCGCACCATCAACTAACCAGTAGCCGTTGTACCCCACAGGCGACAGCAACCCAGGCATACTGCAAGAGGCACGTACCGCTTGATGGAGATCGCCATCCGTAAACCATAGCTCGCGCCCGGTGCTTAAATTGGTCGCCACTGAGCCAAAACGCAGGGCGCAATCTTCAATTTTTTCTTCCGTAATGATTTTACGAACGTTATTGAAAACCCTTTCCCCACGCAATAAACCGCCCCGACGCCAGGAGAGATCCATGAGACGCAGAACATCCCAATAGCCGAACGAACGCACCCAGCGCTCCATCATTGGCAAGCGATTACTGGCATACGCGGCACCGACCAGGGCTCCAACCGAACAACCTGCGACGATATCAACCTTAATGCCCGCACGTTTTAACCCATTAATGACACCAATATGCGCCCATCCTTTTGCTGCTCCCGACCCCAGTGCCAGGCCGATCTTTACCTGTCTCATTCCGCCTCGGTCTACTTTCCCCGGTTTATCGCCTCGTGACGAACTCGCCACTGCTCAGTTAACATAACGCTACCTGAATCTATTTTTGTAACCAAGGAAATGCCATGTCGCAACTTTGCCCTTGTGGTAGCGGTCAGGAGTATAGCTTATGTTGCCAGCCATACCTACGCGCAGACCAGCTAGCGCCAACCCCGTCGCAACTCATGCGGTCACGTTACAGCGCCTATGTCATGAAAGATGCCGATTACCTGGTGGCAAGCTGGTACCCCCAGGCGCGCGGCGAAACGCTTAAAAGCGACATTTTCCGTAGTTTTGACTCCACGCACTGGCTGGGTTTGACCGTTTATGAAACGGCTGACGGACGCGATGAAAACGAAGGTTTTGTGAGTTTCGTGGCGCGTTTTCAGGAAGACGGTCAGGAAAGTGCGATCATCGAACGTTCCCGTTTCTTAAAGGAAAACAGTCAATGGTACTATGTCGATGGAACGCGCCCGCAGTTTGGTCGCAACGACCTTTGCCCTTGCGGTTCCGGGAAAAAGTATAAAAAGTGTTGTGGTCGCTAGCGACCCGTGGCACAAATCAGTTAGCAAACACACGTACAACAGGACTCACCCTGCAATGCAAGCATTACAACGAAAAGTACTACGCACTATTTGCCCCGATGCAAAAGGGCTTATCGCCAAAATCACCAACATTTGTTACAAGCACGAACTGAACATTGTTCAGAACAATGAGTTTGTCGACCATCGTACCGGGCGCTTTTTCATGCGTACTGAGCTTGAAGGTATTTTCAACGACACGACGTTGCTTGCCGATTTAGATAGCGCCCTGCCGGAAGGCTCGGTACGCGAACTGACACCTGCGGGCCGCCGTCGCGTTGTTATTCTGGTCACAAAAGAGGCCCACTGCCTGGGCGATCTCTTGATGAAAGCCAATTACGGCGGGCTGGATGTGGAAATTGCTGCGGTTATCGGTAACCACGAAACGCTGCGCACGCTGGTGGAACGCTTTGATATTCCGTTCGAGCTGGTCAGCCATGAAGGGCTTACCCGCGAAGATCACGATAAACAGATGGCTGATGCGATTGAAGCGCACAAACCTGATTACGTGGTGCTGGCGAAATATATGCGCGTATTAACGCCTGAATTTGTGTCGCGCTTCCCGAACCAGATTATCAATATCCACCACTCGTTCTTGCCGGCATTTATCGGCGCACGCCCTTACCATCAGGCGTACGAGCGCGGCGTGAAGATCATCGGCGCAACAGCGCACTATGTGAATGACAATCTGGATGAAGGCCCAATCATCATGCAGGACGTTATTCACGTCGATCACACCTACACCGCTGAAGATATGATGCGGGCCGGGCGTGACGTTGAGAAAAACGTTTTGAGCCGTGCGCTGTACCAAGTGCTGGCCCAACGCGTGTTTGTTTACGGTAATCGCACCATTATTCTGTAGTGCTCAGAAGGTGAATTGTTTAGCTTTGCAACGTTACGTGTAAAAAAACGGCAAACGATTCATTTTCTTACAGTGAATACTTTACAGCGGCGCTTCATTTGATATGATGCGCCCCGCTTCCAGACAAAGGGAGTGAGCAAGAAAGCCATAAGCAATACCCCTGGCGGGGTTCCCGAGCGGCCAAAGGGAGCAGACTGTAAATCTGCCGTCATCGACTTCGAAGGTTCGAATCCTTCCCCCGCCACCATCTCTAACCACAGCATCGTGGTTAAGGCGATAAATCCTCATCAAGATGAGCACTTATCGGGGAAGGACGAGAATCTTCGACCCGAAGGTTTGAGTCGAACGCAGTGAGACAACGTTGCTTCAGCAACGGTCATCCTTCCCACTCCGTTCTGATAGCCATCACCAAACTGGCTTTTTGCAATAATAAACACCCCTGGCGGGGTTCCCGAGCGGCCAAAGGGAGCAGACTGTAAATCTGCCGTCATCGACTTCGAAGGTTCGAATCCTTCCCCCGCCACCATCTCTTTAGTACCTTCCCAAACTATCCAAATCGCACAATATTCCCTATTCCCGTTGGGGAAGGATGAGAAGCTTCGATTAAGGTTCGATTCGAGCGCAGCGAGAAAGCGTTGCCGCAGGCAACGACCCGAAGGGCGAGACGCTTTTGCGTCGAGTCATCCTTCCCCCGCCACCATCTTCCAGATTCAATTCCAAACTTATCCAAACCTCATAAAATTTCATATTCCCGTTGGGAAAGAATTCTTAACGTTCTTCTCCTACGCAAACTTTTTCGGTTCACTTCCGCGCATTAAGCGGTTTTGTAGGGCGGGTAAGCGCAGCGCCACCCGCCGCCACCCGATAAACACGCAAAAAAATACCCAGCCGAAGCCAGGTATTTTCAAATCAAACATCAGCAAGAATCAGCGACGAGCGCGAACAACCTGATATTTACGCGTCAGATACTCAACCGGCGCGCTCCAGACGTGCACCAGACGGGTGAACGGGAACAGCAGGAACAGCGTCATACCCAGCACTAAGTGCACGCGGAAGATAAACGCCACGCCATCCAAGTGCTCAGATGCGCCACCGTGGAAGGTCACAACCGTCTGCGCCCAGCCAACCAGTTTCATCATCTCACTGCCGTCCATGTGCTGTGCCGAGAACGGAATAGTTCCCAGGCCCAGAGCACACTGGATCACCAGCAGGCTAAGGATCAGGATATCCGCAGTCGTTGAGGTCGCACGAATACGTGGATTGAACAGACGACGTTTAAGCAGCAGGCCACCGCCAATCAACGTCATCACACCACTCGCCCCGCCGGCAAACATCGCCATTTTCTGCTTCACTTCAAGCGGCAGGAACGACTCGTACATCCAGTGCGGCGTCAGCATCCCAAGGAAGTGACCAGCAAAAATACCCAGAATACCGATGTGGAACAGGTTTGATGCCAGGTTCATCCCTTTACGGTCGAGCATCTGGCTGGAACCCGCTTTCCACGTGTACTGGCCGTAGTCATAACGCAACCAGCTACCGACCAGGAACACCGTCCCGCAAAGATACGGATAGATGTCAAAGAAGAACACATTGAGAAATTGCATGATTACTGTCCTCCGATATTCAAATACTGCGGAGCGACAGCCCCGGCAAAACGACGCTGATGGTTGCTAATTTCGGATTCACCGCAACCCGCGTCCGCCACAAATTTCACCTGCTCTTCTTCCCACACGGCATCCAGGGCCTGCGGCGTGTCATCGCGTGCTTCATCAGCGATTTGCTGAATAACGCTTTCAACCGCAACTTCACTTTGAGACAGGCCCAGCAGCACATCAAACAGTGCTGCATAGGCGCTTTCACGCTGTTTCAAACGGGCCGCCAGCAGCGCCAGAATTGGCGCTACATCTTGCAAACCACCACGCGCTTCGGCTTCATCACGCTGAGACAGATACTCAAGATACAGCGGCAGGTGGTCTGGCAGCTCACGGCTGTCGATTTCCATACCGGCTTGTTCATACTGCCCCATCAGATTCACCATCGCCTGGCCGCGATCGCGTGATTCACCGTGCACATGTTCGAACAGCAGCAAGGAGGTCGCACGACCTCTGTCGAAAAGCTCGCTGTAGCTTGCCTGGGCATCTAACAAATCACGGCTGCACAGCGTTGTGATGAAATCATTAAGCTGTGCGACCTGCTGAGGATTCACCGCACTCCCTTCTGCCAGCGCGTCGCGGAGTTCCTGTTGATGCTGCCACAGGGCAGCATCCGGGTACTCGAGCAAACGGGAAATCACCAGAAGTTCAATCATGCTTTTGGCTCCGTTTTGCTGGTCACATCAATCGCGTCAATACGTTTGCTATTGAACAGATTGAATTTGCTGTCAGACCCGTGGCAACCGTCACCGAAGCTGAAGCCGCAACCGTTACGCTCAGGGAAGGCATCTGCCGCAATTTCACGATGGCTGGTTGGAATCACGAAACGATCTTCGTAGTTCGCAATCGCCAGGTAGCGGTACATTTCCTGCGCCTGGGCTTCCGTCAGGCCGACTTCTTCCAGAGCACGCGTATCGTTAATGCCTTCCACGGTTTCTGCACGTTTGTAATGACGCATCGCCATCATACGTTTCAGAGCACGCAGAACCGGCGCGGTGTCGCCTGCGGTCAGCAGGTTCGCCAGATATTCCACAGGAATACGCAGGCTTTCTACGTCTGGCAGAATACCGGTGTGTGGCAGCTCGCCCGCATCAGCCGCAGACTGAATGGGTGACAACGGTGGCACATACCAAACCATCGGCAGCGTGCGGTATTCCGGGTGCAGCGGCAGAGCCAGCTTCCAGTCCATCGCCATTTTGTAAACCGGCGACTGCTGGGCGGAATCAATCACGCTCTGTGGAATGCCATCTTTCAGAGCCTGTTCGATAACCGCCGGATCGTTCGGGTTAAGGAAGATGCTCAGTTGGCGTTCATACAGATCTTTTTCGTTTTCAGTGCTTGCTGCTTCCTCAATAGCGTCCGCATCGTAAAGCAGCACGCCGAGGTAACGGATACGGCCTACACAGGTTTCAGAGCAAACTGTTGGCATACCGGCTTCGATACGCGGATAACAGAAAATGCACTTCTCGGATTTGCCGGTTTTCCAGTTGAAGTAGATCTTTTTGTACGGGCAGCCGGTAATACACATACGCCAGCCGCGACACTTGTCCTGGTCAATCAGAACGATACCGTCTTCTTCACGCTTGTAGATCGCACCACTTGGGCAGGTTGCCGCACACGCCGGGTTCAGGCAGTGTTCGCACAGACGCGGCAGGTAAGCCATAAACGTGTTTTCGAACTGGCCGTACATCGCTTTTTGCATGTTCAGGAAGTTCTGATCTTTGGCGCGTTTTTCAAATTCGCCACCCAGGATCTCTTCCCAGTTCGGGCCCGCTTCGATCTTGTTCATACGCTGGCCGGTGATCAGCGAGCGCGGACGCGCAATCGGCTGATGCTTACCTTCCGGCGCGTTATGCAAATGCTGGTAGTCGTAGTCAAACGGCTCGTAGTAATCATCGATACCCGGCAGATGCGGGTTAGCGAAGATTTTACCCAGCAGCATGGCGCGGTTACCCATGCGCGGCTGCAGCTTGCCGTTGATTTTACGGATCCAACCGCCTTTCCATTTTTCCTGGTTTTCCCAGTCGTTCGGATAACCGATACCCGGTTTGGTTTCCACGTTGTTAAACCACGCGTACTCCATCCCTTCACGGCTGGTCCAGACGTTTTTACAGGTCACAGAACAGGTGTGACAGCCGATGCATTTATCAAGATTCAGCACCATGCCGACTTGTGAACGAATTTTCATTTTACGCTCTCCTGTTTCTGGTCATTGCCTTCGCCGTCTAACCAGTTAATGTCTTTCATCTTACGTACTACAACGAACTCATCACGGTTTGAACCTACGGTGCCGTAGTAGTTAAAGCCGTAGGCCAGTTGTGCATAGCCGCCAATCATGTGCGTTGGTTTCGGGCTAATACGGGTTACCGAGTTATGAATACCGCCGCGCTGGCCAGTAATTTCAGAACCCGGCAGGTTCACGATACGTTCCTGAGCGTGGTACATCATCGTCATGCCTTCAGGCACACGCTGGCTCACAACCGCACGCGCCGTCAGCGCACCGTTTTTGTTGAACACTTCAATCCAGTCGTTATCTTCGATGCCCAAATCTTTGGCGTCGATTTCACTCATCCAGACAATCGGGCCGCCGCGTGACAGCGTCAGCATCAGCAAGTTATCGCTGTAGGTTGAGTGAATGCCCCATTTCTGGTGCGGCGTCAGGAAGTTCAACGCTTTCTCTGGGTTACCGTTCGATTTTTTACCCATCACGCCTTTTACAGAGCGGGTATCAATCGGTGGACGGTACACCAGCAGGCTTTCGCCAAAATCACGCATCCACTGGTGATCTTGATAAAGCTGCTGACGGCCAGACAGCGTGCGCCATGGAATCAGCTCATGCACGTTGGTGTAGCAGGCGTTATAAGACACATGTTCGTCTTCCAGGCCAGACCAGGTCGGGCTTGAGATAATTTTGCGTGGCTGAGCCTGAATATCGCGGAAGCGAATTTTCTCTTCTTCTTTCGGGATTGCCAGATGCGTGTGATCGCGTCCGGTAAATTCGCTCAGCGCAGCCCAGGCTTTCACCGCAACATGGCCGTTGGTTTCTGGCGCCAGGGTCAGGATCATTTCGGCAGCATCGATCGCCGAGTTGATCATCGGTTGACCTTTCGCCGGGCCGTCTGCCTTGGTGTAGTTCAGCTTACGCAGCAGATCCATTTCGGTCTGGGTGTTCCAGGCGATACCTTTCCCGCCGTTACCGAGGGTTTCCATCAGTGGGCCAACGGAGGTGAAACGCTCGTAAGTTGCCGGGTAATCACGCTCAACCACCATCAGGTGCGGTGCGGTTTTACCAGGAATCAGGTCGCATTCGCCTTTTTTCCAGTCCATCACGCCAAACGGCTGTGCCAGCTCTGCCGCGGAATCGTGCTGAATTGGCAGCGTTACTACGTCAGTTTCTTTCCCTAAGTGGCCCACGCACACTTCAGAGAATTTCTTCGCGATAGCTTTATAGATTTCCCAGTCGCTTTTTGAATCCCATGCAGGATCAACAGCCGCAGACAACGGGTGAATAAACGGATGCATATCCGAGGTATTCATGTCGTCTTTTTCATACCAGGTAGCCGTTGGCAGCACGATATCGGAGTACAGGCAGGTGCTCGACAGACGGAAGTCCAGCGTCACCACCAGATCCAGTTTGCCGTCCAGGCCGTTATCTACCCACTCAACTTCTTCCGGCATTACGCCGCCTTCTTTACCCAAGTCTTTACCCTGAATACCGTTCTCAGTACCCAGCAGGTATTTGAGCATGTATTCGTGGCCCTTACCGGAAGATCCCAGCAGGTTAGAACGCCAGACAAACAGGTTACGCGGATGGTTATTGCCCGCATCCGGCTGTTCAGCCGCGAAGCGAATTTCACCATTTTTCAGTTGCTGCGCGGTGAAATCAGCCGGGCTCATGCCAGCCGCTTTCGCTTGTGCCGCGATAGTCAACGGGTTGGTGTTGAGCTGTGGTGCGGATGGCAACCAGCCCATGCGTTCTGCACGCACGTTGAAGTCAATCAAGTGACCGCTGTAACGGGTTTTATCCGCCAGTGGGGACAACAGTTCTTCAGCCGTCAACGACTCATAACGCCATTGGCTTGAGTGGTTATAGAAGAACGAGGTGCTGTTCATATGGCGCGGTGGACGCTGCCAGTCCAGCGCGAACGCCAGTGGAGTCCAGCCGGTTTGCGGACGCAGTTTTTCCTGGCCAACATAGTGTGCCCAGCCGCCGCCGCTCTGACCCACGCAACCGCAGAAGATCAGCATATTGATCAGACCACGGTAGTTCATATCCATGTGGAACCAGTGGTTCATACCGGCGCCAACGATGATCATGGAGCGGCCATGGGTTTTATCTGCGTTTTCTGCAAACTCACGCGCAATGCGGATGATGTTCTGGCGAGAAACGCCGGTGATCTGCTCGGCCCACGCAGGGGTGTACGCTTTCACATCGTCGTAGCTTGTCGCGCAGTTTTCGTCGTCCAGACCGCGATCCAAACCGTAGTTGGCAAGGGTCAGGTCATAAACGGTGGTTACCAGCGCAGTAGTGCCGTCAGCCAGTTGAATACGTTTAACAGGCAGTTTGTGCATCAACACGTTATCAAGTTTAACGTTGTTGAAGTGTTCAGAACTTTCGCCGCCAAAGTATGGGAAACCGACTTCAGCGATATCGTCATGGCTGCCCAACAGACTCAGGCGCAGTTCGGCTTCTTCGCCGCTGGTGCCGTCACGCTGTTCCAGGTTCCATTTACCCTTCTCGCCCCAGCGGTAACCGATAGAGCCGTTAGGCGCCAGTGGTTCACCGGTCTGGTTATCCAGCGCAACGGTTTTCCACTGCGGGTTATTTTCCTGGCCCAGGCCATCAACCAGGTCAGATGCACGCAGCATACGGCCTGCAGCATAGAAACCTTCGCGCTCTTCGAGCATCACCAGCATTGGCATGTCGGTATAGCGACGAACGTAATCGGTGAAGTATTGGCTTGGGTTATCAAGGTGGAACTCACGCAGCATCACGTGGCCCATCGCCAGCGCCATTGCCGCATCGGTACCTTGTTTCGGTGCCAGCCACTGGTCGCATAGCTTGGCGATTTCAGCGTAGTCCGGCGTTACCGCAACGGTTTTGGTGCCTTTGTAACGAACTTCAGTAAAGAAGTGCGCATCCGGGGTACGGGTCTGCGGAACGTTAGAACCCCAGGCCATGATATAGCTGGAGTTGTACCAGTCTGCGGATTCCGGAACGTCAGTCTGCTCCCCCCAGGTCATTGGCGACGCAGGTGGCAAATCGCAATACCAGTCGTAGAAGCTCAGGCAAGCCCCGCCGATCAGAGAAAGGTAGCGCGCGCCAGAGGCGTAGGAAACCATCGACATCGCGGGGATCGGAGAGAAACCGGCGATACGGTCAGGGCCGAAGGTTTTTGCGGTAAATACGTTGGCCGCAGCAATCAGCTCATTCACTTCCTGCCAGCTTGAACGCACGAAACCACCGCGTCCACGGGCTTGCTTGTAGCTTTTCGCTTTTTCTGGATCGTTAATGATGGAAGCCCATGCATCAACCGGATCGTTATGCAGGGTTTTCGCTTCACGCCACAATTTAATCAGACGCTTACGCATCAGAGGATATTTCAGGCGGTTAGCGCTGTAGAGATACCAGGAGTAGCTCGCGCCGCGAGGGCAGCCGCGTGGTTCGTGGTTTGGCATATCCGGACGAGTACGCGGATAGTCGGTTTGCTGGGTTTCCCAGGTCACCAGGCCACTTTTGACGTAAATCTTCCAGCTACAGGAGCCCGTACAGTTTACACCATGGGTGGAACGGACCACTTTATCGTGCTGCCAGCGCTGACGATAGCCTTCTTCCCAATCACGATTGGTATCGAGCAGTTGGCCATGTCCATTGGCAAAAGTTTCGCCCTTCTGTTTGAAGTAACGAAACCGGTCAAGAAATTTGCTCATCGGGGTTCTCCTGATGTGGAGCCTTGAGGCTCTATCTTATTAATACGACATTGCTGAATTGCGGGCACGGTAACTCGCTCATATGACGGGATAATTGATAACGATCAACTGAGGCTAAGGATGCCAGACGCAAAAACGGTGGATATACCACCAAAGTGGCAATCAACAAAAATAGACTAAACGATTGATATTAAATGGTTTTGTCAGGCTAATTTTGCATTGAAGGAGTAGTAAATTCGCCAGACGGGTATTAAGGGGTAAGTGCTCCTTTTTGAGCCCTTCCACACACAAATTTGGAGTAAAAAAAAGCGCGACCGAAGCCGCGCAAGGGATAACCAAAAGGTCAAAAGGTTACTGTGCTGACTTACGGCCATACACGGCCCAGGTAATCACCACACAAAGAATGTAAAACACCAGGAACACTTTCATTGCATCAGCCGGAGAGCCGGTCAGTGCCAGTGAAGTCCCAAATGCTTTTGGAATAAAGAAACCGCCAATCGCGCCAATCGCCGAGATAAAGCCTAATGCAGCCGCGGTATCCGTTGCCGCTGCACGCAGCGCCTGCTCTTCACTCCCGCCCTGCGCTTTCACGCGGTCCATGGTCAACTTACGGAAAATCACGGAGATCATCTGGAAGGTAGAACCACTCCCCAGGCCTGAGGTCAGGAACAGCATCAGGAACACGCCAAAGAAAGCGATGAAGTTCCCGCCGACGCCATTGTGTGGCAGCGTGGTAAACAGCAATGCGCTAAAGATCGCCATCACGATGAAGTTATACAGCGAAACGCGCGTCCCGCCCCAGCGGTCAGAAATCGCCCCACCCGCAGAACGCGCCAGCGCGCCAATCAGCGGGCCGAAGAAAGCGAAATGCAGAATGTTAACGTCCGGGAACTGAGTTTTTGCCAGCATCGCAAAACCGGCAGAAAAGCCGATGAACGAGCCAAAAGTCGCCAGGTAAAGCAGGCCCATGATCCACAGGTGAACGCGTTTGAGTACTGGCAACTGCGCTTTTAAAGACGCTTTAGAGGTTGCCAAATCGTTCATACCAAACCAGGCCGCAATGGTCAGAATTGCCAGGAACGGCACCCACACCCACGCCGCGTTTTCCAGGTACAGCATGGAACCATCTGTCTGCTCAACGCCCGTACCACCAAAGACTGCGAACATGGAGAGCGAAATCGCCAGCGGAGCCAGCAACTGCATTACGCTCACGCCCAGGTTACCCAGACCGCCGTTCAGACCCAGCGCCCCGCCCTGTTTTGATTTCGGGAAGAAGAAGCTGATGTTCGCCATGCTGGAGGCAAAGTTTGCCCCAGCAAAACCACACAGTAACGCAATGGTGATGAACACGCTAAACGGCGTCGTCGGGTCTTGCACGGCAAAGCCTAACCACACGCATGGAATAATCAAAATCCCGGTGCTGAACGCCGTCCAGCGACGACCGCCAAATACCGGCACCATAAAGGCGTACGGCACGCGCAGCAATGCACCAGAAACTGACGGCAGCGCAGTCAGCATAAACAGTTGGTCAGTGGTGAAGTTAAAACCCACTTTATTCAGGTTCACCGCAACCGCACTGAACAGCATCCAGACGCAGAACGCTAACAGCAGGCAAGGAACGGAAATCCATAAGTTGCGACGGGCAATCGGATGACCGGTAGTTTGCCAAAACGCCGGCTCTTCTGGACGCCATTCGGTAATAAGCGATCCCGTTTTTTGACTATTCGCGGGAGACTGAGACATAAACACCTCATAAAGAGTGAGAGTAATGGCCGCCACATTAGGTGCTAATGACGAATAAAAGTTGATGTGAATCAAGGGATAAGCTATCTGAATGGCGCTTAAAAAATCGCCATCACTCTTTGTGGGTAAGAATAAAAAAGGAAAATTGCCTGACTTTTCACATGGCTGATAGCGGGTGTTAGAGGTCTCACACTGTCACATGCCACCTCTGGCAATTTGTAGGTAATCCCGAAGGGGTATGGGTATACTCCAGGGTATGTCTGAGAATACCGTTCTGGCTTTCCGTCGCCCCGGAGTTCACTTGTCAATGTTAAAGCGCCTGCTGTCCCCTCTCACTCTGTTCAACCAACTGGCATTAATCGTGCTTGTGTTGGCGTTGCTGGGTGTCGCGGGAATGAGCCTCGCGGGCTGGCTGGGGCAAGGTATTCTTGGCAATGCGCACGCGATCAATAAAGCCGGTTCTATGCGCATGCAAAGCTACCGTCTGCTGGCCGCCATCCCGCTTACCGAAAAAGACAATGCGCTGTTTGAAGAGATGGAAAAAACCACCTGGAGCGAAGATCTCCAGGTCGCAGCGCTGCGGGATGGGCAGCAAGATAAACTCGCCGCCCTGCAAAAATACTGGCGTGATGAGCTAGAGCCCGCGCTGCGTCATGCGCAAAACCCCGAACAGGTTCAGCCCCACGTTGCCAGTTTTGTCTCGCGCATCGATGAGCTGGTGACCATCTTCGATCACACCACCGAAGCGCGTCTGCACCGTGTTATCCAGCTACAACTGGGTATGGCGGCGGTAATGGGTCTGCTGATTATCTTTACCGTCATTTGGTTACGTAAACGGCTTTTACGACCATGGCGGCAATTGTTAGCGATGTCGCGAGCGATTGGTCACCGGGATTTTACCCACCGCGTGAACATTCCCGGCGGTAACGAAATGGCGACGCTGGGCCTTGCACTGAACAGTATGTCTTCGGAACTGGCTGGCAGCTACGCAAGCCTTGAGCAGCGCGTACGCGAGAAAACCGCCGGGCTTGAGCAGAAAAACCAGATCCTGTCGTTTCTTTATCAGGCCAACCGCCGCCTGCATTCCCAGGCTCCGCTTTGCCAGCGCTTGTCGCCCGTGCTGAGTGAACTGCAGCATTTAACGCCGCTGCGCAATATCGAGCTGCGCGTCTACGAATATGAAGACGAAGAGAATTACGAAGAGTTTACCTACCAGCCAGACAGCAGTTGTGACGCGCAGGGGTGTAACCTTTGCCCGCGCGGCCCGGCGCTGGAGCCTTGCGAAACCACCGCGCAAAAATGGCGTTTGACTGACAACCATATTCAATATGGCCTGGTCCTGGCGCAATTACCGGTTGGCAGCAGCCTAACGCACGATCAACAGCAGTTGATATTAACGCTGATGGAGCAGCTAACCGCAACGCTGGCGCTGGAGCGGCAGTACGAACATCAACAGCAGTTAGTGGTGATGGAAGAGCGCTCGGCTATTGCCCGCGAGCTACACGACTCCATCGCTCAGTCCCTCTCTTGCCTGAAAATGCAGGTGAGCTGTTTGCAAATGCAGGGGGCGTCATTGCCTGCCGAAATGCAAAACTTACTCGGCCAGATGCGCAGTGAACTGAACACGTCATGGCGACAACTCCGCGAATTGCTGACAACGTTTCGTCTGCAATTAATTGAGCCTGGGCTGCGCCCTGCGCTGGAATCAAGCTGCCGTGAATTCAGTGAAAAACTGGGCTTTCCGGTCCAGCTTGATTACCAGGTTCCGCCGCGTCTGGTGCCGTCCTATCAGGCCATTCATATGGTGCAGATCGCCCGTGAAGCGCTGAATAACAGTCTGAAACATGCCGGTGCCACCGAATGTGGCGTCAGCGTGATATATCGCGATAACCAAATTACGTTAACCATATGGGATAACGGCTGTGGCATTCCTGAAAACGGCGAACGCCGCAATCATTACGGCCTTATTATCATGCGAGACCGCGCGCAAAGCCTGAAAGGCGACTGCCAGGTGCGAGCCCGCCCAAATGGTGGTACCCAGGTCATCGTGAGTTTCATCCCCGAAATAGCTACAGGAGCAAATCATGAGTAACCCCGAAGCCTCAACCATCTTGCTAATAGATGATCATCCCATGCTACGGACTGGCGTCAAACAGCTTATTAGCATGGCGCCGGAGCTGGTCGTCATTGGTGAAGCAGGCAACGGAGAACAAGGCGTACAGCTTGCCGAAGAGTTAGATCCCGATCTGATTTTGCTGGATTTGAATATGCCAGGTATGAACGGTCTGGAAACGCTGGATTGCCTGCGCGAAAAACCGCTGTCTGGCCGCATCGTGGTATTCAGCGTTTCAAACCATGAAGAAGATGTGGTTACCGCCCTGAAAAGAGGCGCTGACGGTTATCTGTTAAAAGACATGGAACCGGAAGATTTGCTCAAAGCCCTTCAACAAGCGGCAACGGGCGAAATGGTTCTGAGCGAAGCGCTGACGCCGGTACTGGCGGCAAGTTTACGTGCTAACCGCGCCACCTCTGACCGCGACGTCAACCTGCTCACCCCGCGCGAGCGCGATATTCTGAAGCTCATCGCCCAGGGTTTGCCGAATAAAATGATCGCCCGTCGTCTGGATATCACCGAAAGTACGGTGAAAGTTCACGTGAAGCATCTGCTTAAAAAGATGAAACTTAAATCGCGCGTTGAAGCGGCGGTATGGGTTCATCAGGATCGTATTTTTTAAGATGCCACACGCTAAATAATTCGAGTTGAAGCGGAGCTCTCCAGCTCGAACTATTTACGGCGTATCAGGCAATAATTCATAGCGCGGATCTTCTACCGGGCTTACCAATAGCGGTTGCGCTAATTTCAACGTAATCCAGTTAGACGTCACTTTCTGCCCTTTATCGTCTTCGATAACCACCGACAGACGATACGCGTTCCCACCCTCATTGTTCCATGCTGGCATAATAATGCTCCAGCCATCGGCATCGCGATTATTGGCCGGTGGAGTCAGACTCAGCGCTTGAGTATCCCCCTGCCAGCTAATATTACGGATTCCGTGCGTCGCATGGATTTGCAGCTTGAGCCCCACCGTTTCGCCCGAATGTAACTCCCACGGCGGCGTAGCCAGAAAGACCGACAGCGTTTTACGCGCCCGGTACTCCATCACCGGAAGCGAATCACGCTCAACGTTGTCATACCGGCTGCCGCGCAATGAACTGGTGGTCGCCACTTCGGCGGCAGAGAGCTGTTTTTCCACCGGCACACCAAAACGATAGTTCACCTTCAGGCCGAGATTATCCTGCGAGACACCGCTTTCGCCCTGCTTGTGCTGCGCGGTCAAGGTGAGCAGCGGGATCGGGGTGTAATTCAGGCCCATCGTCACCGCAACGGGGTTGCGATAGCCGTTGCCGTTATCAAACAGATCGACACTCTGCCCAAAATACTGCTCAAGGCTAACGCTGGTATTCACATGACGATAAAACGGCAGCCAGGCCTGGGCGGTAACGTCATACCCGCGGGCCAGGCGTTGCTCCAGCGTTTCGCTGCTGCCCGCCTGCCAACCGGATAAGGGCTGATAATAGTTTGCAGACAGGCGTAAATACTCGCCCCACGCCTCCGCACCAAATCCGGCACGCTGTAAATTGCGGGCAAGCTGGTTGTCATAAAAGGCGTTGTAGCCGAGCAACCATTGCCCCGCGACCCAACGCTGCCCGCCGCCCAGATTGCCCACCGCACCGCTATCCTGCTGGGTAAAACCCACCTGGCTCCAGGTGAGATAACGGTTGTTATCCTCCCAGGGCGTAAACAGCGAGGCACCGCTACCGTTCCAGTTGCCATGCTCATCCACCAGCAGATTAACGCTCGCTTTACCCCAGGGGGATAACAGTGATTCAGCCTGGCTTGTGACCTTATCTGCCAGCACATCCCGCAGGCGGGCGAAGGCAAACATTCGCGCCTGCTCGCCGGTATCCAGGCCGTCATCTACCATGCTGGCCTCACCAAATTTTTTCGCCATCGCGGCGATTTCCCGGGCGGCGGCATCGGTTTCCGGTGCAAGGCCCATATCGGGCAACTGTTCAGTCGTCTGGCTAAAGGGGTTTTCCGCTTTCTCGATAAAAGAGTGGCGGGTACTGGCACTCCCTCCCGCGCTGAGGAGGGCATATGAAAGGGTAAAAAATGGAACAGCTTTTCTAAACATCTGGAAATTATAACATCACGTTCCGGCAAATCCTGCTTAAACGCGTAAACACGGATTTCTCCGGTTTTTATTTAAGCAGGGCTTTAAGCTCCGGAATACAAGACCCACAGTTGGTGCCGCAGCGTAATCTCTCCCCCAGGGAAGCCACCGTCTGGCATCCTGCGGCAATCGCCCCCCGAATCGTATTCTCCCCTACGCCAAAACAGCTACATATCACGGGGCCGGTATCCTCACTCACGCCAGGCGATTGCCCGGTTAACAAACGATGGCGTTCAGCAGGCGTTTGCGGTGCCTGGTTAAAGGCACTGACTACCGCTGCGGTATTAATCCTCGGCCAGATTTTTGCCGAATAAAATGCGAGCTGTAGTTCTCCTTCACGCCAGGCGAGCAGATGGTAAAAATCCTTCTCACCGCAGGCATACTGCAACTGCCAGCCTCGGCCTGCGGTCAGGGTTTCAATCCAGGACTCAGGCGAACTGTCTGTAGCACAAAGAAAATGCTCCACGCCCGCTGACGCCTGCCGCCACCACTGAATATCTTGCGCAAAAGTAAACGATTCGCGGGCAAAAATCTCCCCGAACCATACGGGCTGTAGCGCCTGGATACGCACCGCCGTTTGCTTGCTTTCGGGCTGGCCGGAATGCGGATCACAGACGCTCTCCACCAGGCCATTAATCTGCCCTTTCCGCGCAAACTGCTGGTTCCAGTGCATTGGCACAAACACATTTCCCGGCAACGGATTTTCACTCACCTGCACGCGCGCCACCAGTGCGCCCGAACGGGAAATCACTCTTGCCAGCTTATTATCAGTGACACTGTAACGTTTTGCGTCATGGGGATGAATTTCAAGAAATGGCATGTTGATATGCTGCATCAGGCGCGGCACGCTGCCGGTGCGCGTCATAGTGTGCCACTGATCGCGGATGCGCCCGGTATTCAGAATGAGTGGATAGAGACGATCGGCAACGGCGTGCGGTAATTCGGGCTCAACAGGCAGCAACTGGAATTTTCCGCCTGGTCGCCAGCTTTTAAACGCTACATTTCCGCAGGCCGCTACCGGCCAGCGCACCGGTTCCAGCGCGTCATATTGTTCGCGAGTCAGGTTTGCCAGGCCGCTGATATCAAACGCGCGCGTGCCGTTATTTTCAAAACCGGAAAGGGCAGCATGTTCGCTAAAAATTTCATGAGGATGCTGCCAGCCGAACGCATCACCATAGCCCAGCCGTTGGGCTATCTGCGAAACAATCCACCAGTCTGCCCGAGCCTCACCGGGTGCGGGCAAAAATGCGCGCTGGCGTGAAATCCGTCGTTCAGAATTGGTGACGGTTCCGTTTTTCTCCCCCCACGCCAGCGCCGGAAATCTTACCGTGGCAACGCGCGAGGTATCTGTTTCACGCACCACATCCGAAACAATCACCAGCGGGCAATTCGCCAGCGCCTGCGCCACATGAGAGCTGTCCGGGAGGGAAACCAGCGGATTGGTGCCCATAATCCATACCGCTTTTACTTCGCCGCGCCCTATCGCCTCAAACAACTCTACCGCCATCAGCCCCGGCGTTTGCGCGATGCGCTCGCTGCCCCAAAAACGCCCGAGCCGTGCGATATCCGCAGGCTCAAAATTCATATGGCTTGCCAGTTGATTAGCCAGGCCGCCCACTTCGCGCCCGCCCATGGCATTTGGCTGCCCGGTCAGCGAAAACGGGCCGCAGCCGGAACGCCCCAGTTTGCCGCTCGCCAGGTGCACATTGATGATGGCGTTGCATTTGTCACTGCCGCTGGATGACTGGTTAATCCCCATGGTGTAGAGCGTCATTGCCCGCTCAGCTTCGCTAAACCATTGCCAGAAGGTTTGCATATCCGCAAGATCCAACTGGCAGAAATCTGCGCATTTTGCAGGCGTCCAGCCCGTGGCACTCTCCAGAGCAGCCGTCTGCCCCTCGAATAAATCCCCCGTGAGCGGGTGCACATTATGCAGGTGATTGAGCAGGCCGACGAACAATCCGGCGTCGCTCCCTGGACGTAATGCGAGATGCAAATCGGCAATGTCACAGGTGGCGGTGCGGCGCGGGTCGATAACCACCACTTTCATCTGCGGGCGTTGCTGTTTTGCCTGCACCAGGCGCTGATAAAGCACCGGATGCGCCCAGGCCGCGTTCGACCCGACCAGCACCACAAGGTCGGTTTGCTCCAGATCCTCATAGCTACACGGGACGTAATCCGCGCCAAAAGCACGCTTATATCCCACCACCGCCGACGACATACAAAGCCGCGAGTTGGTGTCGATGTTGCCCGCGCCAATAAACCCCTTCATCAGTTTATTGGCAACGTAGTAATCTTCCGTCAGCAACTGGCCTGAGGCGTAAAACGCCACGGCTTGCGGGCCAAACTCAGCGATAATTCCCTGTAGACGGCGGGCGGTTTCATCCAGCGCGGTTTCCCACGCCACGCGTTCGCCATTCAATTCGGGATAGAGCAATCGGCCTTCCAGTCCGAGCGTTTCCCCCAGCGCCGCACCTTTCACACATAGCCGCCCAAGGTTTGCCGGATGCTGTTGATCCCCGCTGATTTCATAATTCCCGGCCTGGGTTTTCATCACCTGCACGCCGCAGCCAACGCCGCAGTACGGGCAAGTCGTGCGCACCCCGCCGCTCATGATGCCTCCGCACGCACAATCAGCGCCTGGTTCCCCACCCAAACGGTGCCCTGCTCCACTTTTACCGGCCAGGCACGTACCGCCTGCTCACCGTCCTGAGTGCGCCCGTCGCGCAGGCGAATGCGGTGTTTGTAGAGCGGAGAAATAACGATGGGCTCACCGGAGGCGTCACCGACGATGCCGCGCGACAGCACGTTGGCATCGCTGCCCGGTTCAAGATTATCCAGCGCGTAAATCGCATCCCCAAAGCGGAACAGCGCAATTTGCAGATCCCCCAGACGGGCACCAATGCCCGCCTGCGCCGGGATCGCGCTGATATCGCACACCGCCTGCCACGGTTTAGCAGACGTAACGGCCGGGAGATGAATAACATCGTTCACCGGCTGTAACTGCCCGCGCAGCGGCAGGCGCTGTACGGCTTCATCCGGCCGATCGCTGTTAACGTATGAGCGGAAGAGCGCCAGGCGGTCCGGGCTATTGAGCGTGGTTTGCCACTCGCACTGGTAAGTTTCCACTACGCTCGCCATCTCTTTTTCCAGCTCGTCAGTAAGCCCAAGGCTGTCGTTTAAAATCACTTCGCGCAGATAAGCAATGCCGCCTTCGAGGTTATCCATCCAGGTACTGGTGCGCTGCAAACGGTCGGCGGTACGGATGTAAAACATCAGCAAACAGTCGATGGTGCGGATCAGCGTTTCAAGGTCGAGATCGCTTGCGAACAAATCCGCGTGACGCGGTTTCATCCCGCCGTTGCCGCAAACGTAGAGATTCCAGCCTTTATCGGTCGCAATCACGCCGATGTCTTTGCTCTGCGCTTCAGCGCATTCACGGGTGCAGCCGGACACCGCCATCTTGATTTTGTGCGGGGAACGCAGGCCCTTGTAACGGTTCTCCAGCTCAATCGCCAACCCCGTTGAATCCTGCACGCCGTAGCGGCACCAGGTTGAACCGACGCAGGATTTCACGGTACGCAACGACTTGCCGTAGGCATGGCCTGTTTCAAACCCTGCGGCGACCAACTCCTCCCAAATCACCGGGAGTTCTTCAAGGCGAGCGCCAAAGAGATCGATGCGCTGCCCGCCGGTAATTTTGCTGTATAGCCGGTAGCGTTTTGCCACCTGCCCGATGGCAATCAGACCGTCCGGTGTGATTTCTCCGGCGGGAACGCGCGGCACAATGGAATAGGTGCCGTCTTTCTGAATATTGGCGAAGTAGCGATCGTTGGTGTCCTGAAGCGGCAAGTGCGCCGGTTTGAGCAAGTATTCATTCCAGCACGACGCCAGCACCGATGCCGCCAGCGGTTTACATATTTCGCAGCCGTGCCCTCGCCCATAGCGGGCAATCAGTTGTTCAAAACTGTGGATGTGGTTAACGCGAACGAGGTGGTAAATCTCCTGGCGCGAGTACGGGAAGTGTTCGCAAATATCCTTTTTCACCTCAACACCCTGCGCCTGCAACTGGTATTCCATCACCTGTTTCACCAGCGCCGAACATCCACCACAGCCGGTCGCCGCTTTGGTGCAGGCTTTAATCGCCCCCAACTCTCCCGCGCCGTTGCTCACCGCCGCGCAAATATCCGCTTTGCTGACGTTATGGCATGAGCAAATTTGTGCGGTGTCCGGCAAGGCCGCTACGCCCAGCCCTTTCGGTGCACCACCTACGCTTGCGGGTAAAATCAGGCTTTCTGGCTGTGCGGGCAACGCCATACCGTTAAGCATCATTTGCAGGAGCGTGGCATATTCCTGGCTATCCCCCACCAGCACGCCACCGAGCAGCGTTTTGTTATCGGCGGAAACCACAATTTTTTTGTAGATTTGCTGCGGGCCGTTGGTCCATTGATAGCTCTGGCTGCCCGGGGTGCGACCGTGCGCGTCACCAAAAGAGGCCACTTCGACCCCGAGCAGTTTCAGTTTGGTGCTCATATCTGCGCCACGAAACGCGGATTCCTGCCCGCCGAGCGTGGCCGCCGCCACGCGTGCCATTTGATAACCCGGAGCGACCAGGCCAAAAATTTTCCCTTCCCACAGGGCGCACTCCCCGATGGCGAAAATAGATGCATCGCTGGTTTGGCAACGATCGTTAATCACAATCCCGCCGCGCTCACCGAGCACCAGATCGCCCGTTTTGGCAAGCGCATCCTGCGGGCGGATCCCGGCGGAAAAAACGATTAAGTCGGTGCTGAGTGTGTCGCCATCGGCGAAATTAAGCTGTAAACCGTTATCGTAAGTAATCGCCGTGGTGGCTTTGCTGGTATGAACCTGAACGCCGATATCGCTAATTTTGGCCCGCAGCATGGCGGCTCCGGCGTTATCGAGCTGCACCGCCATTAAGTTCGCCGCAAATTCCACTACATGCGTTTCCAGCCCAAGCTGTTTAAGCGCATTGGCCGCTTCAAGCCCTAACAGACCGCCGCCAATCACCACGCCACGTTTCGCGCTGCGGGCGCGGCCGGCAATGGCATCCAGATCGTCAAGCGTGCGGTAAACAAAGCAGCCCGCCAGGTCATTGCCCGGTACGGGCGGCACAAACGGGAATGAACCTGTCGCCAGCACCAGTTTGTCCCAGTGGGTTTCACGCCCGTCGCTGTCGCGCACGAGGCGCTGCTGGCGGTCGATCGCCACGATTTTGCTGTTACAGCGCAGTTCGATGTCATTTTCTTCAAAGAAATCCCCCTGCACCATTGAGAGCGATTGTGCGCTGCGCCCGGCAAAATACTCCGAAAGGTGCACGCGATCGTACGCCGGATGACGCTCTTCACCGAACACCACAATGTGATAACTTTTATGCAGTTGCAGCGCCACGCACTGCTCCAGAAAGTGGTGTCCGACCATGCCGTGCCCGACTACTACCAGGGTTGCTTTTGTCATGTCATCGTTTCCGGCAGCCAACGGCTGCTCATCTGAAGTGTACTCATCGAACAGCGCGTCAGGCGTAACCGGTGCCGCACTGAGTAAAAGGTCGGTTAGCGCATTGGCAGGCGAAATATCGCCCATCAGCAACGCCCCAACCAGCCGAGTGCCACGCAAATAGAGGCAGCGGTAATGCTTTGAGAGAGGGTCAAAGGCGGTAATGGCGCGGGTGTCCGGGTGTGGATTAACATCGCCCAGTGAAAAAAGCGGAATGCCGCTCACTTTCAGACGCGTGCCGCGGTCCTGGTAACGAAAGTCTGCCGCCGGGGAGCCACACAGGCGCGCCGCCAGAACATCCGCCTGTTGCAGGCACGGAGCCACCAGCCCCCACGTCTGCCCGTCGATTTCACAGCATTCACCCAGCGCGCTCACATGCGGCGCGGAGCTGCAAAGCTGCGGGTCTACGGCAATCCCGCGCTGGCAGGTAAGCCCCGCTCGTTGGGCGAGAGAAATATTGGGTTTCACGCCGGTGGCAATAATCACGCGTCCGGCGGGCAAAACGTCGCCATTACTCAGCACAACGCTATCCGCGTTAATGCGCTCGATGCCGCAATTGAGCAGGCAGAGAATACCGCGTTCTGCAAGATGCTGCTCAAGCAGGTTGCCTGCCTGGGGGTTAAGCTGAATGTCCATCAGCCACGGCTGGCGATGCACCAGCGTGACGGGAATATTGCGCGCGCGCAGCGCCGCCGCCGCTTCCACGCCGAGCAAACCGCCGCCGAGCACCACCGCATCGCCTTCGCCATTCAGAATGCCGTCGACATCGGCCAGGGTGCGAAAACCGCGAACGTGAGGCTGCGTATGCCCGTCAATCGGCGGGATAAACGGCAGCGAGCCTGTGGCAAAAACCAGGTCGTCATATTCCAGCGTGCGTTTATCCGAGCGCACGGTCTGACGTTGGGTGTCTACATCAAGCACCGCTTCGCCGGTGAATAGTGCAATACCGTGCGAACGATACCAGGCCGCATCGTGTAACTGCGTGGCACACGCGGGCTTTTCCCCCGCCAGCACAGGCGAGAGCAAAATACGGTTGTAGCTAAGCGCGGGTTCGTCACCGAATAGCGTGATAGCAAAACGCGCATCACCCCGGGCGACTATCTGCTCCACCAGCCGAAGAGCCGCCATGCCGTTGCCGATAATAATCAGACGCCGCGTTTTCATGGGCGACTCCTCAGGCAGCCTTAGGCTGCTTTTCATACAGGAAACGCAGCACCTGCTGGCGCAGATGGTGATAACGGCTATCTTCTGCGAGTTCAACGCGATGGCGCGGGCGCGGTAAATCCACCTGCAGCGTTTCGCCAACCGTCGCCGCAGGGCCGTTGGTCATCATTAGCACGCGGTCAGAAAGCAGCACGGCTTCGTCTACGTCATGGGTGATAAGCACGATGGTGGTGCGCAATTCCTGCTGAATGTGCATCACCGCATCCTGCAAATGGGCACGCGTCAGGGCATCGAGCGCGCCGAACGGTTCGTCCATCAGCAGCACTTTCGGTTTCATCGCCAGCGCACGGGCAATACCTATGCGTTGTTTCATACCCCCGGAAATCTCGCCGGGACGCTTGTTGATGGCGTGCCCCATCTGCACTCGCTCGAGGTTATGAATAATCCATTCCCGACGCTCGGCGCGGTTCATGCTGCGGCGGAATACTTGATCCACCGCCAGAGCAACGTTTTCAAAACAGGTCATCCACGGCAGGAGCGAATGGTTCTGGAATACCACCGCGCGCTCGGGCCCAGGCCCCGCAATTTCTCGGTTGTCGCATAACAATCCGCCTTCGGTAGGCAAAGTGATGCCGGCAATCAGGTTGAGCAGGGTTGATTTTCCGCAGCCCGAATGCCCAATCAGGCTGATGGTCTCCCCTTCGGCGATGTCGAAACTGACGTTGCTCAGGGCTAAAAACTCGCCGCTGGCGGTTGAAAAACGTTGGCTGACATTTTGAACCTGGATAATTTTTTTCATCATCTGCCCCTTATTTTTCCCAGCTAAAGCGGCGTGCCAGCAGCATTAAGCCCTGCTCAAGCAGCAGCCCGACGACACCGATGATCACAATCGCGATAAGAATGTTTTCGACGTTTAGGTTGTTCCACTCATTCCAGATCCAGAACCCAATCCCCAGGCCGCCGGTCAGCATTTCGGCGGCGACAATCACCAGCCATGCAATGCCGATGGAAAGCCGCACGCCGGTTAACACCGCAGGCAGGACCGCCGGGAATAAAATGCGCCGCATCACCGTCCATTCGGAAAGCTTCAGCACTCGCGCCACGTTGAGGTAGTCCTCCGGAATACGCTTCACCCCTTCGGCGGTGTTAATCACCATCGGCCAGATAGAGCAGATGAAAATCGTCCAGCTTGAGGCGGGTTCCGCTTTTTGGAAAAGCAGCAGGCCGATGGGCAGCCATGCAAGCGGACTCACGGGGCGCAGCAGCGCGATAATCGGGTTAAACATGCGGGCGAGGAAGGTAAAGCGGCCTATCAGGAAGCCCGCTGGAATACCGACGATAGCCGCCAGACCGAAGCCGATAGCCACGCGCTGGAGTGAAGCCAGAATGTTCCAGCCAATCCCCTGGTCATTCGGCCCGGCGTTATAAAACGGGTCGGAAAATAACGTAATGGCAGATTCCAGCGTACTCAGCGGCGTCGGAAAACCTTTGCTGTTGATGGCGGCGATTTGCCACGCCACCACCAGCAAGCCCATACCGAGCGTGGCGGGGATCAGGCGCTGAAACAGATTCAGGCAAAACGTGCGCCACTGCGGTTTACGGCGACGAACGGTAACGGGTGGAAGCACGATTACTTCCCCTGCCGCTGCATTCAGTGCCTGCTCGGGTGGTTTATGTGCAAGTTGGTTCATCTTATTCCCCTTAGCGTTTATTAATGGCGAAACTTGCGGCGTAGGCGGCAGGATCACTGCCGTTCCAGGTGCTGCCATCCATCAAAGTGCTGGTGCGCATTGGGCTGGCAGGCACGGAAATATTGCCTACGGCGGCGGCAGCCTGTTGGTAGATGTCGATTCGGTTGATGCGTTTGGCGATGGCAAGGTAGTCAGGGTCGGTTTCAAGCAGGCCCCAACGGCGGTGCTGCGTCAGGAACCACATGCCGTCGGAAAGCCACGGGAAGGTCACTTCGCCGTCGCGGAAAAAATGCATGGCATGATCGTCGCGCCATTTTTTGCCGATACCGTTGTCGTACTGCCCGAGCATGCGCCCGGTCAGGTAATCAGCTTTGGTGTTGAGATAAGCCCGCCCCGCGAGAACACTGGCGGTTTCGCGGCGGTTGTCGTCGCTGGCATCAATCCAACGCGAAGCCTCAAGAATGGCCGCCACCAAAGCGCGTGCGGTGTTGGGGTTTTGTTCAACCCAGGCGCTGCGGGTGCCGAGAATTTTTTCCGGATGATTAGGCCAGATAGATTGCGATGTGGCCGCCGTGAAGCCGATGCCATCGCTGATCGCACGCTGGTTCCACGGCTCGCCGACGCAAAAGCCCTGCATATTGCCAATCCGCATGTTCATCACCATTTGCGGCGGTGGAACGACAACGGTGCGCACATCGGTAAAGGGGTTGATTCCCGCCTGCGCCAGCCAGTAATAAAGCCACATCGCATGGGTGCCCGTCGGGAAGGTATGCGCGAAGGTGAAACTTCCTGGCTCTTTGCTTGCCACAAGTTTTTTCAGGCTCTGCGCATCGGTGACGCCCTGCTTTCCCAGTTCGGAGGAAAGCGTAATCGCCTGGCCGTTGTTGTTGAGCGTCATCAGGTTCGCCATCGCCTGCTGCTTTCCGGCTATACCCATTTCCAGGCCATAGATCAGGCCGTACAAAACGTGTGCGGCGTCCAGTTCGCCGGAAACCATTTTGTCGCGCACCGCAGCCCAGCTCGCCTCTTTGCTCGGTACAATTGAGATGCCGTACTTTTTATCGAAGCCTTTGACGGAGGCCATCACGACAGATGCGCAATCGGTGAGCGGGATGAATCCGACTTTAACCGTGCTCTGTTCGGGCTTATCGCTACCTGCCGCCCAGACAGAATTCATCATCCTTGGGAGTAAATATGTTCCACCTAAGGCCGCGCCAGCCTGAAGAAATCGGCGGCGCGAGAGGGTTATAGGTTTGTTGGTCATCGGCTTCACCCTGAAAAAAAGATAAAAAAAAGCGCCCGACAATGTGGGTCAGCACATTGAAGGACGCCTTTGTCCACTCTGCGTCGCACCGCCATTGGCGCAATTCAGAGAAAAATTCGATTCAGTAAGTTATTGCAACTCGCGTGCCAGTTTAATAAGCCCGAAAACCGCAGTTTTGCCGAGAATCCCCCGTTGTGTCGCACCACAAAAACGCACTTAACGCCCACACTTTGTGCAACTACCCCTTAGTGGGTAACTGCCAGATGTCGGCTACGGAAACCATGGCGCTTGCCACTTCAACCATGCGCTTGTTCTGGTTCATTGCCATTTTGCGCAGCGTTTGCCAGGCCTGCTCTTCGCTGTAACCCTGATGGCGTATGAGCAACGCTTTGGCCTGATCGATAACTTTACGCTCCTCAAGCGAGGCCTGAAGCGAGGCTAACTGCTGGGCCATGGTTTCAAGTTGCTGGGCCTGCTGGCGCACCAGCGGGAGGAGATGGCGGTCGAGGTAGCGCTCGCTCCCTTTGCCCCCATGCCCCAAAACCCAACGAGTCATGTCGCTTTCATTGAGCGCGGTTTGCTGCAAAACCTGGCCTAACGCCTGTTGTGCCTGAGCCATCACCGCATCAATTAACGCCTCTTCCACCTCTTTTAGGGCATCAATGCGCGTGGTTAACAGTGCAAACCAACGCAACACCCGCTGCGGTTCATCGCCATCGCGGGTCAGACGTGTGCAGGCAAGCCGCCTGAGCTGTTCCATTTCGCGGCTCGGTTCGCAGTGCGCCTGATAGCGCTGACGCAGCGGCTCATCAATCATGCCGCAAAACGCATCAAAGCAGTGCTGCTGGCTGTCGATTCTGTCGACCAGTTGCTGGCGCAGCGCTTCGCTGAACTCCCCTTGGGTAAAGCCCTCGGCACCAATCGCCCGCTCCTGTCCGGCCAGCTCTTTACCCTGCATGAAGCAAAAAAGCGCCGTCAGCGCACGCGCAACGCCTGCGTCTTCAACCACGTTGCTGGTTTCCGGGACAATGCTCAGCAGATGCCGCAGCCCGGTGTTGAATTGCTCCATTGCGTTCAGCGGTGTGATTTGCCGTTCGCTAATTTCTGCCCGAAGAGCCGGTAAACGCTCCAGATAATGCAGCGCACAGGCAAGGCTTACCAGCAGCGCGCTGCCCGGCAGGTATTCAGGTTCGGCAATCGCCTGCTGAAAAAGGGCGAGTTCATCATCCACTTGCTCAATACAAAGCCTGCGCTCAGCGGCAAACAGGCGGCCCGACGAACAGAGCCAAATGTTGGAAGCCCCGCGCTCGCGTTGTAGCATGTGCGCGAGCCTGGCTATTCGCCCGGTGAGCTGCCCGATTTGCAGAATATCCTGCAACTGCTCACGTCCACGGGTTCGAGCCGCAAGATAAAAGTCGCGTGCGGTGGCCTTCATAAAACGCTCCTGAACGGCAAGTAGACTGAGTAATAAGCAAAAGTCGTGCCTTCAGGCATAAAGGAGTTAAAAATGCAGAAGATTGTCATTATCGCTAACGGGGCTGCCTATGGCAGCGAATCACTGTTTAACAGCCTGCGTCTTGGGATTGCGCTCTGTGAGCAAGAGCCACAGCCGGAAGTGAAGTTGTTTTTAATGTCTGATGCCGTGACTGCTGGTTTGCGCGGCCAGAAACCGGCTGAGGGGTATAACATCCAGCAGATGCTTGAGATCCTGACGGCGCAAAATGTGCCGGTGAAATTGTGCAAAACCTGTACCGACGGACGCGGCATTACCGCGCTGCCGCTCGTAGACGGCGTAGAGATTGGCACCCTGATGGAATTAGCCGCGTGGACGCTTAGCGCAGACAAGGTGTTAACCTTCTAAATAACACCCAAGAGTTAAGGTTTTCTAATCAATTGGGATGACCTGGCGCAATAATCTGTATAGCCATGCTGTTAGCATGGCTTTCTTTTTTTGCGAGCAAATGTCATGACCGAACAATACAAGGATGAGTCGTCGGGGATCTCTCGTCGACATTTTGTCAAAGCCACCTCGGCCCTGGTTGCCACCCCACTTTTTTATCACGCAGCCGCGCGTGCCTGCACGCACCATACCGCGCCCACGGAAGGCGTCTCCCCGAATAATGAACGCGTAGTGCCAACCTGTAGCACCTTCGACTGCGGGGGCAAATGCGATATTCGCGCGCACGTGGCAGATGGCGTAGTTACCCGCATCACCACCCGCCCGGACGATGAACTGGATCTGGATATGCCGATTATGCGTGCCTGCGTGCGTGGGCGTAGCTATCGCAAATTTGTTTATCACCCGGACCGCCTGAAGTACCCGATGAAGCGCGTTGGCAAACGCGGCGAAGGCAAATTCGAGCGCATCAGTTGGGATGAAGCAACAACGCTTATCGCCGATAACCTCAAGCGCATCACAGCGAAATACGGCCCGGCATCGCGTTATGTGCATGTCGGCACCGCCGTCAGCGGCGGTACCTTTTCCGGGGATGCGATGGTGCGCCGCCTGCTGAATTTGACCGGCGGATACCTGCCCTATTATCACTCCGTGAGTATGGGCAACACCGCAGCGGCAACACCTTATACCTACGGCGTGGCGGCGAGCGGCAGCAGCCTGGATACGCTACTCGATACCAAACTGGTGATCCTCTGGGGCCATAACACCACCGAAACCATTTTCGGCCACAGCAACCACTACTTCCAGCAAATGAAGAACAACGGCACGCGTTTTATCGTGGTTGACCCGCGTTATTCAGACACCGCCTCGTCCCTTGCGGATCAGTGGATCCCACTGCGCCCGTCAACGGATAACGCGCTGATGGACGCTATGATGTACGTCATCGTCAGCGAAAACCTGCACGATAAAGCGTTTATCGACCGCTACGCGATTGGCTTTGATGAAGACACCATGCCGGAAGGCGTGCCCGCCAACGAATCTTTAGTGGCTTATCTGATGGGGGCGAAAGACGGCATTAAGAAGACGCCGGAATGGGCGGAGCCTATCACGCACGTCCCGGCGCAGACCATCCGCCAGCTTGCGCGCGATTATGCCAACACCAAGCCTGCGGCGCTGATCCAGGGCTGGGGCCCGCAGCGTCATAACTGCGGCGAACGCACGGCAAGAGGCTCAACATTGCTGGCCACTATTACCGGTAATGTGGGGGTGAAAGGCGGCTGGGCGGCGGGTTATGGCGGCATCGGCAACCGTAAATTCACCACCGGGCCGGATATGCCGGATAACCCTGTCCCCGCGAAAATCTCGGTGATGAACTGGGTTCAGGCCGCCGATGATGCCAGCAAAGTCACCCCGCAGGATGGGCTGACGGGGGCTGAGAAGCTCACCAGCAATATCCGCATCCTGTTCTCGCTGGCGGGGAACTATCTGGCGAACCAGAATCCGGACATTAATCACACCATCAAGGTGCTGGAAGACGAATCAAAAATTGAGTTTATCGTTGCAAGCGATCTGTACCTGACGCCGAGCGCCCGCTATGCCGACCTGCTGCTGCCCGAGAGTAGTTTCATGGAACGCTGGAATATCGGGGAAACCTGGGGGACGGGTAACTACCTTCTTCTATCAGAGAAACTTATAGATTCACCTTTTGAAGCTCGCTCAGATTATGAATGGCTGCGTGAAGTGGCGGCTAAATTAGGCGTTGAAAAAGCGTTCAGTCAGGGAAGAGACGAGAAAGCGTGGATCGAACATATCTGGGAAGCCTCCCGCAAGGCTTTGCCAGACGAGAATCTGCCGTCGTTCGCCGACCTGCAAATTCAGCGCCGCCACCTGTTCAAAAGCAAACCGTACGTGGCTTTTGAGGACAATATTCGCGATCCGCAAAATCATCCGTTCGCCACGCCATCGGGCAAAATTGAGATTTTCTCAAAGCGGCTTTACGACATGCAGCATCCGGAGATCCCTGCCCTGTCTCACTATGTGCCAGCCCACGAAGGCCCGGAAGATGTTCTCGCCACGAAATATCCTCTCCAGTTGATCACCTGGAAAGGGAAAAACCGCGCGAACTCAACGCAGTACGCCAACCCGTGGTTGCAGGAAGTGCAGACGCAGAAACTATGGATAAACCCGCTAGATGCCGAAAAACGCGGCATAGCCCAGGGCGACAGCGTGCGTATTCATAACGATCGCGGCATCAGCATGGTTCCTGCGGAAGTGACGCAGCGCATTATGCCCGGCGTTGTTGCTATGCAGGCCGGAGCCTGGTGGCAACCGGATGCCAACGGCGTTGACCATGGCGGTTGCGCCAACGTCCTGAGCTCTTCCCGTATCACTGCGCTTGCGAAAGGGAATTCACATCAAACGATGCTGGTTGAGGTAGCGAAAGCATGAGCAAATTTATCGAACTCCCGCCGGTTAGCGACAAGCAACTCGGCTTTTTCATTGACTCCTCACGCTGCTCCGGCTGCAAAGCCTGCCAGGTCGCCTGTAAGGACAAAAACAATCTTGAAGTCGGGCGTCGTTTCCGCCGCGTTTATGAGGTGAAAGGCGGTGGTTTTACTCCGACCGGGCAAGGGGGCATGGTTAACAACGTTTATGCCTATACGCTCTCCATTTCGTGCAATCACTGTAGCGATCCGATTTGTACTAAAAACTGCCCGACGACCGCGATGCACAAACGGCCTGGGGATGGGATCGTGCGGGTGGATACCGATAAATGCGTCGGCTGCGGTTACTGCGCCTGGTCGTGCCCTTACGGCGCACCGCAGATGAATAAAACCACCGGGCAAATGTCGAAATGCGATTTTTGCGTCGACCTGCAGGCAAAAGGCGAACAGCCTATGTGCGTAGCCACCTGCCCGCTTGGGGCCATAAAATTTGGGCCGATTGACCAACTGCGCGCAGAACACGGCAGCGTATGCGATGTGGAAGGGCTGCCGGACTCGTCTATCACCAAACCGAATCTTGTCATTAAACCGCACCAGGGTGCAGAAAAAGGGAATAACTGATCATGGAAGAATGGCCACTCATTATTTTTACGCTACTCGTCCAGGGGTCGGTAGGGCTGACGCTTGCCACATCGTTATTCCTGCTGGCGGGCGGTAAAGCGCTTGCGGGTGCTGAACAGCGGCGCTTCGTACTTCCGCCTTTGCTGATGGCCGTGATAGCCGCAGCTTGCGGGCTTATCGCTTCTACTCTGCATCTCGGCTACCCACTCAATGCATTTCATGCGCTACGTCATGTAGAAAGCTCCTGGCTGAGCCGTGAGATTATTTTCGCCAGCTTGTACCTGGCGGCCATTGGATTCACCACGCTGCTGGTGCTGTTCTTCAGAAAGGTGTCGAAGACGTTACTGTTGGCGAGCGCCGTTCTGGGGTTGGTGGATATTTATTGCATGGGGGCAATTTATGTCCATTCATCGGTCATCACCTGGACACATATCAATACCTGGATGATGTTCTATGGCGCAACGCTTAGCCTCGGCGCTACGGCAGGATTAGGATTTTTTGCCGCCCGCCGGGGAATCAACGACGCCATCACGCAAAAGGTCGCCCTCTGCGCGGCCGCCGTGCTTATTGCTTCCGCGCTGTCGCGGGTGCTTGAGCAAATGGCGTATTTCAGCTATCTGGCTAAGGCGGAGTTGAGTGAAGTGGTGACGTTCCCGCACCAGCCGCTGGAAGCCTTCGAGCAGCTTCACAGTGGGTATCTGGCAGCGTGGGTGGTGTTGATTGCCGGCGTGGTGATACAAAGCCTGCCCGTGCGTTCAAGAGGAAACAAAACGTTTCTGGTGCTGGGTGCCTTAATGGTGATCGCCGCTGAAATTCTTCTGCGCGTCGTTTTCTTTAGCCTGAACTAATGACGTTTTCCGCTTTAGATGCCCGCCCTGTAATTGGACGGGCCTGTTTACACCGACAGCTTCGCAGCAGCCGCTGCGAGGCTTGCCTGAATGCCTGTCCGCTCGGGGCGATAACCCTCGAAGAGGATCGTATCCAGCTTGATGCGGATAGCTGTACTTCTTGCGGAAATTGCCTGTTTGTCTGCCCCACCGCCGCCATTGAAAATTTGCCTGCGCCAACGCGCAGCATTTCTGGATCCACACTCGTGGGGCCATTAAGCGTGGTGCCGCCTACGGTGGAAGAACTTCTTGCCTGGCACAGTGAACAGGGCATTCGCTCGGTGGAAACTGACCCGCTCACCTCCCCAGGCTGGCTGATGGCGATAGCCGCGCTTAATCTGCGCTTAAAACAGCTCGGGGAACCCCTCTGGTTTATCGTTCCGCCTGAAGAAAAAGCGATTAATTCCGGACGCCGCCGCTGGCTTCAGATCCGCAAAAAAGAGGTATTAACCGCCGGGATCTCAGCCCCTTCAGCGTTTAACAAAAGCAGCTTTACTCTTACGTTAGATAAAAACCGTTGTTATCTCTGCGGGGCGTGTTCCCGTATTTGCCCGAAAAAAGCGCTTGAGATAAGCGACGAGAACTTCACCGTAAATCATGCAAACTGTAGCGGCTGCCAGGCTTGCATAGATGTATGTTTACCGCAGGCGTTGCAACGGGTAGAAAACATGGCATCCGAAGTGACACAGCATGCTTTAACATTGGCGCAGTGCAAAACTTGCCACCACACGTTTCGGGCCTGGTCCAACAACGTTCCTGAGTGCCCAGTTTGTCAAAGGCATGGTTTTGGGATGCGTGAGGCGTAGCTAATGTTCTGTATCAAATTCTACCTGCCCGAGAGATATACCGAGTTTAATGATGACCTGGCACCAATCCCCCGCACAATCCTTCGCCAGCTGAATGGTTTCAGGTGCATCCGCACATAAGTTGAATCGTTATGGCATTTTTTGATCAACGTCAGCATCTGGACCGCCGGGCTCTGGTGTTATGCATGAAGTGTGATTTGTGAACAACGTCACTGATTGCAAGGGTAAATCGGCAGTTTGGGTGTCTAACTTTGATGTGATAGCGGAGTAAAAAAATGGCAGTAGTGAAAGCGAGTTTGCATCTTTTTGGTGGTGATACGGTAGTGGTTCACTGTTCAAATAAAAGCCACATTCATTTGATGAGCGAATCTAACGCTAACGGAAAGCCTCAGGCCGATATTCTGAGCGTGGAAGATAAACAGTCGGCTTATTTGACCGTGCCGTACAGCGGAACGTGGAAAGTGCTGATTGATAGCCACAGCAAATCGCTTGAACACTCGATAAGCTACGTTGCGGCGTAACGAGTTCATCCGGCTCTTGCATTTAAAGAGCCGGATGAGCGTTATGCAAATGCAATTACGCAAACCCCGGCTGTAAATCACCGTCATTGTCGTCAGGCTGTAACCAGTTTCGAACCTGGTTCACCAGCTCATCCAGGCAATCATCGTGCATTCCGCGCTTTTGTAACTCCTGTTCGAGAGAGAACAGATACTGCGCGTTGGTGCCCAACGGGCCACTGGCAGCGGCTATCAGCGGAGCAATAACATCCGCACGCGTGTCGGCTTCATAGAGCGGATGGCGCGGGTCCATGATAAACACCAGGGCATTGACCGTGCGGCCATCATCCAAATCCAGTTTGCACCAGGTCGGTAAATAACAGCCGGTGATCATTTCACGCTTCCACACCAGCGTCAGTTCGTCAGCGAGAATAGCCTCAGGCAAACGATAGGCCAGGCCAGTGGTGCGCCCGCCCTCTTTAAGCGCCAACATGCGCCCCGGTTGGCAAGCCGTGCCGCGCCCTGCCGTCAAACGCAGGCAAAAAGCACGGTGCCAGCCAACAAGCGTCCCCGCCGCAGACTCTTCATATTCGAAAGCCGGGTTCCACATCAGGGAGCCATAGCCGAAAATCCATACCGGACTGCTATCTGGACGACAGGCAAGCGTTGCGGCCAATGAAGCCGAGCGCTGCTCAGGGGTCCATAACAGCGATTCCTCAATGGAACCAAAAGCTGTCTTACAATCCGCTTTCATTAAGAAATCACGCGTTAACACTATACACCTCCGCCACTGCATACTTCCTTGTGACTACTCAGATGTGCCTTCCGGGCTTTTTTTACTGTTCATTAATAGACCAGCACATACGTGACCATATGCAATTAGCGGGACGCTGGCAAGTATGAGGAGGATCACAAATCCATAAAAATATCATATTCACTTGCCATAATGAGGTTTGTTGCGGCGTTTAAAGATGAATATCAATGCATTGTGTAGGGTTTATTTTTTCTTGTGCCATTTGTCATCCTCCCCTTTTTGATAACCGTGTTTCACCGCCGCCCACGCCACTTTATGGGCCGTTTCTTCACGGCTGGCATCATCACGACGGTCTTCTTTATCTTTGTACTCATCCCAGGCGCTGTTAAACGCCTCTTTGTAAATATCCTGGGCATGGGCAGGAAGAACGTTTTGGACATTTTCTGGAAGGTCGCTTCGGCTTTTATAAGGCATAAGGCTCTCCTTATGGGCTAAAACCTAAGTGTGAAACAGCATGCCCAATCCTGCCAGGTAAATTCGTTATTGAATTTTATTTGAATGTATCTTTATGTTTTATTTAACTTAATACCTTTAAACTTATCTTTTCATCCATCAGGAGTATTATTTTTATATAAGCAGTAAAACTGAGTAAATTTTTCCAGAAAACGCTGATTCTTTGCTATTTTAGCGGAGTTTTCATGGCCGACTATAATCAATAAATGGCTTAACACCTGTACAGATGGAGAAGTATTTTGACCAAAACACAACATGAGGCGGTGAAAACCCGTCATAAGGAGAGTTCCCTCATTTTCCCGGTATTAGCGCTGGTCGTACTGGTGATGTGGGGAGGAAGCCAGTCTTTGCCAGCGGTGGTTGCAATCAACATTCTGGCCCTGGTGGGCATTTTAAGTAGCGCCTTTAGTGTAGTTCGTCATGCCGATGTACTCGCACACCGTTTAGGAGAACCCTACGGTTCTCTGATCCTGAGTCTTTCCGTCGTTATTCTTGAAGTCAGCTTAATTTCCGCATTAATGGCGACCGGCGATGCCGCGCCTACGCTGATGCGCGATACGCTCTATTCCATCATCATGATTGTGACCGGTGGCCTGGTCGGCTTCTCATTGCTGCTGGGTGGCAATAAATTTGCGACCCAATATATGAATCTGTTTGGCATCAAACAGTATTTAATTGCCCTGTTTCCGTTGGCAGTCATTGTATTGGTGCTGCCTACCGCATTGCCGGAAGGCAATTTCAGCACAAGCCAGGCGCTGATTGCGGCGGCGATTTCAGCGGCGATGTACGGCGTGTTTTTGTTAATTCAGACGAAAACGCACCAGAGCCTGTTTGTGTATGAGCATGAAGATGAATCAGACGATGATGACCCGCATCACGGTAAACCGTCTGCACACAGCAGTACCTGGCATGCAATCTGGCTAATCGTGCATTTGGTTGCGGTTATTGCAGTAACCAAAATGAATGCGGGCCCACTTGAGTCATTACTCACAACGTTAAATGCACCAGCGCAGTTTACCGGCTTCCTGGTGGCGTTGTTGATTCTCTCCCCTGAAGGGTTAGGGGCATTGAAAGCGGTATTGAGTAACCAGGTTCAGCGCGCAATGAATCTGTTCTTTGGCTCAGTGCTGGCCACCATTTCATTAACGGTACCTGCGGTGACGCTGATTGCGATGTTGACCGGTAACGACCTTATCTTTGGTTTAGGGAAACCGGAGTTGGTGGTGATGCTTACAGCACTCGTTTTGTGCCAGATTTCGTTCTCAACCGGGCGTACGAATGTGCTGAACGGTACCGCGCATCTTGCGCTATTTGCGGCCTATTTGATGACGATTTTCGCCTGAGTCTGAACGGACCCCACCCCAACCCTCCCCTGACAAGGGGAGGGAGTTTTTTAGCTCCTCCCCCTGTAAAGTCGGGGCGCTAAATGTCTTTAGCTCCTCCCCCTGGTAAGGGGGAGGCTGGGTGGGGGTCAGTCCAGATAGGTAGAAAAAAAGCCCTTATCCTGCGATAAGGGCTTTTTACCATCTGAGTTTTAAAACTTAGTTGCTGGTATCCAGCGGTTCGAAGTTCTTAACCAGATCATCGATAGCTTTGATTTGCTTGAGGAATGGCTCAAGTTTCGCCAGCGGCAGTGCAGATGGGCCATCGCAACGCGCGTTGTCTGGATCCGGGTGCGCTTCAATGAACAGGCCAGCAAGACCGGTTGCCATACCGGCACGAGCCAGTTCGGTAACCTGAGCACGACGGCCGCCAGATGCAGCGCCAAACGGGTCGCGGCATTGCAGAGCGTGGGTTACATCGAAGATGACCGGGGAGCCGTTGGAGACTTGTTTCATCACGCTGAAGCCCAGCATGTCGACCACCAGATTGTCGTAACCGAAGTTCGCACCACGGTCGCACAGAATAATCTGGTCGTTACCGCCTTCTTCGAATTTATCAACGATGTTACCCATTTGGCCTGGGCTTACGAACTGAGGTTTTTTCACGTTAATTACCGCGCCCGTTTTCGCCATCGCTTCAACCAGGTCAGTCTGGCGTGCCAGGAATGCAGGCAACTGAATCACATCCACCACGTCTGCAACAGGCTGAGCCTGACTTGCTTCATGAACGTCAGTGATGATTTTCACGCCGAAGGTTTGCTTCAGCTCCTGGAAAATCTTCATCCCTTCTTCAAGGCCCGGGCCACGATAAGATTTAATGGATGAACGGTTGGCTTTATCAAAGGACGCTTTGAAAACGTATGGGATGCCCAGTTTCTGAGTCACGGTGACATAATGCTCACAGATACGCATCGCCAGATCGCGTGATTCCAGCACGTTCATGCCGCCAAACAGCACAAACGGCAGGTCGTTTGCGACGTTGATATCACCAATGCTAACCACTTTTTGTTTCATATTTTCGCCTTATCAGGGGGGCCCATCCTATTTCAAGCTGCGCAGATGTTGGCGGCAACTCGAATTATTTAGGGCTAAATTTTAGTCTTAGTGCAGCGTTATTTGCTTCTGCGAAATGGAGTTAATTTGCGCTTTGATCATCTCGCTAATCGGATCTTCCGGGCACTGCTCAACGAAATAGCTCAGATCGGTCAGGGCCACATGTTCACAATCAAGTTGAGCGTAGATCAACCCACGATCGCGGATTTCGTACGGATCTTCCGGGTTAAACTGGAGCAATGTTTCGCTGGCGCGCAAAGCCAACTCCATTTGCCGCTCTTCCATCAGCGCGGATTTAAGGGTATCGAGTAATTTTCGCACCACTTCCGCGTTATCCGCTTCATCCAGATCTTCGTCAAACAGTTCTGCGGTTGGCCCAACATTGCCTTTCAACCACACTTCCAGCGTATGCTCGTTGAGCGTGTCGCCGTTGAACGGGTTGATAAGCCACATTTCGCCGTCCATCCAGTCGCCGCGTAAAATCAACTGCGTCGGGAAAATAACCGGATTTAGGGGAATATCAAGACGCTCGGCAATCCACAGTAGAATGGCACCCAGCGACACCGCGCTCCCCTGACGTTTGCTCAAAACGCTATCGAGCCATAACGCATCGGATAAGCGGTAAACGCCGCTTGCATCTTTAAAACCCCAACTGCCGTAAAACAGTTCGATTAATTTTTCGAGCTGTACATCCTGGTGCTGACCCTCGCAGATCTCTTCACGCGCAAGATCTACCAGCGCTTCCAGTTGTGCTCGTACATCTTCTGCCGGGAAATCATCACGGATCAACTGCGAGACTAAAATCATGCCCTCGCACAACGGCGCCTGATTGAATTCGAAATCGGCTAACGACCTCATGACTTACCCCAGTAATGGTATTTTTGTGGTGGCGAGTTTAATGATGATGTAAAGCACCACCAGGGTCAGCAGGAAGGCAAACCACCGAACCTGCTGACTGCGCGGACGTTTGCCCAGCGCGATAAACCCTAAAACGATATAGATAATAACGCCAAATAGCTTCTCAGTCAGCCATGCGCCTTGCGGCGTGAAGGGATAGAAATGCGTAATCATCACCAGTGCTGCGCCACTGACCAGCAACAGCGTGTCATTCACATGCGGCACAATGCGCACCCAGCGCTTGTTTGACATGGCTGAATCACGGTATTGCCACCAGTAGCGTAAAACGAACAAGCTCACGGAAATGATGACCGTCAGAATATGGAAATGTTTGAGCGCGAAGTACGTTGCCATTTTGCTCGGTTCCTTATCATTAGAAATAGCGTCCTACTGTCAGACGGTCATTCCCGCCGTAATCCTGACAGCTTTGTATCTCGGTATATCCGGCATCAGTAAACAATTCACGGACCAGGGCTGCCTGTTGCCAGCCATGTTCAAGCAACAACCACCCACCCGGCTCAAGAAAGTTGCGCGATGACTCCACCAGCGTTCGTAAATCGGCCAGGCCATGGTTATCAGCCACCAAAGCACTGCGTGGTTCAAAGCGCACATCACCCAGGGAAAGGTGCGGGTCTTCCTCATCAATGTAAGGTGGATTACTGACAATCACCGCAAAACGCTGTGTATTGAGCACACTAAACCAGTTGCTTTGCAAGACCTCAACGTTGGTTATTCCGAGGCGCCTCGCATTATCGCGCGCGAGTTCCACCGCTTCGGGGATAAGATCGAGAGCCGTGACATTGCAATCCGGGCGCTCGCTGGCAATTGCCAGCGCAATGGCCCCGGTACCGGTGCCTAAATCCAGCACCGAACACGGGGTGGCAGGTAATCTTGCGAGGGCTTGTTCAACAAGGCATTCGGTGTCCGGGCGCGGGATAAGCGTCACCGGGGAAACACGCAGCGGCAGTGACCAGAACTCACGTTCCCCCACCAAATGCGCGATAGGCTCGCCCTTTACTCGCCGCGCCAGCAAAGCATCTAGCGCTTCGCATTGCTCGGTCGACAGTTCGGTTTCGCCAAACGCCAGAATGAAGGTACGAGCTTTGCCGGTGACAAAGCCCAGCAGGATTTCCGCGTCACGGCGTGGACTTTCACTTTCCTGTAACTGGGCGATGGCCTGCTGGAGCCAGTGTTTAAAATCCATTAATCCTGCTCAGACAGCGCCGCTAACTGGTCTGCCTGATACTCCTGGACGATAGGTTCGATAAGCGCGTCGAGTTTGCCTTCCATCACTTCATCCAGACGATACAACGTCACGTTGATGCGGTGATCGGTCACGCGCCCTTGCGGGAAATTATAGGTACGGTTGCGGTCTGAACGGTCGCCGCTGCCGAGCAGGTTACGGCGCGTAGACGCTTCTTCCTGCTGACGTTTTGCCATTTCAGCGGCACGGATACGCGAACCCAACACAGAAAGCGCTTTCGCTTTGTTTTTATGTTGGGAACGTTCGTCCTGGCACTCCACCACAATACCGGTCGGCAAGTGGGTAATACGGATAGCGGAATCGGTGGTGTTAACGTGCTGACCGCCCGCGCCCGAAGAACGGAAGGTATCGATACGTAAATCAGCCGGGTTGATATCCGGCAGTTCCGCTTCCGGAATCTCCGGCATCACCGCAACGGTACAGGCAGAAGTATGAATACGGCCCTGAGATTCGGTTGCCGGAACACGCTGAACGCGATGGCCACCGGATTCAAATTTCAGGCGGCCATACACCCCGTCGCCGCTGATTTTTGCAATCACTTCTTTAAAGCCGCCGTGTTCGCCTTCGTTGGCGCTCAGGATTTCGACTTTCCAGCGGCGCGATTCCGCGTAACGACTGTACATACGGAACAAGTCACCGGCAAAAATAGCCGCTTCGTCGCCTCCGGTACCGGCACGAACTTCAACAAACGCATTGCGTTCGTCGTCAGGATCTTTCGGCAGCAATAACACTTGCAGTTGCTGCTCTAACTCTTCGCTATCGCTTTTCGCCTGGTTTAATTCTTCTTGCGCCATCTCGCGCATTTCCGGGTCATCAAGCATGCTTTGTGCTGTTTCAATATCTTCCTGAACCTGACGCCATTGCAGGTAGCAGCGCGAAACATCACTTAACTGGGCATATTCACGCGACAGCGCGCGGAAGCGATCCTGATCGGCAATTGTGGCAGCATCACCAAGCAGAGCCTGAACTTCTTCATGGCGCTCTTGCAGGGCTTCTAGTTTGGCAACGATAGAAGACTTCATGGGCGGTGTTTCACCTTGTAATAAGAGTTTATTTGCTAATCCAGCCCGAGGCTGTTGCGCAGAATCTGCAGGCGTTCGTCATCCCCGTCACGGGCAGCCTGCGTGAGCGATTTGGTTGGTGCGTGAATCAGGCGGTTGGTTAATTTCCACGCCAGATCCTGAAGAACGGTTTCGGCATTGGCTCCCTGCTGAAGGGCAGCAATGGCTTTTGCGGCGAGATCATCGCGGATTTGTTCAGCCTGACTACGATAATCGCGGATGGTTTCGGTTGCGCTTTGTGCACGCAACCAGGCCATAAATTCACTGCATTCCTGAGCGACGATCGTTTCTGCTTCAACCGCGGCGGCTTTGCGCTGCGCGAGGTTGCTTTGAATGATAGCTTGCAGGTCATCAACGCTGTAGAGATACGCGTTTGGCAGTTTGCCGACTTCGGGTTCAACGTCACGAGGAACGGCAATATCGACCAACAGCAACGGTTGGTTACGGCGGGCTTTCAGGGCGCGCTCTACCATGCCTTTACCGATGATTGGCAGCGGACTGGCGGTAGAACTGATAATAATGTCGGCTTCCTGCAGCCGGGAGTCGATATCACTCAGACCAATCACTTCGGCCCCGACTTCATCTGCCAGAACCTGTGCGCGTTCACGCGTCCGATTGGCGATAATCATTTTCTGAACATTGTGTTCACGCAGGTGACGCGCCGCAAGCTCAATGGTTTCACCCGCGCCGACCAGCAATACCGTAACGGTGGACAGGGATTCAAAGATTTGCCGCGCTAACGTACAGGCCGCGAAAGCGACGGAAACCGCACTCGCGCCAATCTCAGTTTCGGTTCGAACCCGTTTGGCGACGGAGAAAGACTTCTGGAACATGCGTTCCAGTTCGCTCGAGCACGAGTGGCCTTTTTGGGAGTCGGCGAAGGCTTTTTTGACCTGGCCTAAAATTTGCGGTTCGCCGAGCACCAGGGAATCAAGCCCGCTCGCCACACGCATTAAATGCGTTACGGCTTCGTTGTCGTGGTGCCAGTAGAGGCTTTTACGCACTTCCTCTTCATTGAGGTTGTGGTAGTTACACAGCCAGCGCACCAGTTGTTCGTGCAGATTTTCCTGTTGTTCAACGCTCAGATATAACTCAGTGCGGTTGCACGTCGACAACACCACGCCACCCTGCACCATCGGCTGTTCAAGCAGGCTGTTCAACGCCTGGTCGAGCGTATCCGGCGAAAACGTTACACGTTCTCGCAGCGACACTGGAGCTGTTTTATGGTTGATGCCAAGCGCTAAAAGGGTCATTGAGCGGTCTGAGTAATACCGATGTTGATAAGGATTAACTCGGCGCATCATACAGGATGCTCGCGGTCAATAAAAGGGAGCCCCCTCTTGTGGGGTATCACCGCAATTAATGATTTAAGACAACTTGAACGTAGACGACCCGGCTTGCCACCGCTAGCATAAACAATTAACAAATAAAACGATTGAGAAGGATCTGCTGCCGCTATGTTTATGCCGAAAGCCCGTCTGCTGCGCCTTGCGCCCCTCGCAAGCCTTGTTTTGGCTGCTTGTGCTGTTCATCAACCAAGCGGTCCTGGCAAAAGTCCTGACTCTCCGCAGTGGTTACAACACCAGCAACAAGTGCAAAAAATCACCCAATATCAGACGCGTGGCGCGTTTGCCTATCTTTCCGATAGCCAAAAAGTTTATGCCCGATTTAACTGGCAACAGACAACGCCAGACCGCTATCGCCTGCTGTTAACCAATCCGTTGGGCAGCACCGAGCTTGAACTCAATGCCCAACCGGGCGTGGTGCAACTGACCGACCGCAACGGCAAAAAATACGTCGCCGATAACGCAGAAGAGATGATTGGTAAATTGACCGGAATGCCGATTCCGCTCAATAGCCTGCGTCAATGGATTCTGGGTCTGCCCGGCGAAGCCACTGATTATAAAATTGATGCCCAGTATCGCTTGAGTGAAATCAACTACACGCAAGACGGCAAAACATGGAAAGTGGTTTACAGTGATTATGACGATTCGGTGCAACCTGCCCTGCCGTCAAATATGGAATTGCGCGAAGGCTCTCAGCGAATCAAACTCAAAATGGATAGCTGGACGGTTAAATAATGAGAAAACGTTGGCCATCTCCGGCAAAACTGAACCTTTTTTTGTATATCACCGGCCGTCGTGAAGATGGCTATCATAATTTACAAACTTTATTTCAGTTCCTCGATTATGGCGACACGATAATTATCGAGCCGCGAAACGATGGCCAAATTCAACTGGCAACGCCAATTGAAGGCGTGCCGGATGAAGAGAATTTAATTGTCCGCGCCGCGCGATTATTGCAGGACACCGCCTTGCTGATGGGCTCTTTGCCACAGGGTGCGGGAGCGGATATTAGCGTTGAAAAGCAATTGCCCATGGGCGGCGGCTTGGGAGGCGGTTCCTCTAACGCGGCAACGGTTCTGGTGGCGCTCAATCATATATGGAACACCGGCCTGACTGAAGATCAGCTCGCCGCCATCGGTGTAACGCTGGGTGCCGATGTTCCCGTTTTCGTCCGCGGTTTTGCGGCCTTCGCCGAAGGTGTTGGTGAGAAACTCACGCCGGTTTCAGTACCTGAAAAATGGTATCTGGTTGCCCACCCTGGCGTCAGTATCCCAACCCCCATGATTTTCAACGATCCCGAGCTTCCGCGAAATACCCCGGTTAGATCAATTGACACGTTATTAAACGGTGAATTTGGTAATGATTGTGAGGTTATCGCAAGAAAACGTTTTCGTAAGGTTGATGAGCTGCTTTCCTGGCTGTTAGAATACGCGCCGTCGCGCCTGACCGGCACCGGCGCCTGTGTGTTTGCTGAATTTGACACCGAGGACGCTGCCCGCCAGGTGCTTAAGCAAGCCCCGGAATGGCTGCATGGGTTTGTTGCGCGAGGCGTTAATGTCTCCCCGCTGCATCAGGCCATATCCGGGCAAGCTGAGTATTGGTGACAACGTCACCTTGTTTCAGACGTTGCATCAAGCTCTTTATACACCGCCTGGATGGCGCTACCCCGCCCGCATAAGATGCGGTAGCACCATCCGCCACTGGACGCATGCCTGAGGTTTTTCTCGTGCCTGATATGAAGCTTTTTGCTGGTAACGCCACCCCGGAACTAGCACAACGTATTGCCAACCGCCTGTACACCTCCCTTGGTGACGCCGCCGTCGGTCGTTTTAGCGACGGAGAAGTAAGCGTACAAATCAACGAAAATGTACGCGGTGGTGATATTTTCATCATCCAGTCCACCTGTGCACCCACCAATGACAACCTTATGGAATTGGTTGTTATGGTCGACGCCCTGCGCCGCGCTTCTGCAGGTCGTATCACCGCAGTTATCCCTTACTTTGGTTATGCCCGTCAGGATCGCCGCGTGCGTTCTGCCCGTGTGCCAATCACCGCAAAAGTGGTTGCTGACTTCCTCTCAAGTGTTGGGGTTGACCGTGTTCTTACCGTGGACTTGCACGCAGAACAGATTCAGGGCTTCTTCGATGTTCCTGTAGATAACGTCTTCGGTAGCCCAATCCTGCTGGAAGATATGCTGCAAATCGGCCTGGAAAACCCAATTGTGGTTTCTCCGGATATCGGTGGCGTTGTGCGTGCTCGTGCTATCGCAAAACTGCTCAACGATACCGACATGGCTATCATCGACAAACGTCGTCCTCGCGCTAACGTTTCCCAGGTTATGCATATTATCGGTGATGTGTCCGGCCGTGATTGCGTTCTGGTAGACGATATGATCGATACCGGCGGTACTTTGTGTAAAGCGGCTGAAGCGCTGAAAGAGCGCGGTGCTAAACGTGTGTTTGCTTACGCAACTCACCCAATTTTCTCAGGCAATGCGGTTCACAACCTGCGTAACTCCGTGATCGACGAAGTTATCGTATGTGACACCATTCCACTGTCTGACGAAATTAAAGCACTGCCAAACGTCCGCACCCTGACGCTGTCCGGTATGCTGGCTGAAGCAATTCGTCGTATCAGCAATGAAGAATCAATCTCTGCGATGTTCGAGCACTAATCGAATTCGCTTAAAAAAACCCGCCGCGGCGGGTTTTTTCTTTTACAGGACCTTTTTAAGCACGGCCTCCTTCACCTGCCATTTTCAAAATTGACAGATGATGCGCTCACGGATGGAATCAAAGTGAAAAACGTATCTTCTTCTGTATTGCCTTTTCGCGCCCTGGTAGACGCTTGCTGGCGTGAGAAATACACCGTTTCCCGTTTTAGCCGCGATGTTATTGCCGGTATTACCGTCGGGATTATTGCTATCCCCCTGGCGATGGCTTTAGCTATCGGCAGCGGCGTCGCGCCACAATACGGCCTCTATACCTCGGCCATCGCCGGGATTGTCATTGCTTTAAGCGGTGGCTCACGTTTCAGTGTTTCAGGCCCTACTGCGGCGTTTGTGGTTATCCTCTACCCGGTAGCGCAACAGTTTGGTCTTGCCGGTTTGCTTATCGCCACGTTGATGTCCGGCGTGTTTCTTATATTGTTCGGTCTGGCGCGTTTTGGCCGCCTGATTGAATACATTCCCGTGTCCGTGACGCTCGGCTTTACTTCCGGTATCGGGATTACTATTGCCACCATGCAGGTGAAAGATTTCTTTGGCCTGACGCTCGACCATGTGCCGGAGCATTACCTCAATAAAGTGGCGGCGCTGGCAATGGCGATGCCAACCCTTAATTTCGGTGACGCTGCCATTGGCGTGGTTACACTTGCGGTGCTCATTCTCTGGCCGCGTCTGGGCATTCGTTTGCCGGGGCATTTACCGGCATTGCTGGCAGGTTGCGCCGTGATGGCGATTGTTCACGCCATGGGCGCCGATGTGGCAACCATCGGCTCGCGTTTCCACTATGTGCTCTCCGATGGCACGCAAGGTAACGGGATCCCTCAGTTATTACCCCAGTTGATGCTCCCATGGAACATTCCCGACTCAAACTTCACGTTAAGCTGGGATTCGCTCAGCGCCCTGCTTCCAGCGGCATTTTCCATGGCAATGCTCGGGGCTATCGAGTCTCTACTATGCGCCGTCGTTTTGGATGGCATGACCGGTACCAAACACAATGCCAACAGTGAGCTTATAGGCCAGGGGCTAGGCAATATTATCGCCCCCTTCTTTGGCGGTATTACCGCGACTGCCGCGATCGCCCGTTCAGCCGCTAATGTGCGGGCTGGCGCAAGCTCCCCCATTGCCGCTGTTATTCATGCTCTGCTGGTGATTATGGCTTTGTTAGTGCTTGCCCCGCTGCTGTCATGGCTTCCACTTTCAGCGATGGCGGCTTTGCTGTTGATGGTCGCCTGGAATATGAGTGAAGCGCATAAAGTGGTTCATCTGCTCAGACGCGCACCGAAAGACGACATTATCGTGATGCTTATATGTATGTCGTTGACCGTTCTGTTCGATATGGTGATCGCTATTAGCGTGGGGATTGTTCTGGCTTCATTGCTGTTTATGCGCCGTATTGCACGCATGACGCGTCTTGCTCCGGTCAACATTCACACGCCCGAAGGCGTTTTAGCTTTGCGTGTCACCGGCCCTCTTTTCTTTGCCGCCGCCGAAGGGTTATTCAACGATCTCGCCCTGCGTGTTGAACAAAACCATCTGATTATTTTGCAGTGGGATGCCGTGCCGGTGCTGGATGCCGGTGGCCTGGATGCGTTTCAGCGTTTTGTGGAAAAATTACCGGAAGGTTGCGAATTGCGGGTGACTAATCTGGAGTTTCAACCCTTGAAGACGCTGGCCCGAGCGGGTGTTCACCCAATCCCAGGCCGCCTGGCATTCTTCCCGGATATTCAGGCCGCATTAGCCCAATAAAATTGGGACAAAAAAAACGGTTCTGAAACAGAACCGTTTGAAGCTGATGAAAAGCCTCTTTCACATGTCGGATGATCCTAAACGTCATCCGACAAAACACGTCAAAATGCCAGTCTACGCTTTAGAAGCCGATCTTAGCTGTGTTTGTGGCTGTCATCACGGCGACAGCGTTTATCATAGTGGCGAACCCACCAGTAGCGGTCACACACTTGTTCATGCCCGCCCACACGCGCACCAGCCAGCCAAAGCACCGCCCCAACAAAGATGCTCAAAATAGCACCGTGGGCGAAATATTGCGGGAAGTTAAACTGAGGGAGTTGGTTTAAAATCGAGTAACCAACGCCACCCACCATAACAACGAGCCCCAACCCCATGAAAAAATTGCCGAGTAACGAAGCGTTTTTGCGTTTCATATGTCACCTCCGGGTGTTCGTGGGTCGGTGGGGAAAATCCCCATTCCTTGTGTGTAAAGTATAGACAACACCGCTTCGGATTATGTGCGTGGACGATCACAATTACGCATGAAACGTCTACAAAAACTTACAAATAAGCCGCTGAATAGCATCAAATTCTAATGATTCATGCATTGAACTATTCAATAGTTTTGGTAGTAAGAGATTGCTTCTTTGTCATCGCGTCTTGAGCGCAGTAAACTACGCCGCTCTGGTCTGTTTTCAGGAAAATAAACGTGAGCATTAAATTAATAGTTGGCCTGGCAAACCCAGGTGCGGAATATGCGGCAACTCGCCATAACGCCGGTGCCTGGTATGTGGATCTGCTTGCTTCACGCCATAATCAGTCGCTGAAAGAAGAGAGCAAATTCTTCGGGTACACCGCACGCATAAACCTGGCCGGAGAAGACGTTCGCCTGTTGGTGCCAACCACGTTTATGAACCTCAGCGGGAAAGCGGTCGGCGCGATGGCAACCTTTTTCCGTATCGCCCCCGATGAAATTCTGGTCGCTCACGATGAACTGGATCTTCCTCCCGGTGTGGCAAAGTTTAAACTCGGCGGCGGCCACGGCGGCCACAACGGCCTGAAAGATATCATCAGCAAATTGGGCAATAACCCCAACTTTCACCGCTTACGTGTCGGAATTGGCCATCCGGGCGATAAAAACAAAGTTGTTGGCTTCGTTCTTGGTAAACCGCCGTTAAGCGAACAAAAGCTGATTGATGATGCCGTAGACGAAGCGGCACGTTGCACCGAAGTGTGGCTGAAAGAAGGCTTGACTAAAGCCACTAATCGCCTGCATGCCTTTAAAGCACAATAAGGCCAAAGCAGCTTTGAACACCGATTTCTGCGCCCGTTATAGACCGTTTGCGTGTATAATGGGGAAAGTTATGATCATTTTATCAATGAGACAACATTAACTCATTGAATATCAAGTAATTAAGGTGAATTAAACCATGGGATTCAAATGCGGTATCGTCGGCTTGCCGAACGTTGGTAAATCAACCCTGTTCAATGCGCTCACCAAAGCGGGAATCGAAGCTGCAAACTTCCCGTTCTGTACTATCGAGCCGAACACCGGTGTGGTGCCAATGCCGGACCCACGTCTGGATAAACTGGCTGAAATCGTTAAACCACAGCGCATTCTGCCTACCACCATGGAATTCGTTGATATCGCCGGTCTGGTGAAAGGCGCATCCAAAGGTGAAGGTCTGGGCAACCAGTTCCTGACTAACATTCGTGAAACTGAAGCTATCGGCCACGTTGTGCGTTGTTTTGAAAACGACAACATCATTCACGTGAACAACAAAGTCGATCCTGCGGATGATATCGACGTTATTAACACCGAACTGGCGCTTTCTGACCTTGATACCTGCGAACGCGCCATTCATCGCGTACAGAAGAAAGCAAAAGGCGGCGATAAAGACGCAAAAGCTGAACTGGCCGCGCTGGAAAAATGCCTGCCACAGCTAGAGAACGCAGGTATGTTGCGCGCGCTTAACCTGACTGAAGAAGATAAAGCGGCCATCAAATACCTGAGCTTCCTGACGCTGAAGCCAACGATGTATATCGCTAACGTCAACGAAGACGGTTTTGAAAACAACCCTTATCTCGACAAAGTGCGCGAAATCGCCGCAGGCGAAGGTTCTGTGGTTGTTGCCGTTTGTGCAGCCGTTGAGTCTGATATTGCTGAACTGGACGACGCTGACCGTGAAGAGTTCATGGCCGAGTTGGGCCTGGAAGAACCTGGTTTAAACCGCGTGATCCGCGCAGGTTACGAGCTGTTGAATCTGCAAACTTACTTCACCGCTGGCGTGAAAGAAGTGCGCGCGTGGACCATCCCTGTTGGCGCTACTGCTCCTCAGGCGGCTGGCAAAATCCACACCGACTTCGAGAAAGGCTTTATCCGCGCGCAAACTATCGCGTATGAAGATTTCATCACTTACAAAGGTGAGCAAGGCGCGAAAGAAGCGGGCAAGATGCGTGCAGAAGGTAAAGACTACATCGTTAAAGATGGCGACGTAATGAACTTCCTGTTCAACGTCTAATAGTTCTCCCCTTTCTAATCTAAAAAGCCACCTCAGATGAGGTGGCTTTTGTCTAATTAGACTATCTCACGCTTTGCTAACTTCGGCTGCCAGCAATCGGTTTCCCGGCGAGTTGCGCAGCGTAAAGAATGAAATCACCGTAAAGCTTGCGGTAATCAAACCTAATACGAGATAGGCCTGGCTAAATCCAACGGAGTCATACATTGAACCCGCCCAGGTTGAGAGCAATACGCCAGAAAGCTGTTTCGATAAATTAAACCCGATTAAAAACAGCGTGGCGGAAAGACGCGGGTCAAATACCGATGAAATATATTTGAACGTTCCCACCAGTAAAAACGGCAGCTCAAACATATGCAGCATTTTCAGCATAATGACTTCAACACCCGTTGTTGCAAATGACGAACCGATAATTCTTACTGACATAATCGCCCCGGCCACCAGCAGCGCATTTTTTGCACCAATGCGGTTAATAATAAATGGCGCAAAAAACATAATCGTGGCATTCAGCAATTCACCGCCGGTTGTCACATAGCCGAATATCTCGGTTCCTTTCTGCGGGGATGAGAAGAAGCCTTTAAAGAAATTGGCAAACTGCTGATCGAACACATCGTAAATACTGGCGACACCGATCACGTACAGCAGGAATGCCCAGAAACGCGGCATTTTTAATAATTCCACCACCATACGTAACGAGAACTCCTGCTTTTTAGCGACGTTACCAGGCACTGAACTCATTTCGGCTACGGGTTCCGGGCGTGACAACAGCAGCAATACCGCCAATACAAGCGCAAAACCAGAGGCAATCCAGAAAGTAATATTCGGATTGATGCTAAATAAAATACCGGTTAACGAGGCGCAAATCGCCCAGCCTACGCAGCCAGAAACGCGAACTTGCCCATATTCAAAACGGTTATTACGACTCACGCGCTCTATATAGGCTTCTACCGCACCGGAGCCGCCGGAGAAAACACAGCCCAGGTACATTCCCCCAGCCATTGCGCCCAGGTAAATATTGAATTGCAGAAGCGGCGAGAGAACGGAAATAAAGAAGGGAGCAAATAAAACCAGTAACACCACGATAAACCACAGCAAATGTTTACGTAATCCCAGTTTGTCGGAGATTAAGCCAAAAGCAATCTGGAATACGATGGCAAAAAGTGAAATGGCTGAGAACACTATCCCCGTTTCAGTTTTGGTTAAATGGTTAACATCTGCCAGCCAGACCGGGAAAAAGGGAAAGTAGGCTGACATAATGAAATAGTAGAAAAAGAAGAACAGCATAAAATAGATAAAGTTATGTCGTTCACGTGAGCTGAGCGCTGATAATTTCATAGGGTATTTTCGCTATTATTATGTTTAGAAATGGAGGGGGAGATCCCCTCCGGCGGTCAGTTAAGGCTAATCGTCAGTTGGTATCGCCACTCGGTATCCCGTAGTAGCCACTGGTCCAGCACACTTGGCGTCCAGGAGTCATCGCCACCCACGCCCATATGCTGAGCATCCAGCGAGATCCATACCCCGTCTTCCGGCTTCATTCGGTGCCAGTGCGAAGTCGCCATTAATTGCTCCACGCTGTAAGGCTGCACGGAAAAGTGAAAATGCCCGCGCACCTGCCAGATGCCCCACTCCAGCGCTTTTGTGCCACATCGCAATCCGTTTTCCGTCGGGAAAATATAAGGGGTACTCATTTCGCCCAGCGGTAATTGCCAACGTGAGAAACAGGCGCTGCTGCGGCGATCGGGGTAATTTTCATGGGGACCGAGGCCAAGCCAGCTCACATCGCAGTTTTGTGGTTTCACTTTAAAGGCCAACCCAATGCGCGGCAGCGGCGGCAGCGTTTCTGCCCTTTCGCCCGTGATGCAAAGATGCAGTTTGCCATGTCCGTCAAAACGCATCTGCCAGCAACTGGCAATCACAACACCCTGATGATTGTGGTAATGCCATTGGCTGACAATCACAACGTCATCGCCGAAATGTGTTGCTTCGCAGCTTACACATTCCGCTTCAAGCTGATAAAGCCCTGCGCTTTTCCAGCGCTCAACCCAGGCATTGGGGTCAATTCGCTCCGCCTCACTCACACCAATATCGTTATCAATCGGGGCCCGGACAAACTGATCGCGTAGCGGATGCATAAGTTGCTCCTCGCCATTTTTTTGCCACTGGCAAAGTAATCCGCTGCTGCGGTCTATCACCCACTGCTGATTGGCTGCTTGCACGGTGAATTGGGTCGCAGAAGTTGTCAGCACAGGCGCGGCAACGGCGGCGGGTTGGGGTTCAATAACCAGCGGCACCGCAAGAGAAAACTGCTGCCAGGCCACACGATGCCCTTGCTCAGACCAGGGCGTTGCCTGCGGCTGAATCACATCAAGCGTTAGCCAGACATCACGTGCGCCATGCGCCAGATTAAGATTCTCAGCGAGCGTCAATTCAATATTTCCTTCAGGTTCAATAAGCAACGTTTCACGCCCTTCACTCACAACCTGCCCTGCAGCCTCAATGCGCCAGAGCAGCGCTTCGTTATCCGTCCGGCGGAAGAGGTACTCGCTAGATACGCGAATTTTAAGCGGCTGCTGGCTTACCAGTTCAAACTGGAAATATTGCTGCGCATGTTTTGCTTCAGTCAGCGAGGGATGCGGCATCCGGTCCGGGAACACCAGGCCGTTCATACAGAATTGTCGATCGTTAGGTGTATCCCCAAAATCGCTGCCGTAGGCCCAGCCGGTCGTCCCATCGTCAAATGTTTTCATAATGGCCTGATCCGCCCAGTCCCAGATGAATCCGCCCTGCAAACGCGGATACTCGCGAAATGCCTGCCAGTAGTCAGCAAAATTTCCCAGGCTGTTTCCCATAGCATGTGCGTATTCACAAAGGATTAGCGGGCGCTGTTCTCCTGGCAGGCTAATCCACTTTTTTATCGCCCATTTCGGCACAGCAGGAATCATAAGGTCTGTTTCAACACGGGAGTACATCGGGGTGATAATATCGGTCACCGCCGTATCCCCGCCTCCCCCTTCGTATTGAACGGGGCGGGAGGGATCGCTTTTTTTCAGCCAGTGATAGAGCGCATCATGGTTCGCGCCGTACCCTGATTCATTTCCCAAAGACCAAATAATAATGCAGGGGTGATTGCGATTCGTTTGCACCATGCGCGTGACGCGCGCGCTATACGCAGGCAACCAACTCGAATCATCAGACAGACGGCTCATCGGCACCATACCGTGCGTTTCGATATTCGCTTCATCAACAACATACAAACCAAAACGGTTGCATAGCTGATACCAGAGAGCACTATTCGGGTAGTGTGAGCAACGCACCGCGTTAAAGTTATTCTGCTTCATCAGCAAAATGTCCTGCACCATATCGGCCTGGGTAACCACCTGACCATGCAGATGATGATGCTCATGACGATTAACACCGCGAATCAACAGCGGCTTACCATTGACCTGCAATAAGCCATTTTTAATTTCGACGGTACGAAAACCTACATCGCAGGCTTCCGCTTGCAATAATTCCTCGCCCTGCCATAGCGCCACTACCGCACGATAACAGTTCGGCATTTCAGCACTCCACAAACGAGGCCGCACGACCGGCAGAGTCAAATAAGCCCGCTCGGCATAGTTCCCACGGTCATCAATGGCGGGCGTGCCAAGCGGTTCGCGTGTGCCTGCAACCTGCTGGTTCCCGAGCCAAAGCGTGACTTCAACGGTGAGATCCGCAACACGCGCCTCCGGCGCCGCCACGCAGAGCTGAATATTAAGCTCCGCGTCACGATATAACGCATCCAGCACAGGCGTGATTTGCATCTCCGTCAGGTGAATTTCCGGGAGGTGCAGCAGCGAAACGGAACGGAAAATGCCGCTCATGCGCCACATATCCTGATCTTCAAGCCACGTACCTGCACTCCAGCGCATCACCATCACGCAAAGGCGGTTCTCTCCCGTCTGCAAAAATGGCGTTAAATCAAACTCTGCCGGTAAGCGGCTATCGACGGAATACCCCACCCAGTTACCGTTACACCATAGATGGAATGCGGAGTTCACACCGTCAAAAATAATGCGTGTTTGCCCGGCCGCGACCCACTCATCGGTAATATTTATGGTGCGGGTGTAGCAACCGGTGGCGTTTTCCTCGGGCACAAACGGCGGCGTGGTTTCGATGGGATAGCGAACGTTGGTGTAAATCGGGGCATCATCACCGGTCATCTGCCAGTTAGAGGGCACAGGTACTGAACGCGCATCGGGTAAATCCTGATACAACCAACTGGCGTCAACCGCCTCCGGGCGCGGTCGCCAGCTAAACTGCCATTCGCCATCAAGAGAATAGCTGTGCGTCGACGCGTACTCGTCACGAGCGGCAGTAATATCGCGCCATCCCTGAAATAGCGGATGAGCCGGTAACCTGTTGATGTGAGTAACGGTATGTTGCTGCCAGTCGCGGCGATTAAGGATTTCGGAAAATCCTGCGCAGGGGCCGGAAAAGCCTGAACTCTGAGTCATAACAATGCACCTTTAACCGTAAAAATGTAATACGCTAAACATTGCATCAAATTTAGTCAGATAATGCCTAAGGCTGGCAAACAGAGGATTTACCAATTTCAGGAACGATCACGAAAGCGGTGATTTTCTCGGCATTTTTGTCGTCTGCAAAACAAAAAATGTTAGCGCTATACATTTTGCTAAAACTTGGATTAACTGAGTTATAAATCATGCGCATGATGCGGAGAAATAAGGAGAAAATATGCGAAACCGACTGGCTACTCTGAATGATGTGGCACGCGAAGCGGGCGTGTCTCAGCAAACCGTTTCACGCGTGCTGAACAATCCGGCCCAGGTTTCACAGCGCACCCGCGAGAAAGTACTGCAGGCAATGAGCGCATTACATTATGTTCCGAACCGTTCGGCTCAACTGCTGGCGGGTAAAACTATGCCTGCGTTAGGGCTTATCACCTCCTCGCTGACCTATCACGCGCCGTCGCAAATTGCCGCTGCCATCAAAAGCCATGCCGAAGAAAAACATTTGCAGGTCTCTGTCGCGATGCCCAAAGGGGCGCAGTTTGAATCATTGCAGGCGGTGCTTAATGAATTTCGCGCTCAAAATATTCGCGGTGTCATTGCGAATTTACCCCTTGAAAGCTCGCTTGCCGAACGGCTGACCCAGGAAAATGACGATCTGGCTTGTCTATTTTTGGATGTTCCACCCGAGACTGATGTCTCCTGTATTCGCTTTGATCATCAGGAAGGTTCCGGCGCATGCGTGAAACATTTATGGGAGTTGGGGCACCGTCAGTTCGGATTACTGGCAGGCCCTGCGCATTCCATTTCTGCACGATTACGCCTCGGCTGCTGGCGCGAATCACTGCATCGGATTGGCGTGAGCAATGCTATTACGGTCTGGGGCGACTGGAGCGCAAGCAGCGGCTGGGCAAAGACGTTTGAATTGATTCATGCCAACCCACGCATCAGCGCGATCATTGTGGCTAACGACCAGATGGCGTTAGGCGTCCTGAGTGCGCTAACGCAACTCAAGCGCACCGGTGCCAGCGCGGTTTCTGTGACGGGGTATGATGATACGGCGGACAGCCTCTTTTTCCAGCCGGCTCTCACGACGGTTGCTCAGGATTTCGACCTGCTGGGCCAACGTGCCGTTGAATGCGTAACGGCGCTAATGAATCAGTCGGACCCGCGCAAAAGAGTGCTTGAATTATTACCCACCCGGCTGGTGGTGCGTGAATCGACTTACCCCTGTCCGCAAGAAAAGTCGGGGGCAGACATCATCGAACAATTAAAATCTCTAATTAATCAACTTTAAATGTGGGTGAACAGCGGAGTGGAATTGTAGATTAATCTACAATTTCATTTAAACATCCCGTCACCTGTTGCTATTTTTGATTAGCCCAGAGACTGGCCAACCTCTATTAATAATAAAATTCATTATCTCAGCCATTGTTATAATGATATAGTGAATTTAACTATGAAATAAAAACAACGACGCACCCCACAGATAAGCAACGCATGACTTACAATATAACAACAAAAAATACAAACAACATTTTCCACCAATTAAAAACCAGATTTATTAACAACCGTATTTCACAGGCGGTTCTCAGTAGTACTATGGCGATTATGCCATTTTCAGTTTTACGCGGCTTGGTTATTGTTGCAAGTACGTTATGTCAGGATGTGCATTGGGTAAAAACCGCTGTATGGCTTGAGAATTTGCAGCAAAGTATGCTGACCTTTCTCCCTATTCTGTTAAATATTATATTTTCAATTCAGTGGGCGGTAAGATATCGGCTTTCAATTATGCTCTGTATATCGCTCAGTTTAACGGTATTACTGGGCATTACCGGGCTTGAACATAGTAATGAAGCCAATTTTTTAATTGGCGTTAGTTTACCCGTCTCCCTGTTATCAGCTATTTTTACCAATCTTATTTTAGAAAAAAATATTAATCTTTTCCGCACTAATAAAGTGAAATTAAATTGGCCCTTCAGCAAAATAGTCCTCACTTTTCTCGGAAAACTGTTATTGCTGGTAGTGACAGGTCATTTAATATTACGAGCCAGTGATTGGCTAACGCAAGACATTACTGCCGTTATTTATCCTGATAACTTTATTCATGGCCTGCTTTATGAAGTGATCCGTGAAACCACCTGGTTTTTTGGTATTCATGGTTACTATATTTTCCAGGACATTGGCTTCAGGCTAATGAATAACACCATAGCTAATATAGATGCATGGAAAGCAGGCCATGCGTCATTAAATATTTTAAGCACTTCATTTTATGAAACGTGGTGCGCTACTGGCGGAAGCGGCGCTACGTTAAGCCTGTTAATTTGCCTGTTGATTAGCCGAAACCCGTCCAATCGACATTTGATTAAAGTTTCCCTGCCTTTGGCCATCTTTAACATTAATGAACCCCTTATTTTTGGCGTGCCAGTCGTTCTTAACCCGGTGATGTTTATTCCGTTCGTCATGACGCCGGCTGTGGATTACATTCTCGCCTATTACGCCACGCTTTGGCATGTCGTCCCCCCTGTTCACCAGATGGTGGGTTGGGCAACGCCCGCCTTGATTAATGTCTGGTTAGGCACAGATGGCGCGGCGCGTGCGGTATTGTTCCAGATATTTTTGATAGCCCTCGGCACCGGGATTTACTGGCCATTCCTGCGTTATATGGAAAAGCGTGATCACAAAGAGATTACCCTGCCTTGCGGCAATAAACGTTTTGTGCCGCTCAAAGGGAATCAGTTTCAATTACCCGTTCCGGGGCATCGTGATGTTGAATCCCCCCATCACTATCTTTCCGAAATGAATGATTATATTGATGCCAGACGTAATATTAATGAACTGCAAAGCAGCGGAAATTTTGTGCTGTGGTTCCAGCCGCAGATCACCCTCGACGAGCAAAAAATTGTCGCCATGGAGGTTTTACTGCGTCATCAGGGTGATGACGGTAAAATTACCCCGCCTATCTTTTTAAAGTATTACGAACGTATTGGGATGATGCCGGAAATAGATTTTTGGGTACTGGAGAATGCTGTAGAAGCGCTTCATCACGATCTCTCCCGCTTTCCGGGCATGACGCTCTCGGTAAATATTTCTCCGCAAACATTACTTGCCCCTAATTTCCTGAGTCTGGTGGGTAAATTACTGCGTACGCCGTTACCTTCGGGTTGGCAATTAGAGATGGAAATTACCGAATCACAAAAAGTTAATGAACCTAAACGTGTTATTGAAGTTCTGGCGGCACTTCGCCAATTAGGGATAAAAATTGCCCTTGATGATTTTGGCTCCGGTTATTCAACGCTTTCTTATTTAACTCAATATGAGTTGGATAAAATTAAACTGGATAGAACCCTGGTGCTCGGACTCGCTCGCGAAGGCGGCGAAGCGTTTCTTCATCACGTTGTCCAGCTTTGTAAAACATCAGGTAATCAAGTGCTGATTGAAGGCGTGGAAACAAATGAGGAACACCGAATCGTTAAGAACTGTGGAATCCATCTGGCGCAGGGCTATCTGTTCCACCGCCCCCAACCTATTAATAAAATTTGTGAGCTTCTGAATGCAAAAGCTTAACTTTCGTTATTGCGAATAATGGATATTCTCACTTATACATGCGATTATTTATATATGCATTTTCTGTATAAACTATTGAATAAAAAAAGCAGCAATTCCAGGTTATGTTAATATTTATCGTTGACGCATTTATTAGGCAACTTTATAATCCAGATATTAAAATGAAAGCGATGTCTGAGCTACACCCTCGTTTTAACGTTAATGGAACAAACAGGCAAGGGACTACAACGTGCTAACATTTGTTGCACAACGCATTAAAAATAGTGACATATAAACAACAATAAATACGCGTTTATATATTCACCGATATCTTCTTGAGCCTTCTTTAAATCGCTAAAAAAAGAGTAATAATAGAAAAATGATTGATAAAGAGCTCATTAATCATGATGTTGTGGTGCCTCGGGAAAAGGTTTCCTATCCTCGCAGCAAATACCACTGGTACCATTCCATTACTGGAAAAGTCGCCATTTATCTGATGATTGGGATCTTAATTGCCTATGGCGTGGGTTCCGGCGCCGGTCTTTTTGAAGTCAACCGCATCTCCCACGAACAATGGTTTAAACAAGCCGCCACCAACTCGCAAATTTCCAGCTATATCATTCGTAACATTTACACTTCCGTCGCCGTTAAATCGAATCATGAAGGCCAGGTTGTCACCATCGAAACTGAACGCCCGTTGGACGATGACGAGACGGTGATCCAGACCGGTTTTAACCCAGCCGATATGCTGACCCTGATATCAACGCAGACCCACAATCCGGCATGGCTGCTGTTATATGATGAAAAACAGGGGTTTATTGATACCGAATCGGCACAAAAATTATCGGCGATTGATGAAAAAGATAACGTTTCGGCATTAAAACGTTACTACCGAGGTTTTGCCACGTTAGGCGGTAAAGAGTATTTCGTGGGTTCAATTCCTATCGTTACCTCTTCAGGAAAGCTCTTGGGTGCCATTGTCAGTAGCATTGGTGAACGCGATGCGCTATCAGCCACTCATAATAAGTTATTGAAAAACACCTTATTCATGCTGATTTTTATCCTCGGCGTCACGGTGATTGTCGTTAATTGGCTGGTACGTAATCTCTTCCGCCCCGTTCCGCGGCTTGTTCAGGCGGTGAGTCTCATTGCTGATGAGAAAACCGACGAGGTGACCCCTTTCCAGAATCAGGATGATGAAATTGGTGAGCTGGCGAAAGCGATTGAAAAGCTACGGGTGGCAATGGTTGACCGCGGCTATCTACAACGGATGCAGGAGATGGCGCAAAAAATGGAATACATGGCCTACCATGATTCCCTGACCCTGCTGCCAAATCGCGTGGCCTACCGAAAATCTATCGACGAACGGCTGTCACAGTTAAGTACTCAGGGGACGATTTTCAACCTGCTGCTTATCGATCTGGATAATTTCAAACCGGTCAACGACACCTACGGTCATGTTATCGGCGATGAATTATTGATTGAATGTTCCGCCCGCTTATTTGCCCTACTCGGCGAGGGGGATATGGCCAATCGCCTTGGCGGAGACGAATTTTCTATTCTTCAGCAGGTCAATCGCGACCCGATTGGCGAAGCACAATCGCTGGCAAAAAAAGTTTTAGAAGCGTTAAGCAAACCCTTCACCTGTAGCGGTCATACTCTTTCTATCAGTAGCAGCATAGGAATTGCCTGCGCCCCTCAGCATGGCAATACCCGAGAAGATTTATTCGCCCACGCTGACCTTGCGCTATATACCTCGAAAAGTTTCGGCCGCAACTGCTCTCATTTCTATTCTTATGGCATGACGATGAATCCGTCCAATAACCTACTTTTTAGCCAGGAAATTGAAAACGGCATCAGAAATAATGAATTTATTCTGCATTATCAAAAAATTGTCGGCCTCAATAGTAATAGCACCACCAAAGGTTACGAGGCGCTCGTCCGCTGGCAACATCCGGTTCGCGGTCTTCTCCAGCCTCATGATTTTATTTCCGTATCTGAAGATATTGGTCTTATAGAAAAACTGGGTGAATGGCTTCTCTACAGCGCCTGTAAAGAGGCGGCCCATTGGCCGCTTACAAAAACAGTGGCGGTAAATGTTTCGCCCCATCAGCTTCGCACCATGAAAATCGTCGAGACTATACGCTGTGCATTACAGGAGAGTGGTCTGGATCCTGCGCGCCTGGCGATAGAAATCACCGGCTCCGAACAGCTTGACCGCGAAGCTACCCTGCCCGTCTTACAAGCCATACAGGCGCTGGGCGTGGGGCTGGCCTTGGACGAATTCGGCACGGGATTTGCGACTCTGGATTACCTGATTATCTTCCCGTTCAGCCACTTTAAAATTTCACGCACACTCATTGATGTAATCGATAAAAGTGAAGACAGCCGTGCACTGGTGAGCATGTTGGTGGCTTTTGCAGCCAGGCGCGGGTTTAACGTTACAGCGGAAGGTGTGGAAACTCGGCAACAATATGAAATTCTGGCCGACCTTGGCAATGAGAGGCTGACGGCGCAAGGCTATTATTTTGGACGCGCGGCAGACAGTACACGAGTCATAACAGAACTGGAGCATGAGAAAATGGAGACAACATGCCGTTTATAGCCACACATTTATACCAATCGTTTTTTTCGCTGGCTGTGACGCTGTTGTTAAGTATTGGCCTGCTGGCACCGGCAACCAGCAAGGCTGACGATCTTTTGTCTCGCATCGCGCAAACCCATACGCTGACCCTGAGCTATCAAACGGATGTTTTTCCTTTCTCCTATTACGAGGATAACAAACCGCAAGGTTACTCCATTGATATCTGCCATAAGCTCGTCGATATGATTAAGGAGGAGCTTCATCTCCCCGCGCTGAAAGTGAAATGGGTTCCTGTCTCAACCGCCACCCAGTTTTTGACCATTAAAAATAAAAGCATTGATATGGGTTGTATCCCGACGATTGATACGGCTGAGCGTCAAAAAACCGTGACCTTTTCTCTGCCCTATTTCTTCTCCGCCACCCGTTTCGTCTCGCGCAAAGAAGACGATATCTCAGGTATCGAAGAGTTAAACGGGCATACCGTCATGGTCAAAAGCGGCACCGTGTTCGTTAAACATATTCAGGCGGCTAATACCCAACATCAGCTTTCGCTCAATATCGATCTCGGTACGGACAACATCAAAGCGTTTTCCGACCTGGAAAGTGGCAAAACACCGGCAATAGTCTCAAGCGATGTGCTGATTCTTGCCCTGATGAAACTTTCCGGGCATCCGCAGGCGTTTGTGATGTCTGAAGACTCTCTCAGCCCGCGGTTGCCTATTGCTATGCCGATGCAGAAAAACAATCCGGCCTTTACCGATCTGATTAATCATTCAATGAGTCGTCTAATCCACAGCCAGGATTTTATCGCTATTTATAATAAATGGTTTTTACAACCGATAATGCCTGAGGGAATTACCCTCAACATGCCATTATCCCCAGAGCTACAACAGTCGATTTCATCGGCAACACTTTATGCTTACTAAGGTTTGTGGCTGATACATCACCTTGAAAATAACAACTAACCCTAAAAAACCTACAATGAAAAAGAACCAATTCTCGAAATATATCCTGAGTTTACTGACCATTTTTTACGCGAGCTTTTCACATGGGGAAACGCCCCCATCAACGCTTGAAAAAATTGCCAGCCAAAAAGTCATTAATATTGGCTATCGCAACGCACCGCCTTATTCCTATAAAACCAGTGACGGACACGTGGTGGGCTATGTCATTGAATTATGCAAAGACGTCACCGAGTCGCTGAAAAAAAACCTCCATCTCAGCAATCTGGTTGTCAATTATGTTCCGGTACCGCTGACAGCCCGTATTACCATGCTAAACAATAATACGGTTGATATGGACTGTTCGATAAACACCGATACGATTAAACGCCAGAGCGTGGTCTCATTCTCTCGTCACTACCAGTCCGTTTATACACGCATCGGCACACGCTCAAATGTGGATGTTTTATCAATTGCCGATCTTGCGGGAAAAACGGTGAGCGTCACGACCTCAATGGATTTAACTAATCTCAATCTGTTTAATCGTGCCCAGAATCTTAATCTTCTTGTTTTACCGCAACCCACGCTGGAAGATGCGTTCGATGCGATGGGTAGCGGTAAAAGTTACGCCACCGCCATGAATGAAGTGTCACTCCGTGCGCTGATTGAAAGCCGCGTGAATCCGGGCAACTACAAGGTTTCGGACATCACTTTAGGTGACTCACAAACGCTTGGCATCATGTTACGGCATGACGATATTGAATTTAAAAAAATGATCGATAGCGCTCTTTTAAAGCGGTTTAAAAGAGACGACTTCAAGCCGTTTTATGAGCAGTGGTTTAATGGAAAATTGCCGGATAAAAATATTAACCTGCACATGCCGCTTACGCCTGAAATGTATGAAAAAATCATTCTCTAAACGTCATCCATAGCGAATGCTGGTACTACTTAGAAGTGTGTGCAAATAAAAAAGGGAGAAAGATAACTTTCTCCCCAATGCATTAAAGCGAATTACAGCAGTTGCAGAATCATACAGAAAGACATTCCGCATAATACACCGTATAACAAATTATTCTGCGCCGTTTTACGTACCCGTTTTTGAGAATGGATGGTGACATCTTCCAGTCTTTTACGTACGTTGCGAGAAACTTGTTCGTGGTGCGTTATAACATCTTTTGAACAGTGCCGGAACCTTGCGATATCATCCCGAATAAACTCATCGACAACACCCTTGTTGGCTTTGAGTTCGCGGACAATTCCTTCAAGCATTTTTTCCATGCCTTTTACCCGCAGGACAACATCCTCTTCCATTTCCAGTGACAACATAATCCAAATCCATGATTAATAATAACACTGGGGGGTAATTCATTTACCACCCATCCCTTTCACGATAATAATGTAGTTAAGAAATAACCTAATCAAGCCAATAAACATTAATAAAACTTAACTTGAAAATATTTCAGGTGAATTGCCGCTATAATGTTCAGCTGTAAAAAAATGATTAATCACGCTCTCCATTTGTTATGGCATCGATACTATTGGGCAACAAACGAATTTCTGCCGCACGACGGTGCGCCTGCATCCCTTCCGTGCGGCTTTGACGTACTGCCGGTTGTGCTACCGCCGCAATACCGTGGTCATCAATCCATTGATGGGTGCAAATTTTTACATACGCACCGACCCACAATCCGCCGGTATAACGAGCGGCGGCCATCGTCGGCAGCGTATGGTTAGTTCCACAACATTTGTCGGAAAACACTACGCTGGCATTTTGCCCGATAAACAGCGATCCATAATTGCGGATTTTACTGGCTGTGGCATGCGGGTCGCGGGTATGCACCTGAAGATGTTCGGTCGCCATATGGTCGGCCCAGGCAATCAACTGCGCTTCATCGCGGCAGATAACAATTTCCCCCTGCCGTTTCCAGGCTTCACCGGCGGTTACAGCGGTAGGCAAGTTTGTCAGCTGACGCTCAATTTCTGCCAGCGTGTCACGCGCAATTTTCGGACTGGTGGTCGCCATGCCCACGCGGGTATGCACATCGTGCTCTGCCTGAGCTAACAGATCGGCGGCTAAAATTCGCGGGTCAGCACTGTCATCAGCAATGACATAAATCTCACTCGGCCCGGCCAGGGCGTCGATGCCCACTTTACCAAACACCTGGCGCTTTGCTTCGTTAACAAACGCGTTGCCCGGCCCAACGACTTTATCCACGACCGGAATAGATTCCGTTCCCCAGGCCATCGCCGCAATTGCCTGCGCGCCGCCCACTTTAAAAATGCGATGTGCACCCGCGAGGTGACAAATGGCAATCATTGCCGGATGCGCACCAGGCGGCAAACAGGCAATGATTTCGTCGCAGCCCGCCACAACCGCCGGAACAATCGACATCACCGGAGCCGACAAAATCGGGTAGCGCCCGCCTGGCACATAACACCCCACTGTCTGGATAGGGATTATGCGATGCCCCAGATGCACACCCGGTAATGTTTCCACATCCAACGGCTGCATGGTCGCCAGTTGCGCCTGGGCAAAACGTTTCACCTGCGCGATGGCAAACTCGCTGTCCTTGCGGGTTTGTGGATCCAGATCCGCCAGGGCCGTGGCGATTTCACCTTCCGAGACTTCAAAATTGTCCGGCGTGGTTTTATCAAACTTTGCTGAAAAGTCACGCAGTGCGGCGTCACCCCGCTCACGAACCTGGTCGATAATATTCTGTACCGTCTCGGTTAACGTGCGGTCAGCCTGCACATCTTGCCCTTGCGGACGTTTGATAAACTCAACATCAGACTCTGCAATCGCGCCCATCTTTTACTCCTCCATTTGTCCCAGTTTGATTTGTGCCAGCAGCGCCAGATGGTCGTAGACCACCCATTCATCCACAACTTTCCCGTTAACGATGTGGTAGTGAGACATCCCCATAACGAACAGGCGTTCACCGGTAGGTTTACCCAACTCGCCATAACCCAAATGGTGGCCTTCCATAATCCAGCGCACCGCAACTTTCGTGCCGCCTTCATCGCAAGGATTGGAGCAGATATGCTGCGGCATCCACGCGCCGTCCGGGATCATGCCAATCAATGCCAGCGTCTGGTGAATAACCGCCGCCTGGCCATAAAGCTCTTTCATTAGCGGGCCGTGCCACTGCACATTCGGGGCGTAAACGTCTTTGATTTTACCGAGCATGCGGCGGTTATAGATTTCATGCAGCCAGCGCAAACACTGCTCTTCAGTGTCGGTATGGGCGATCGAGACATCGCACTCCATTTCCGGCGGATATTGCCCAACCATGCGGCGGTTCTCGCCAATGTCGGTCACGCGGAAACCTTTATCGAACTGCTCTTTAGCCATGCCGTAGGCCACGGCATCGGTATCCAGGCCGAGCTGGCGCATCATCGCCATGTTGTCGCTCACCACCCATTCACGATAGATTTTGTTCTCATGAATCATGCAGTCGGCGACGGTGCGGGTAACAAAAGTGCGGTTAGTGGGTTTACCAAGGTGGCTGTATTGGGTGTGGCGACCCGAGCCCGTTACCAGGTGCGAGGTATAAAAACCCTCAACGTCATTGCCGTTCCAGATTACCTGCGTCGCCATACCGCGACGTTCCGGGAAAGCCACCAGACGTTGCAAAGTATCCTGCACAACCTGTTCGCGGTTATACATGGTACCGAGCGCATTATATAAAACGCAGTTATGCGTATAGTGGGAGTAGATTAACCCGACGTCACGCTCGTCCCATATTTTATGGGTACAGCGCACGATATAATCGACAATATCGGTGTAGCAGTCATCAAATCCTCTTAATGATTGTACCCGCGGGCGTTTCTCCGGCACTAAATCAATAAAGTCACGGCGTTCGACTTGTAATACAGGTTCATCGCGAGTGGGTTTTGTATTGCTTTTCTCTGAAGCTACCGATGCTTTATTTGTTGTTTCAGTTGAAGACATATGACCTCCTGCGTTATTTGAATGCGCCGCAGTAATTCTCAGCGCACAGTATTCAGGGGTAGGAATACCCCTTACCTGCCAAGAGCGATAATGATTAACGTCCCTATTCAGACAATAGAAACACCTGATAAATGAATTACCCTGATCAGATGTTTTATTTTTCAGGGGGGAATATCCCCCGTATTGAGTTATGCGTAATTAATTCAGAATCTGTGACCAAATCGCTAATTCATCGATACCGAGATATTCCCGAATAATTAAGCCATCACGTAATTCCAGTTGGCTAATGCCAGTGATGGATACCGGGCGTCGCGACGGTGCACCGAATTTCCCGTAGCCATCGTGCCAGGTTAACAGTGACCAGCGCAACGATAAGCGCACTGGCTCATTGGCGTCACGACGCACCACCAGATGGTGCAGATGCGTTTCGCTATCAGCAAACGAAGCTCGATAGCCTGACAAGAAACCGCCAATATCTTGCTCGCCGGTACGCAATACATGCCCCGGCCCGTGAAGTGTCGCCGCGGGATGATACAGCCCCGGCACCACGCCGCTGTTGCCACCCGCCCACATCGACAAATAGCGTTCCACCAGCCCCGCAAGCGGGCCATCAATATCATCCCCTTCCGGGCCACCCGCCCAGCGAGCATCCATCTCTTCTGCTGAGATATTTTCAAGCCCGGCCTCACGGCGGGTATTGGCAAGCTGGAGGGCAAAATCCCGCACATCCATTCCAATTTGCGAAACAATGGCGGCGCGGTCCTGCAATAACCACTCCTGGCGCACCGCGCCTTCAGCACAAACCCGATCGGCCCAGGTTCGCACCCATACCGCTTTGCCACTCGGCTTACCAAAGAATCCTTCGCCCTGGTGTTGAATACAGGCGAGCGTACGCTGGGCGGCGTAATACTCAAACTGCGGGGTGTGGGTAGAGAGAATATCTTCCGTTAACACCGTGCGCTGCGGGAAACTGTGCATCGCTTCAAGCGTCAGGCGCATAAACTGCGAAAGGTCGTTAAGCTGCTTTTCTGGAGTATTGAACACCACTGGCGTGGCGTAGAAATCTGCCAGTTGGCCGATGTCTTTTTGCTCCCACACCACATGGGTTAACGTCAGAATAAACTGCTGTATGGAATCAAACTGAGGGCTAAAGCCCGGCAACCTGGTCATTCAACCTCCTGCGGCTGGAACAAACACAGCCCGTCTTTTTCGATAACGCCAAACTGCGGGCGCCTTGCGGAGTGGCGCACCACCAGCACACCTGGAACCACTACCTGTTCCGGTTCAATACTTTCGCTTTCAATTTGCTTCATTAGCAGCGCCACCGTGGCATTGACCATGGCATCAACCGGCTGTGAGGCGGAAGTCAGGGCATAGGAAGGCCAGCCGGAAGGGCCGGTATCGTCATAACCGATGACCGAAAGATCTTCCGGAATCCGGAGCCCATATTCATACCGGGCAATGTCCATGATCATCAGCGCCATATGGTCGTTGGCGGCAAAAATGGCATCCGGCGGTTGCGGCGAGGAGAACAGTTCCCCGGCGGCCTGGGCCGTTTTCTGGGCATCGTAATCCCCCTGCACCACACGAATATCTTTCGCGCCATGGCGTTGCAACGTAGTGACAAATCCCTTCTGCCTTGCGAGGTTCGCCGAAGAGTCAGCAAGCCCGGCCACATAGGCAAAATGCTGATGATCGCCGGCGAGTAAGAACTCAGCTATTTGTTGGGCAGCCGCTTCGTTATCCGTATTCACGCTCGATGCCGTGGCATTTTCTTCACTGCGATTGAACAGCACCACCGGAATCCCGGCTGCCACGCACTCCTCAGAAAGCTCCACCGAGAGCGAAACCGAAGCCAGTACGATGCCATCCACGCGATATTGCATGATCTGGTCAAAAATTCGGTCAACGTTGCCGTCACGATCGCCAACAAACAGCAACAAGTGGTAATTCAGGTCATCTAATTTTTGCGCCAGCGCTTCCAGCACCTGCGGATAAAACTGGTTATCAAAATAGGACATCACCACGCCAACGATGCGCGAACGTGCGGTATTCAACGACCGGGCAATCGCATTAGGCCGATAGCCCAGTTCGCGTGCTGCCTTGAGCACTTTTTCACGCGTCGCCGGTGAAATGCTGGCCCCTGGCGTAAAGGTTCGCGATACCGCGGACTGTGACACTCCCGCGATCTGCGCCACCTGCTGTGAGGTCACGGGCCCAAAAGTCTTACGTTTCATGGTTGGTAGTCCTTATCCACATCCCGTTGGAATGCCTGTTTTTTATACTTACACCATCTTTGCATGCGTATGCAACAACCAAAATTATTTTTTTCACATTTACATTATGTGCCTTTACAAAACTGAAACCTTTTCGTAACTTCAACCTTTGAATACGTATGCAGAAGACATCAAAAACGCCGTCAGTTTTACCGGTGATAAGCAGTCGCGACAGAGAAACGCACCGGTTAATGCCGTACTTGATTGGTTATAACCCACTCATTTTAAAGAGGTTCACCACCATGTTTCGTGCACTATTTAGTCGCTCCGAGGTCAGACTGTTTTTTACCATTAGCGTGCTGTTTTTTATTTGCATCCACAGTATCGATGCATTCCTGGCACCCATGTTGATCAGCGAAGGAATGCAGCCAGAAGTGGTTGGCATGATTATGGGGGCAAGCGGGCTTGCAACGCTGTTTGTTCGTTTCCCGATTGGTATTTTGTCCGATGTGGTCAAAAGCCGAAAAATCTTTATCCAGTTCAGTTTGCTGCTCCCGCTGATAACCTGGCCGATTGCTTATCTGGAACCAAACGCCACCACGCTCTATCTGGCGAAAGCCGCGGATGGCTTCACCGCGGCAACCTGGGTTTTGTATAACATCTTGTTTATTCGCTATTTTGATAAAAAAGATGCGCCTGCCGCAGTCGCGCTACTGGCGCTGGCCGGGCCGTTAGGGGTTTTCCTCGGCAACTGCATCGGCGGCGTGTTAATTCACTTTTTTGACAAAAACATCGGCTATTTTGTCTCCAGCGTTTCAGCGCTGCTGGCGCTAATTCTGACGTTTCGTATTAAAGAATTTCACGATGCTGCTCGCGCCCCCACGCTTAAAGCCTGTATCAACAGCGCGAAACGCCAGCTAGGCGATTCATCCGTATGGTTTATCGGCCTGTTAGCAACAATTGTTATCCTGGTTCCTTTCGCCACTCGCGATACGCTAACACCCATCTATGCCCAGCAGCTCGGTGCCAAAGCGGGGATCCTGACGCTGCTCAGTAACGTGCATCTGATTTTCTACGCGTTAGCTATCGCACTGTGTAGCTCGGTGTTTTACAAACGCCTCGGTCTGGTGAACACCGCCGTGATCGGCATTATCCTGCAGGTGATCTCCAGCATCGGTATTCCGTTCACCAGCAACATGTACCTTATCTATATATTGCAGGCCGTTGCGGGCTTCTCATTTGGTATGGCGTTCGCCGTATTTATGTCGCTGAGCGTGGTTAACACCGTGGAAGATGAACAGTCCACGCGTATGGGTTTATTCCAGACAATTTATTCTGTCGGGATGTTTATTGGCCCGGTGGCCATGGGGCTAATGTTACAGCATGTCAATTTATCTTCGGGCTACCTGATGATTGGCGCCCTGAGCATGCTCGCGGCATTCCTCACCCCAATGGCCGCACGAAGTGTGAATCAACGTCAGATAAAAATGTCCGCAACACAAATACCAAAAATATCTGCGACTCAGGATTACGCGAATAAAATTTAATATTTAACCCCTTATTTAATCCGATTATCGCCCTGCACCCGTTTTGACGGGCGGGACAGTTACGCATAAAACAGGAAAGGAGAACGTTATGGCTCGCTATTTAAAAACCGGTAAATCATTATCTGAACGTCAACAGGCAAATAAACAGATCGGTATTGTGGTCGAAAATACGCTGGCCGATATTGAACAGCGCGGGAATGAAGCTATTCGGGAATTATCCATTAAGTTCGATAATTACGATCGCCAGGATTATCGTTTATCTCAGCAAGAAATTAATGCCTGTATTAAACAGTTAAGCCGTCAGGATATTAAAGATATCGAGTTTGCCCAGCAGCAGGTTTTCAATTTTGCTACTGCACAAAAAAGCTGCCTGACCGATTTGGAAATCGAAACGCGCCCAGGCGTTATTCTCGGCCATAAAAATATTCCAATTAATGCCGTGGGCTGTTACGTACCCGGCGGGAAATACCCGCTGCTGGCCTCGGCGCATATGTCAATTATCACCGCCAACGTCGCGGGTTGTTCACGCATTATTAGCTGTGCGCCTCCGTTTAATGGCCGCCCTGCTCCGGCTATTGTGGCGGCGCAAGCGATGGCAGGCGCAACGGAGATCTACGCGTTAGGCGGCATTCAGGCGATTGGTGCGATGGCATTGGGCACGGACACCATCGCGCCGGTCGATATGCTGGTTGGCCCCGGCAATGCGTTTGTTGCCGAAGCGAAACGCCAACTGTTTGGCCGGGTGGGTATTGATTTGTTTGCTGGCCCAACGGAAACGCTGATCATCGCCGATGAAAGTGTGGATGCCGAAATGTGCGCCACCGATCTGCTCGGCCAGGCCGAACACGGCGTGACGACGCCCGCCATTTTGCTGACCAACTCCCTGAAACTTGCGCAAGAAACAATGCGCGAAGTCGAACGCCTGTTAACCCAATTGCCAACCGCTGAGATTGCCCGCCAGGCGTGGCGAGATTATGGGGAAGTCATCGTCTGCGATAGCTACGACGAGATGCTGCAGGAAGCGGACCGTATTGCATCAGAGCATGTGCAGGTCATGACCACGCGTGATGACTGGTTCCTCGAAAATATGACCAACTTCGGGGCGCTGTTCCTCGGCCCGCGCACCAATGTTGCGTATGGCGACAAAGTGATCGGCACTAACCACACGCTGCCGACACAAAAAGCAGCGCGTTATACCGGCGGGCTCTGGGTGGGTAAATTCATGAAAACCTGCACCTGGCAGAAGGTATTGAGCGATGAAGCCTCGACAGAAATTGGCAGCTATTGCTCGCGTCTGTGCCAGTTGGAAGGGTTTGCCGGTCATGCGGAGCAGGCCAATCTTCGCGTGCGTCGTTACGGTAACCAGGAGGTGCCTTACGCAGGGTCGGTACCCGCAGTCAATGTGAAGAAGGCCTCATGATGATGGCCCTTCCCCGCACGCCAGAATTTCGTCTGGATAAACGCCGTGCGCTGGTGAGCGGAGGTTCACGGGGCATCGGTTTTGCGGCGGCTATTGCCCTGGCACGCGCCGGGGCGCAGGTTTGGATTATTGCCCGCCAGACCCAGCAACTAGAAGATGCCGTGAAAAGTGCGGCTGCAGAAGGGCTGCATTTAACGGGCGTGGCGCTGGATATCACCGATACGGCGCGGGTTTCTCAGACGCTACAAACGCTCCCGGATTTTGACATTCTGGTCAATAGCGCCGGGCTTGCGCGCCACCAGCCGTTTCTTGAGGTGAGTGAAGAAAATTTTGATGCCGTCATGGCGCTGAATCTGCGGGCAACCTTCTTTTTGAGCCAGCAGGTTGCGCGGCGCATGACGCTGCGCCAAATCGCCGGGTCAATTATTCATATCTCATCGCAAATGGGCCACGTCGGCGGCCCGCAACGCAGCGTCTATTGTGCGTCAAAATTTGCTCTCGAAGGGCTGACCAAAACCATGGCGCTGGAACTTGGCGAAGCGGGGATTCGCGTCAACACCTTATGCCCGACTTTTATTGATACCGAGCTGTCCCGCGCCAACCTGGCTGACCCCGATTTCAGCCGCTATGTGCTCGGCAACATTAAGTTGAAACGGTTAGGTACGCTGGAAGATGTGATGGGGCCGGTAGTCTTTCTGGCCTCGCCCGCCTCGGCGCTTATTACCGGCACATCGCTGATGGTCGACGGGGGATGGACGGCAACATGAACACGACTTCACTGCTGGAAAATCATGATGCGCCGCTCGTCATGCTCGGCGGCACGCTGTGCAATAGTCGACTGTGGCAGCCGGTTATCGAACAGCTTAATGTCACCCATTTTAGCTGCATCACGCTGACAGCGGGGGATTGCGCCGAAACGTTGGCAAGCCAGTTGCTGGCGGTTCTGCCGCCGCGTTTTTGCCTTGCGGGATTTTCACTCGGCGCGATAGTCGCGTTGCAAATGGTGGCGCTCGCGCCTGAGCGAATTGTCGGGCTAGCGTTGTTATCCGTTAACCCGTTCAGCGATCTTCCTGAAAATGCCCCCACCAGGCGTGCAGCAGTTCGTGATGCGGCAAAACTGGGCATTACGCGCTGGCTGACCGAAAACCTCTGGCCGCGCTACGTTGCCCCGCAGCGACTGGATGACGCCTCGCTTCATCGCACCATCGTACAAATGGCTGAAGAGTGCGGCATAGAAACCTTTGCACGGCAGACGGAAGTCGCTATTTCCCGCAAAGACCACCGCGCCATACTCGCTTCATTTATGGCACCCACGCTCATTCTCAACGGTGCGCACGATGTTATCTGTACCGCGCTTCACCATCAGGCCATTGCCGAAGCCATACCCCGCGCCCGCTGGATAACCCTTCCCGATAGCGGCCATTTCTTACCGCTCGAAACGCCGCAGCGCGTCGCCATCGCCATGCGCAACTGGATACAGGAGATAAAATTTTGAGAAAAAATCTGCTTAAAAACGCCTTTCGTGAGCAACAGCCGATTATCAACGGCTGGCTGGCGATTCCCTCAAGTTACAGCGCCGAAATCGCCGGGCATCAGGGCTATGATTCCGTCACTGTCGATATGCAGCACGGTATGATTGATTTCGCCAGCGCCCTGTCGATGCTACAGGCAATTTCTGCCACACCTGCCACGCCCCTGGCTCGGGTGAGTAGCAACGAACCGGCACAAATTATGCGCCTGCTCGATGCCGGTGCCTGGGGCATTATCTGCCCGATGATTTCCACCGCCGGGCAGGCAAAGCAATTTGTTGCCGCCTGCCGCTACCCGCCACTCGGCAACCGCTCGTTTGGCCCTGCTCGCGCCCTGCTCTACGGCGGCAAAGATTATCCTCAGTATGCCAATGAAGAGATTTTGACGCTGGCGATGATTGAAACCCGCGAAGGGCTCGATAACCTGGATGCGATTCTTGATACGGCCGGACTCGATGGCGTGTTTATCGGGCCAAACGATCTCTCTTTAACGCTTACCGGCAGCGCCAGCGCTGAATCACAACATCCCGAAATGCTGGCAGCGGTAGAGCACGTGTTGAGCCGTTGCCGCGCCCATAACAAACTCGCCGGAATTTTTTGTACGTCCGGCCAGGCCGCCGCGAACCGCCTGGCACAGGGGTTCCACTTCGTCACACCCGCCAACGATGTCATGCAATTAGGCAGTGCCGCACGCGCCGCCATCGCAGCAACGCGTGGTGAAGCCCCGCCTGCAAGCGGTTCATCTGGTTATTAAAGGAGAATGAAAATGCAAACTATCACTCTGACCCAGGAAGAAGCCCAGCGTCGCCTGGTCCGCCCGGAAGATCGCGTTTCATGTAGCGTGGCGTTTATCGACTGCAAACTACCGGGCTCGCATCTCAAGCAAAACTATTCCTTTATTGGCCCGGGCGTTACGCAGTCGGCATCGCAGGTGGTGAATATCCCCGAGCCGCACGGCTTTAATATCGGGGCAGCGGCCATGCCTAAAGGAGTAACTAATAATCTGCATCTGCATTTCACCGCCGAGGTGTTTCTGATTCACGAAGGGAGCTGGCGTTTTCGCTGGGGAGCGAACGGCGAACATGAAGCGGAATTTAGCGCGCCGGCAATTTTGTCGATTCCAACATGGATTTTCCGCGGCTTTACTAACGTGAGCCCAACCGATACCTGCGGCATGGTGTTTACCGTGCTGGGCGGGAATAACACCGGCGGTATCATCTGGCATCCATCCATTCTTGAGGCGGCGCGTGAATACGGGTTGTATCTCAGCCGTGACAATATGTTGATTGACGTTAACGCCGGAGACACGGTTCCTGATGAAGCAAGCCTACTGCAACCGCTCGGCGCGGAACATATTGCTGCGCTGCGGGATTATTCAATTGAAGAGATGAGCCAGAGAGCGGTAACGGGCGAGCAGCGTCGCTGGTCAAGCAATGCGTTGCTGGATTCTGTCTTGCCGCAGCACGGCGGTGAACTAGCCCCGGTGATTGGTTATGGGATTTCACAAGACCGCCACAACGCCCCGGCGATTCTGAATCCCCACGGTTTCTCGGTTGAGTGGTTGCGAATTCAGGACGGGCATCGTGTGGGACTCCATTGCTGCCCGGATGTTCAGGTGCTGATGGTGTTTAAAGGTACCCTGGAAGTGACCTGGAATCGCCCGGGTGAAGAAGTGACGATTGTTGCGCAAGAAGGTTCGGTGATCTCAGTGCCAGGCGGGAGTTGGCGCCGGCACCGCGCCCTTGATGGCGTCATGGAGGCCACGCTCACCACGCAGGGCGATCACCGTAAGAAAGTGTATTGGGATGGGGAAATTATTGAGCAGGCGCTGGAGCGGGATCGCTGTCTTGATCCCGATGGTTACGTGGCAACAGCAAGTTTGCTGCCTTCGACCGCGCGGCGGGCGGGTGACAAAATAGCCCGCGCGGTTTAACCCTGCTCTGTTTGGTAATTAACACTAAAATGCTAACGCGTCAGGGTTCACTCTTGAGCTTTGACGCGCCCTGCCAGGTTTGAAAGATCGCTGTCTGAATAGGGGCTATCCATATCAAAATCCCATTCCTGGGCGGCACAGACCCCATCCTTTTCACCGTGACGTTCACATTGCGCAATACGCTTCGCCGGTGCATTCCCGCACGCCACAAAGAAAGCCATGACAATAACCGTGGGGATAATAATCTTAATCATTTAAAACTCGTCACTAATATAAAAAGCCAGGGGTGGGTTTAAGGCTCCGCGGCTGGGCATTATGCAAGCAGCCAGTTACCTTTTTCAAAAAAATATTATATTCCGCAAAATTATTTTAAGAAATCATTTATATTTGATTCGAATGAACAGAAAATCTCCAGCTCATTGTTTTGTTAATGCTCTATTCCTGATAATGTGGATGAGATCATTTTGCATTCCCCATCTCATTAATCTTTTCTTAACGCACTGATAACACATCGGTCTATTTCTGCGCACTCTAAATTTGAAACAGCGTTTTTAATTCCTTTCGCAGCAAGTTACCTCTATAATATGCGAGGTCCTGACTTGAATGGTTTCAGCGCATTGAACTGTCCTATTACACTAGAAAGCAATCAATATCTTCGGCAGGCTGAACCGCAAGCACACTTTCCTCTGCACGCTTTATTTCTGTCACCTATCCTTACCGGGTGGCACATGAACAATACCAGCTTTAGTTTGCGCTCCGGCGCCCGTATCTACCGGAACCGAATTTTCACAATCCTTCTCAACTTACAGATAAGACTGTCATGAAAAAGACTAAAATTGTTTGCACCATCGGTCCAAAAACCGAATCAGAAGAAATGCTGAGCAAAATGCTTGATGCTGGCATGAACGTAATGCGTCTGAACTTCTCCCACGGTGACTACGAAGAACACGGTCAGCGTATCAAGAACCTGCGCAACGTGATGGAAAAAACCGGTAAGAAAGCAGCGATTCTGCTGGATACCAAAGGTCCTGAAATCCGTACCATCAAACTGGAAGGCGGCAACGACGTTTCCCTGAAAGCGGGCCAGACCTTTACTTTCACCACTGACAAAACTGTTGTAGGTAACAGCGATATCGTTGCTGTGACTTACGAAGGTTTCACCAGCGATCTGAGCGTTGGCAACACCGTACTGGTAGACGATGGTCTGATCGGTATGGAAGTGACTGCAATCGAAGGCAAAAACGTTGTTTGTAAAGTACTGAACAACGGCGACCTGGGCGAAAACAAAGGCGTTAACCTGCCAGGCGTTTCTATTGCTCTGCCAGCACTGGCTGAAAAAGACAAACAAGACCTGATCTTCGGTTGCGAGCAAGGCGTTGATTTCGTTGCTGCGTCCTTTATCCGTAAACGTTCTGACGTTGTTGAAATCCGTGAGCATTTAAAAGCTCATGGCGGCGAAAACATCCAGATCATCTCCAAAATCGAAAACCAGGAAGGCCTGAACAACTTCGACGAAATCCTCGAAGCTTCTGACGGCATCATGGTTGCTCGTGGTGACCTGGGCGTTGAAATCCCGGTTGAAGAAGTTATCTTCGCGCAGAAGATGATGATTGAGAAATGTGTTCGCGCTCGTAAAGTTGTTATCACTGCAACTCAGATGCTCGACTCTATGATCAAAAACCCACGTCCAACTCGCGCAGAAGCGGGTGACGTTGCTAACGCCATCATCGACGGCACCGACGCAGTGATGCTGTCCGGTGAGTCTGCGAAAGGTAAATACCCACTGGAAGCTGTGACCATCATGGCAACCATCTGTGAGCGTACTGACCGCGTGATGACCAGCCGTCTGGACAACAACCAGGACAGCCGTAAACTGCGCATCACCGAAGCAGTTTGCCGCGGCGCTGTAGAAACTGCAGAAAAACTGGAAGCTCCAGTGGTTGTTGTTGCGACTCAGGGCGGTAAATCAGCTAAAGCTGTACGTAAATACTTCCCTAACGCAACTATTCTGGCGCTGACCACTAACGAAGTAACTGCTCGTCAGTTAGTGCTGAGCAAAGGCGTTGTTCCACAGCTGGTTAAAGAAATCGCATCTACTGATGATTTCTACCGTCTGGGTAAAGAAGTTGCGCTGGAAAGCGGCCTGGCTCGTAAAGGCGACATCGTAGTGATGGTTTCTGGTGCTCTGGTACCAAGTGGTACGACCAATACTGCATCTGTTCACGTTCTGTAATAATGTTGTGAACGAATAATTTGCTTAAAAAGCGCCTGCGGGCGCTTTTTTTATGGGTCTAAATAGCCAATCTGAATTAAAAAGCAAATCGGCTTGCTCTATTTAACTCGACTTTTAGTAAGATGAATCCGATTAAAATCCTCTGTTTTTTCTATTTTTTTTCATTTTCGCCCCCGGTTCGGTGTTTCTTTGAGCGAACGATCAAATTTAAGTGCATTCCCATCAAAAATTTATTCTCAAGATAAAAAACTTTGTGTAATACTTGTAACGCTACATGGAGATTAACTCAATCTAGAGGGTATTAATAATGAATCGTACTAAACTGGTACTGGGCGCGGTAATCCTGGCTTCTACTATGCTGGCAGGTTGTTCTTCTAACGCTAAAATCGATCAACTGTCTTCTGACGTTCAGACTCTGAACGCTAAAGTTGATCAGCTGAGCAACGACGTGAACGCAATGCGTTCTGACGTTCAAGCTGCTAAAGACGACGCAGCACGCGCTAACCAGCGTCTGGACAACCAAGCTCACTCTTACCGTAAGTAAGAGTACTTGTTAATAAAATGGCGCACATTGTGCGCCATTTTTTTTGCCTGAATTCCGCTAATTCATCACCACGCTGTTTTGCCCACTCACCACACTTCCACTGCTGTTTGTCACCGATGGACTTCCCAGCGTTGTCCTGACGCTCTGTATCGGCGTAATATTCACCGGCTGGGAAGGAACACCCTGCGCAGCATTCACCAGAACCGGGTACCCCGCCCGCCGCGCGATAGCACTATCAACCTGCGCTTTGTCGCTCATTGGGTTGTCGATAAACGAACCAAATGAAGCTGAGATTGCAATAGGGACGGTCTGTGGATTTTCCCAATCGTTACGCGACAGCGGCTGATGCACCTCCACAAAACGTCGTCCATCCGGTTCAGTGGTAAATTTCACCGGCTCATTAATGATTTGCACCCGCGTCCCCCACGCCACCTGACTAAACAGCGCTTTGATATCCGGCGCACGCATTCGCATACAGCCAGAACTCACGCGTAGCCCGATACTATTACGCGCATTGGTACCATGAATGAGGTATTCACCGCCCCCCTGTTCCAGGCGTAACGCATAACGCCCAAGGGGGTTATTTGGCCCCGCGGGCACCACTGCAGGCAGCGTAATGCCCTGAGCTGCTGAACGGGCACGAATATTAGCCGTTGGTGTCCAGGTTGGGTTAGGGATTTTCTGGCTGATACGCGTCACCATCACCGGCGTTTCACGCCCAAGCTGACCAATCCCCAACGGGTACACCTCCACGCGATTTTGCCCCGGCGGATAGTAATACAGCCGGAGTTCAGCGAGATTAATAACAATCCCGATGCGCGGCGTATCCGGCAAAATCATTTGCGAAGGAATGGTCAGCTCGCTGCCGGGTTTTGGCAGGAACGGATCGACCGTATTGTTCGCCTCAAGCAGAAGCAGCACGCCGGTATTATATTTCGCAGCAACAGTTTCGAGGTTTTTCCCGTCGTTCGGTACAACATAAGTTTGATTCTCACCGATTATCCGGCTCCCCGGAGGCGGGAGTAAATAATCGACGGCCCACGCCGACTGGCTTGCCGCCAGAGCGCTGATAAAAAGAAGAGTTATTTTTGAGAACGCGCATTTCATATTGTATTCCTGTATTCACCGGCAGAACGCCGGAATGCTGAAGCCCGGCGAGGCAATAAAATTACCTCGCGTTAACAGGATGAAAGCTGTTCTTTGAGTTTAGCTAAGATTGGCGGCTTTGGTGCGGATAGCGCGGATCATTGCTTCAAGCCCTTGTGAGCGGGAAGGCGTAAGGTGCTGTGCAAGCTCAAGTTTTTCAAACCACGGACGTACATCAAACGCGACAATATCCTGGGCGGTCATCTGTTGGTAGAGAATAAACACGATAGCAATCAGCCCTTTGACTATCGCGGCGTCACTGTCCCCCTCAAGCGTAATCACACCGTCAGGCTGCTGCTGCATCACAATCCACACCTGGCTTTGGCAGCCCTGAATAGTATTTTCTGCTTTGTGCGCCTCCACCGGCAACGCGGGCAACCGCCCGCCCAGCTCGATGATGTAGAGATACTTATCTTCCCAGCTGGCGCAGCGGCTAAAATTTTTCAGTAATTTGTCTTTGTCTGGCAACGTAGCCATGGCTTTCTCCCTGTTAGCCCAACAGACGATGGATGCGCTGTAACCCTGCCACCAGGCGGTCCACCTCTTCTTCGGTATTGTACATAGCAAACGACGCGCGACACATCGCCGGAACCTTATAGAACGCCATCAACGGCATCGCGCAATGGTGCCCGGTACGAACCGCTACGCCATAATTATCCAGGAAGCTGCCCACGTCATAAGCGTGATGTTTCCCCAAATTAAACGCGATCACACCCAGGCGGTGCTCCGGCCCGTAAATCGTTAAATCCGGGACCGTCTTTAACGCCTGCTGAGCGTACCGCATAAGCGATTGCTCATACTCGCTCACCTCGGCAAGGTTAAGGCTCTCTACGTAGCGTAGCGCCGCTCCCAGGCCGATAATCCCCGCGGTATTGGGCGTACCCGCTTCAAAACGCCACGGTGCGGCAGCGTATGTGCTCCCTTCCGTCAGACTCACGCTGGCAATCATTGACCCGCCCCCTTCCCACGGCGGCATGTTTTGCAGGATTTCCTCACGGGCGTATAACACGCCGATCCCCGTTGGGCCATAAATTTTATGCCCGGAGAAAAGATAGAAATCGCAATCCATATTCTGGACGTCGATGGCGTGATGCATGATGGCTTGCGCGCCATCCACCAGCACTTTTACACCCGCCTGATGCGCGGTGGCGATCATTTCCCGCACCGGGTTTTCCGTACCTAGCACGTTAGAAACCTGGGTGATCGCCAGCAGTTTTGTACGTTCATCAATCAGCGTCGGGAACACATCCAACTGCAACGTGCCATCCTGATTTAGCGGGATCACGCGCAGTGTAGCGCCCGTGTGCTCGCAGAGAATCTGCCACGGCACGATGTTGGCGTGATGCTCCATCGCGGAGATAATAATATTATCTCCGGCCTGAATATTGGCGCGCCCCCAACTGTTGGCGACCAGGTTGATCCCTTCGGTAGTACCGCGAACAAAGACAATTTCTTCGGGTGAGCTCGCATTAATAAACCGTGAAACCTGATTACGCACATTCTCCATGAGCTGAGTGGCTTCGGCACTTAGCGTGTGAATACCGCGATGCACCGCAGCGTAACCGTGGCTATAAAAATCCAGTTCCGCATCAATCACGGCCTGCGGTTTTTGCGCGCTGGCGGCGCTGTCTAAATAGACCAACGGCTGCCCATTTACTTCCCGGCTTAAAATCGGAAAATCAGCACGTACCCGTTCGATGGAAAAACTCATGCCTCGCCTCCTGCAAAACGCTGACCGATTCGCGCCAGCACCTGCTGTTTTAAAGCCTCGTCACGAATGCTTTCCGTAAGCTCAGCGGCAAAGGCAAAAATAATCATCTGAAGCGCTGCCTGCTGTTTAATACCGCGAGAGCGCAGGTAGAACATCTGTTCATCGTCGATGCGGCCAATCGTCGCACCGTGACTGCATTTAACGTCGTCGGCATAAATTTCAAGCTGCGGTTTGGTGTCCACTTCCGCCAGACGTCCGAGCAACAAGTTATTGTTGGTCATCTGCCCGTCAGTTTTAATCGCGTGCTGCGCCACTTTAATCATGCCGTTGAACACCGCACGGCCTTTGTCGCGCACGATGGTTTTATGTAACTGGCGGCTGTTGCAATAACCCTTGCTATGCTCAAGCCAGGTGCGGGTATCGCAGACTTCGTTATTGATCGGCAACGCCAGGCTGTTCATGCGCAGTTGAGTGTTTTCACCGTTCAACCGCGTGCTGGTGTTGTGGCGCAATACCGCCGCCCCGAGCAGGAAGCTGTTGCTTTCAACCGTAGCATCCTGGCCGATAATTAAATCGTTATGGGCGAAGTGATAACTCTGCGCATTTTCAAACGCCAGTTTGTCATGATGCAACTGGGCGTTGGCCGCCACATCAGCGGTAAAGCGCGCGCCGGTAAAATGCGCGAGCTCATCAAAGCTAACGTAATGTTCGATAACCGTCGCTTTTGCCCCTTCGCCAAGAGATAAGTGATGGCGATAGTGCGCGGTATTCATTTCACCCTGCGCACTTCCGCGGCTGATATGCATCAGCAACAGCGGTTTTGCCGGGCTGTGATTACGCGCAACGCGAATGTGCGTTACTGTCTCAGCGAGGCTTTCAGTGAGATGCAGGAATACTTCACCTTGGACAGCCGCTGGCAGGGAATCGCGCTTTTCATCAACGGTTATGTCAAAACCACTGTGAGTCAGATCGTCGCTTAATTCGCTGCTGTATCGTCCATCCACAAATACCAAACGCCACGCATCTGCCGATAACGCAAGTGCATCTCGCTGGATCTCGGTCAGTGATTCCGCCACAGGCAAAACAAACTGGTTATTCAACAGACCTTCAAGCGGCGTATATTTCCAGTTCTCATGCTTACGGGTTGGCAGCCCCAGGCGCAGCATTTGCTGCATATGCTCCTGCGCTTCTTTGCTGCGTTTTTCGCCCTGCGTTTCAAACAGGTGATGCCACTGTTGCAGGGCGTTGCTGTTACTGCTGTTCGGTAAGCCAGCCATAACCCTGCTCCTCCAGTTGTTTTACCAGACTAAAATCACCGGATTTCACAATTCGGCCCTGATAAAGCACATGCACGAAATCAGGCTTAATGTAGTCAAGAATACGCTGGTAGTGCGTCACGATAATGAACGAACGATTGCCGTCGCGTAGGGAGTTCACCCCTTCAGCAACAATCTTCAGCGCATCAATGTCCAGCCCGGAGTCGGACTCATCAAGAATGCACAAATCAGGCTCAAGCACCGCCATTTGCAGAATGTCGTTACGTTTTTTCTCACCGCCGGAGAACCCCACATTCACCGAGCGAGCAAGCAAATCTTCTGGCATTTTCAGAAGTTTGATTTTCTCTTCCATCAAATCCTGAAAATCAAAACGGTCGAGCTCTTCAAGGCCACGATATTCACGCACCGCATTCAGCGCGGTTTGCAGGAAGAACTGGTTACTGACGCCAGGAATTTCTACCGGATACTGAAACGCCATGAAAATGCCTTCGCCCGCACGGTCTTCAGGCGACAATTCCAACAGGTCTTTGCCTTTAAAATGCACTTCACCGCCGGTGACTTCATAGTCTTCACGCCCGGCAAGCGTTGCGGAAAGCGTACTTTTTCCTGAGCCGTTCGGCCCCATAATGGCGTGAACTTCGCCGGGTTTAATTTCCAGGCTTAAACCACGCAGGATCTCTTTATCCTCAACGCTTACCTGTAGATCTTTAATGCTCAGCATAATTTTCCCTTAATTCTTATCCGACGCTGTGTTCGAGGCTAATGGCTAATAGTTTTTGTGCTTCCACCGCAAATTCGAGCGGCAGTTCCGAGAACACATCTTTACAAAATCCATTGACTATCATTGAGATAGCATCATCCTGAGCAATCCCACGTTGCAGGCAGTAAAACAACTGGTCTTCGCCAATGCGCGACGTTGTGGCCTCGTGCTCAAGCTGAGCGGTATTGTTTCGGCATTCCACGTACGGGAAGGTGTGCGCCCCGCTATCCGGGCCAATCAGCATAGAATCACACTGCGTGAAGTTACGGGCGTTGGTCGCGGTCGGCATGATTTTCACCAAGCCGCGATAGCTGTTCTGACTGTGCCCGGCGGAGATCCCTTTGGAGATAATCGTCGATTTGGTGTTTTTGCCGATGTGGATCATCTTGGTACCGGTATCTGCCTGCTGATGGCCCGCCGTCAGCGCCACGGAGAAGAACTCGCCGATGGAGTTATCCCCGCGCAGGATCACACTCGGGTATTTCCAGGTAATCGCCGAGCCGGTTTCAGACTGCGTCCAGGACATTTTGCTGTTCGCCCCTTCGCACAACGCACGCTTGGTCACGAAGTTCAAAATGCCGCCAGTGTTGCCATCGCCCGGGAACCAGTTCTGTACGGTCGAATATTTTACTTCCGCATCTTTATGGATGATCACTTCCACTACCGCCGCGTGAAGCTGATAGCTGTCGCGAACCGGAGCTGAACACCCTTCGATATAGCTGACGTAGCTGCCTTCATCCGCCACCAAAATAGTGCGTTCGAACTGACCGGTTTTCTCGGCGTTGATACGGAAATAGGTCGAGAGTTCCATCGGGCAACGCACGCCTTTTGGCACATAGATAAAGGTACCGTCGGATGCTACTGCGGCGTTGAGCGCGGCGAAGAAGTTGTCGTTACTCGGCACCACGGTGCCCAAGTACTTTTGCACCAGTTCAGGGAACTCATGAATCGCCTCGCCAAACGAGCAGAAAATAATGCCCTGTTCGGAGAGTTTTTCACGGTAAGTAGTGGCTACAGAAACGGAGTCAAAAATCGCGTCCATGGCGATGTCCGAGCCTTCGCGAACCGGCACGCCAAGCTGCTTGAACGCCTCTTCAACTTCACCGGTCAGATACGCATTGCTGCCAGGCTGCTGGACAGCACCGGGCTGCGATTCACAGTTGTCATCACAGCTTCCGCACGATGGCGCGGAGTAATAACTGTAATCCTGGTAGTTCAGCTTCTCGTAATTCGCCTTCAACCAGTGCGGCTCTTCCATTTCCAGCCAGGCACGATAAGCGCTCAGACGAAATTCAAGCATCCACTCCGGCTCATTACGCCGCGCAGAGATCGCCCGCACCACATCTTCATTGATGCCATGCGCCATTTCGTCGGTTTTCAACTGGGTGAAAAAGCCTTCTTTATAATGATGGCTACCTGCCCAGGTTTGCACTTCTTCAGACGTTTCAGTATTACGTGACATAATCCCGCCTACACCCCAAAGCTTTCACCGCAGCCGCATTCGTGCTGTGCTTTTGGGTTGTTAAATTTGAAAATTTCATTTAATCCTTCGCGCACATAATCGACTTCCGTTCCGTCGATAAACGGCATCGCTGATAGGGGAACCCACAGTTTTGCGCCGTCTGTTTCAAAAAGGAGATCTTCCGGCTTCGGCTCTTTAACCGTATCCAGTACGTAACCAAACCCCGCGCATCCGGTCTGTTTAATGCCCAGACGCACACCGAGAAAGCACGGTTGTTGGCTTGCCAGTTTGCGAATATGTGCCGCCGCATCAGGGGTTAGCGTTAATCCCTGCCAGACATGTTCATTGGGATCGAAGCTACCGGTTTGCACATCCATAGTTCACCTCTTCATGTTTTCCGCCCAAAGGCCAACGCCCTATGTTAATGATAACTATTATCAATACAACATCCTGTTAACAGGGGTATTCGCGAAATGCTGCATTTTTGGGCGTCTTTATTAAGGATAGACCCTGCTGAAACTCTTGCAGGGGGTGAAATGTGCTATTTAAGCTGATGAAAGAAAGGGAGTTTATTTCGTTATAGAAAGCTTAGCGGGTAGAAAAGAGAAGATGTATAGAAAATACCAATTTATGTAATCAGTGGTTCCTGCTAGCGCGGTGATTTTCGCCATCAATACATACAGCACACTTGTTCAATCAGGGAGTGGTATGCAGTCACAACATAAGCTATTTTCATTTTCATCAAACAAACCTCACCCTTATTTTACTAAGGGCTTATCTGACTAGAAAAAGGTCTTTTATGAAAAACTTGATATTGGGTGTGATAGCAAAAATTTCTAAAATGGATGCTGAAGCCAAGCAACTGGCTGCAAAAGTTGAAGCTCAGTCTTTGCTTATCGGGGCACTATTACTGACCATTGGTAAAAATGGCGGTATGAATGAAATGCTTGAAAACGTCAGAAAAGCAATCAACGCAGCTTTAGATGCGGCTGATACCCCCTTGAAGAGCGACGCTGAGATATTACTGAATGAATTCAATAATCTTCTTTTGTTAACGCAACTGCTGGAAACAAATGATGCAGACATTGATATTGACGCTCTGAGAAGCATGCCTGGAGAAAAAACGGCTGAGTAAGTTTAGGTGTAAAATATCTGAGGGCATGAAAATATCTGGTAAGGCATGCCCACAGTTCATTGAATTTAATTTCGCCAATAACCATATACAAATGAAGGATATTTAATTCACCATTGCAGTTGGTAAGCCTTAATACCCTGCAGCTTTGTTAGCCGCTTTTATACGATTATCTCTGGCGTCTTTTTGGTTTTTATCAGTCGCCTGCATGATTCCACCAGCGGCCTCCACCCAGTCACTCGCTGTACACCCGGATAATATCAGGCTCAACATAAGCGCGAAAATAGACTTCATTTTAATTCCCTAATTTCCCATCAATGTATAAAAAACGTCCGTGTAATACTCAGAGTATTTGACGCTCAATATTTTATTTTGACAAAAAATTTTAACATGGGCAAAGGGGAATATTTTCACTGTTGCTTTTAGCCGTCACGTTGCAGGTGAAAATATGCCTGCAACGTGACGAAAATCTTTATCAGGATGCGTTGAGGACTGCTTTATTCGCCTCAAGAGCATCAACCGCACATTGCTGATCCAAATGACCGCCCGGCGCACCGCCAATACCAATTGCGCCGATAGTCTGATTATCGACTTTAACCGGTACCCCACCCCCTAATAGCAGGAAGCCTGGAATGTCACGCATATTCTGCGCACCGGCGTTATCCTGCGCACTCTTCATAACGTCGCCAGTGGCATTTCTGGTGGTCAGAGCGGTATACGCTTTCATACGGCTGGCTTCAACGGTATGAGGGCCTGCGTTATCCATGCGTTTTACTATTTTCACAACGCCTGCACGGTCCACAACGGTTACCGCAACATTGTAGTTTTTGGCGCTACAAGCCTGAATGGCGCTTTGAGCGAGCTTATCGGCAAACTCCAGTGAGAGATTTTTTTCAGTCAACACGCTGCTGGCAAAAGCGGGCATTGCTACGGCGCTACTGAATAAGGCTGCCGCTAACAAGATGGATTTTTTCATGGTTTCTTCCCTCAACTCGGAGTGTTTAATTTACAGGAGTTACGGTAATCAACTATTGAAGACGAAACTATTCGGGCGAATACCTGGTAAACCAGGTAATTTTACGTAGTCCCTTTAAGACCGCCATAGATTTTAATCAGCTTAGCTAGCGAGTTAATTTCCAGCCTGGCAAATAAACTGGCGCGATGCGCTTCGACAGTTCGTGGCGACAACGAAAGATCTCGCGCCATCTCTTTGTTGGATTTTCCCTGAATAATCAGCGCCATGACTTCCTGTTCGCGGGCTGAAAGTGTTGCCAGTTTCGCCTGTAAATCAGCCTGGCTTTCCCGTTGTTGCTGGCTCTCTTTTTGCTGTTCCAGGGCGGCACCCACCGTTTCAAGCAGCAAATCGGCGTCGATGGGTTTGGTCAGAAACTCAAAGGCTCCGTTCTTAAATGCCCGACGGCAAAGATCGATACTACCGTGTCCCGTCATCATGATAACCGGCAAGGTACTGCCCATTTGCTGCCAGTTTTCCAGCAGCGTAATGCCCGATTTTCCCGGCATCCGAATATCCAGCAGCAAGCAGCCGTTCAGGCTTTGCAAATCAGGTTCAGATTCCTGAAAGCGTTGCACGCTATCGTAGGTTTGCGTCTCCCAGCCCATCGTTGCCAGCAGCGCACTTAACGAAAAGCGTATTGCTTCGTCATCGTCAATAAGATAGATACGTTGCCCCATTACGCCCCCTTTTGAGTAAGTGGGAAAATCACCGTAAAACATGCGCCTCCGGCGGCACTGTTTTCAGCCTGAATGCTGCCATTAAGCCGCTGAACTAAGGTTTCGGTCAGCGCCATTCCAAGCCCAAGCCCCTCTTTGCGGGTCGTGAAGAAAGGCATAAAAACTTGCTCCAGCGCCTGTTCGCTCAGCCCTGGGCCGCCATCCGTTACCGTCAAAATGATACTGTTTGCGGTTTCGCTAGCATTGATCTCGACCCAGGCTTTCCCCTGCGCTATTTGCTGCTGCGCCTGAATCGCATTATTGAGCAGGTTATGGAATATCTGCTCAATCCCCAACGGAGAGGCTATCAGCGGTGGCAGTGTTTCAGGAGTGTGATTAATCACTGTGACTTTACCGCGCTCAATTTCATTTCCTAAAAGTATCACCACACGGTCCCAAACCTCCCGCAGGTTAACTGGCTGTAAGGGCTGCTCCTCGCTATTCAATTTTTCCCGGAACGCCAGCAACAGCGCGCTGATTCGTTTTGTTTGCATAACTGAAGCATCAAGCAACGGTTGTGCTTTTTCGGCCTGCTGATGGGCAATAAGCCGTTGTGCCGTTTGTGAATAACTGAGAATAGCGGTGAGCGGCTGATTTAGCTCATGCACCATCCCCGCCGCTATCTCACCCATCGCATTCAGGCGCGCCAGCTCTGAAAAGTGAGCGCGTAAATCGGCGATATTGCGCTGGCGTTTGGTCATCTGATATTGAGTATAAAAGTAGATTGCCGCCGCCCAGAAGCCGCCCACCAGGACCAGCATTAACCAGGGCAAGCCTCGCCAGTCAGGATTATTGGTTACCGCAAGATTGAGTGGTTGAGAAGGACTTGCCACCTCTTTCTCCCAGCGCCACCAATCCCCTTTCCCTTCAGCGCCCTGAGTCAGAAGCGGTGTACCTCGCCAGCTTAAACTAAAGTGGCGAAATTTCTGCGTACGGACGAAATCAGCCAACAAGGTAGGTAAATCAATGAGTAAAGAACCTTGCGGTGAATTTATCCAGTACGTTCCGGCTCGTGCGGGATTAATGTCCGGGCGCGGCGGTTCATGAGGCTTAGTTTGCCAACGTAAAATATAGGGGAACTTTTGCTGCACAACCGCCGGGTCGCTGCTGTTAGAAAGCAGCGCGAGAATGACATCGTTTTGCGAAAGCTTAACCGTGATATCACGATACAGAATCCGAAACTCCGCGCTTTGTTCCTCATACTGCTGATTCAACGCGTAGAAAACCACACCGCCGCCAGACAGCACGGTAAGGGTCAGCCAGATGAGTACCTTTTTGAACATTGAGTCCCTATTCTTATCTTTCACCGCCAGGATTTACCCAGCCAGATTCACGCTTGTTTTCCAAACGTTAGCAGAAATGCCTTCGTTCGTCTCACCCGCCATGATGCATATAAAGATGAAAATGAATTATTTGCGAGGCGCTTTCCACAAACCTTTTAAGCACATTTTTTTACAGTGCCGATAAATTTAAAGTCACCCGTGCAAATTGATACGGTATCCAAATCAACACCAAACTTCGTACTGTGTACGAAAAAAAACGATTGACACTCGCACACAGTACGATTAAAAATAGACCGCAAGGACAACGCGCATGATGGAATATTTTGAGTTTGTCGAAACGCCAACATTTGTCAGGCAGCGCGAAGGTTTGCTGGATGATGACACCTTCCAACAGCTTCAGGAGTATTTGATCAGGCAACATGTGGTCGGCGACACAATAAGGAACACCGGGGGCTGCAAGAAACTCAGATGGAATCGCCCCGGTACAGGAAAACGTGGCGGCGTGCGGGTTATCTATTACGCAGTGACTTCCAAAGGCCGGCTTTATCTGCTGACGATTTACGCAAAAAACGTCAAGGACGATATGACGGAAGCGGAAAAAGCCGTATTCAAGCGGTTAACGGAACATCTGGATCAGGCATTATCAATTCTTCATCACGAAGATTTAAGGACAACATGATGGATAAGCAACTTTTCGAAGAACTTGTGCAAAGCATGGAAGAGATGGTGGCTATTGAAAAAGGCGAAATGCAGCCAGCACGAGTCCATCGCCACGCAATTCCCAATGTAAAAGCTTTACGTGAAACCAGCGGTTTAAAACAAGAAGAGTTCGCCCAGGCGGTTGGCGTGAGCCCCTCTCTGGTACAAAGCTGGGAACAAAAGCGTCGAATTCCTTCCGGGCCATCACTCAAAATATTACTGATGCTGGAGCATAATCCGGCGGTGATTAATGTGCTGCTGGCGCTTTAATGTATTTACCAATCATTCTTCATGATTATTATTCGGCGCACATTGATTAGTTCCAGACGGCTATTTTTCAGTAATTGCAATAATTGAAAGTATTTTGCGAGCGGCTTTCAAAGTGAAGAAAGCTACTCTTTTTTGGTAATGGGTTAGCAATATATTTTATACGCACCTGCAAAATCAGGTGCCAGGATTGGCGTCCTGAATCTTAGTAGAGACACATGCATTTAATTCTTATGCATGTTTAGCTCCATTACTTCATAGCGATCGGGTTATACTCGCGTTGCAAGTAGTAATGGTGAGCTGGATGGGGGCATCATGAGATGCGCCGATGTCTGCTAAGGTCGGTACGCCAACCCTATCCAGCCCACCACCAGCGAACTTGGCGTTTCCTGCGGTGGTTTTAAAACGCTTAGCAGAGAACATCCGTATGAAATCTTTATTTTCGAATCCAGTAGTAATCAGCACCAAAAATCTCGACATTATCGATCTCGCCGAACGCTGCGAATTATTAGCCGATATACTGATTGATAGCGAAACCCCAGCCGAATGCAAAGTGCTTTGCCAACATCTTTATGCCCATCTGGATGCGTTAAAAGAGAATCTTGATAAACCATTGTCTACCGCACTTATCGAGCAATTATCTGTCAATCATCCATCAGAATTCCCCGCTTCCCAGGTGTTTGCGGATTCCGATGATTTATGTGATTACAGCCAGGCGCTAACGCACGTGCTTATCTGCCATGCGTTATCACGACAAACGTCACAGCTAATCAGCGGGCTGTTGATGAGGCTGGTCAATACTCTGGTAGATGATTTGAAAACGCCGCGATTCTTGCGGACTCAGGTTCAAATGGCGTAGCAGTCACTCGAGCAAAGCTCTCTGCCAGGCAGAGAGCTTTCAGCCAAAGTCACACCTTCTTCTTAGGTTTCTTCGTTTGCGCCGCACGTTCCGCTTTGATTCTTTCCAGTAAAGCAGCGGCGCTGTTTTCCCCGCTGATTAAATCCGGATTGTCTTTGCGCCACTGTTCGGTCAATTCACCGCGAAACGCTTTAGCCAGAATCGACTGAGTAAGGTTATTGACGCGCTTTTGTGCTTCAGCCACCTGCTTTTCGATATTGTCGGCCCAGGCAAACAGTTTTTCGACTCGTCTAAGAATTTCTTTCTGCTCAAATTCACCTGGTAATACCACAATTAGATTTTTTAGATCTTTAGGAGATAAATTTGGCTGGAGCGTTTCTGACAACTTATCTGAAACTTGAACTTTGAAATAATCAGACTGGAATAGTACTTCAAAAAAATATTTCTCAGTAGAATTGGAGAAACTAAATTTACACACTCGTTGATTTAAAACCCCCACGGGTTGTCCCTCAGGGTATCTACATACTTTTAATGTATCATTAGTTATTGGTCGCGTCAGAGCCATTAAGACATCACCAGGTTTTATTTGATATCGTTCAAATTGCGTGAGATATGGCAACGGAAGGAACTGTTGATTTTTTATTTCAAAATCCCCATATTGTACATTCGATATTTTTATTACTGGCACGCCATCAGAGTCGTTAAACTCCGTACTTTTAAATGCATTCCCTGATATAATACTACATGAATCACTCAAGACTTTAACTTTCCAATTAGTAGAGAAACTCGTCGAAATATTATATTTTGAAAGATTGAGATTCACACTATGATAAGTATGACTACCCCTCCAGTCAGCAGTTAATCTGCCACTCACCGCAGCACTCAGCACCGCCTGACGGAAACGTTTTAGGCTTTGCGGGATTTGATCGAGACGGGTTTTGATACTGTCGACTAGGGCTATAATAACATCGAGCTTAGCCGTAATAACTTTCTGCTCCTCGTAAGGAGCGAAAGGGATAACCAGCGACTCAATTGCTTTACCAGATATATTTGGCTGCGCCCCACCATAAGCAATTTTTAATATATCACTTGATAAATATGATAATAAATAATTTCTGTATGTAATGTTTCCATATTTTTCAGCGCAGAACATCAGCTTACCGACACGTTGATTTTGAAGTGCAGGGATTTTGTCTATAAATAGACCAAGTTTTCCTGTCGTTGCACCTGACATTGCAATCAACAAATCACCCTTTATAATTTCGAACCCAACTGGTGCATTTTGGACATGGACAGCTTTTTCCGATGTTGCAACACTACCATCCAGATCTGATATTCTTATCACCGGATAGGTAGTGTCACTGGGCAGCACATAATCATTGCTTTTAAAAGCGAACCCGTTTTTCAAATACAAATATTCGCCTAAATCCGTAGCCACCCACCCATCAGGCAAATTCCCAAATGCCTCAGCCATCACTTCCCTTCCCCCAACAGCTCATCCAACAGCACTTTCTGCGCATCGGCTTCGTCGCCTGCGCCCAGCTCGCGCATTAGCGCGTCCAGCTCACCGATTGCCTGCACCAGCTCGCTCATCGCTTCTGCGGCTAAAACGCCCGGTTCTGGCAGGTTGGCGGCATCTACGCTGCTGTCATCTTTCAGCCAGGAGATATCCAGTGAATCGCCTTTAGTATCGCGGATCCAGTCGCGAGTAAACTTGCGCCAGCGGCTGGTGGCAAGTTTGTCGGTAACGTCTTTGTTTTCTTCGCTGTCTGGCGCTTCAATCTCTGCGGCGTTAAAGCTCCATTCGCCTTCTTCGCGCGGGCTTTTCTCATAGACGCTTTCAAACGGTTGCAGATGTTTTTCGGTAAACGGTGTGCGTTTACCAAAGCTCGGCATATTGGTACGCAGGTCGTAAACCCAGACGTTTTCGGTGCAGTTTTCGCTCTGTAATTTGTCGGTGGCGCTGCCTTTGGTGAAGAAGAGCACGTTGGTTTTCACGCCCTGGGCGTAAAAAATGCCGGTTGGCAAACGCAGGATGGTGTGCAGGTTGCATTTGTTCATCAAGTCGCGGCGCACGCTGGTGCCAACGCCCGCTTCAAACAGCACGTTATCCGGCAGCACGACGGCGGCGCGGCCACCCGGTTTCAGGTTGCGGTAAATGTGCTGTAGGAAAGCCAGTTGTTTGTTGCTGGTGGAATACGTCAGGTCGTCGCGCGTGATGCTCGCTTCCCCGCCTTTTGACGTACCGAACGGTGGGTTCGCGAGGATGATATCCGCGCGCGGTAAGCTGGTGCCCGCCATTCCCAACGCGTTGCCCTGGTGCACCACGCCTTCGTCGTCCCCTTCCATGCCGTGCAGTAAACAGTTCATCAGCGCAAGGCGGCGGGTAGATGGCACCAGTTCCACACCGACATAAGCTTTATTTTTCTGGAAGGCTTTGTCTTTGGCCGACAAATCATAAAGATCGTCGGTTTGTTCTTTGATGTACTGATCGGCAGCAATCAGGAAACCCGCCGTCCCA